>JADGHE010000048.1 GCA_019689555.1 Variibacter sp. | reverse complement strand
CTTAAACCTTGACGAAAAATTACGCGCCGTCCCGGCCCTTCGCATCGCGCCGAGAGGCATCACAGCTCGCGGGCCTGCCCGCGCAGCAGCGGCACGAAGCGCACGCCGATGAGGTCTTCCCGCTTGAGCGCGCCGCCGCATTTCGTGAGCTTCACGATGACCTGCGGCCCGTCATAGGGACCGAGCGGCAATACCATGATACCGCTATCGGCCAGCTGCTCGACCAACACTTCCGGGACGGTCTCGGCCGCCGCGGTCACGACGATGCGGTCGAAGGGGGCGTGCTCGGGCAGGCCCTGGGTGCCGTCGCCGAACACCACCTGCACGTTGCGGAACCCGAGCGTTTCGAGCCGCACCCGCGCCGCATCGGCGAGCGTGCGGAAACGCTCGACCGTGTAGACCTCGCGCGCGAGCCGCGACAGCACCGCCGCCTGGTAGCCCGATCCGGTGCCGATCTCGAGGACGCGGTGCTGCGGCTTCACCGCAAGCTGCTCGGTCATATAGGCGACGATGTAGGGCTGGCTGATGGTCTGCCCGCAGGCGATCGGCAGCGCCTGGTCCTCGTAGGCCTCGTCGGCGTATTCGGCGGTGACGAAGTGCTCGCGGGGCGCCTCGTCCATGGCGCGCAGCACCGCCGGGTCGACGATCCCCCGCCGGCGCAGGGCGAGCAGAAACTCCATCCGCGCGATGCTGCCGTCCGAAAGAGGCTTGTCGGGCACCTTACCCCCTCCCGCGTCCGCCAGGCTGCATCCGCCGCGCCGCCTTTCGAACAGCGCGTCGCATGACTCAACCCTCACTCTGCGCAGCGAAGCCGGCCGCTCATACGGTCGCCTCGGCGAAGAGTTCGGCAAGCCGGGTCATGAACGGCTCGTCGGTCAAGTCGAGCCGCAGCGGGGTCACCGAAATGCGATTCGTGGCGATCGCCAACAGGTCCGTGCCGTGGGCCGGGGTCGACCGCTCGCGGCGCGCGAAGGCGATCCAGTAATACGGATTGCCCCGCCCGTCCTGGCGCGCCTCGATCCGCAAAAGGTCCTGGTCGCGCTTGCCCTGCGTCGTCACGGCGATGCCGCCGACCGCCTCGGGCGGACAATCGGGGAAATTCACGTTGATGAGCACATCGCGGGGCACGCCGGTCTCGAGCGTCCGGCGAATGATGCCCGGCGCGAAGGTGCGCGCCGTCTCCCAGAAGGGCTTCTGCCGCGTCTCGGCGCTGTAGGCCTGGGACAGTGCGAACGAGGGAATGCCGAGCACGGTGCCTTCGATCGCGCCGGCGACGGTGCCCGAATAGGTCACGTCCTCGGCGACGTTCTGGCCGCGGTTGACGCCCGAGAGCACGAGCGCCGGCGGCGTGTCGAGGATGTGGCGGACGCCCATGATGACGCAGTCGGTCGGCGTTCCCTTCACGGCATAGTGCCGCTCGCCGATTTTGCGCAGCCGCAGCGGGTCGTTGAGCGAGAGGGAGTGCGACACGCCCGACTGATCCGTTTCCGGCGCAACGACCCAGACGTCGTCGGACAGCGCGCGGGCGATCTCCTCGCAGACCACGAGACCGGGTGCGTGGATGCCGTCGTCGTTGGTGACCAGGATGCGCATCAGGCGAGTTCCACCCCTCGGCCGGCCGCCGCCCCTCTGGCAGGGCGAAAGAAACGCTTTCTCGCGCGCCCGGCCGGGCTGCGGTGAGCGACCATCAGGCGGCCTCCCCGATGACCTTGATACCGCCCATGTATGGCTGCAGTGCGTCGGGCACCGCAATCGAGCCGCCGCTTTGCTGATAGGTCTCCATGACGGCGATGAGCGCCCGGCCAACCGCGACGCCCGAGCCGTTGAGCGTGTGGACGTGGCGGACCTGGCGGCCTTCCTTCGTCCGGTAACGGGCGGCCATGCGGCGGGCCTGGAAGTCGCCGCAGACCGAGCAGGAGGAGATTTCGCGATAGGCCCCCTGCCCCGGCAGCCACACCTCGATGTCGTAGGTCTTCTGCGAGGCGAAGCCCATGTCGCCCGTGCACAACGTCACCACCCGGTAATGCAGGTCGAGCCGGCGCAGCACCTCCTCGGCGCAGGCGAGCATGCGCTCGAGCTCGTCGCACGACTGCTCGGGCGTCGTGATCGACACGAGCTCCACCTTCGTGAACTGGTGCTGGCGGATCATGCCGCGCGTGTCCTTGCCCGCCGCGCCCGCCTCCGCGCGGAAGCACGGCGTGCAGGCGGTGAGGCGCAGCGGCAGCGCCTCCTCGTCGAGGATGGAGTCGCGCACGAGATTCGTCAGCGAGACTTCGGCGGTGGGGATGAGCCAGTATCGCTCCCGGTCGCCGATGGTCCGCGTGAACGCGTAGCGGGGCGGGTCCCCGTTTCCTTCGCCGTTGCCTTCGCCCCCGTCTTCGAGCGCCGAGGCCGGCAAGGCGGCAAACTGATCCTCGAAGAACTTCGGCAGCTGCGCGGTGCCGAACATCACCTCGTCGCGCACGAGCAAGGGCGGCGAAACCTCGGTATAGCCGTGCTCGCTCGTGTGCAGATCGAGCATGAACTGCGCGAGCGCGCGCTCGAGCCGCGCGAGCCCCTTCTTCAGCACCACGAAGCGCGAGCCGGAGAGCTTTGCCGCCGTCTCGAAATCCATCTGGCCGAGCGCCTCGCCGAGCTCGAAGTGCTGTTTCGGCGCAAAGCCGTAGTCGCGCTTCGCGCCGAAGCGGTGGTGCTCGACATTGCCGGTCTCGTCGGCGCCGTCCGGCACCTCGTCGAGCGGCAGGTTGGGAATCTGCGCCAGCAGGCCGTTCGGGCCGAGCAGCGCGTCCTCAAGCTTCTTCGCCTCGGCTTCGAGTTCGGGGATGCTGGTCTTGAGGGCGGCGACCTCGGCCATCAGCGCCTGCGCCCGCGCCTCGTCCTTCGCCTTCTTGGCTTCGCCGATCTCCCGGGAGGCCGCGTTGCGGCGCGCCTGCGCCTGCTCGAGCTTCGCGATCGCGGCGCGGCGACGCTCGTCCAGGTCGAGCAGCGCGCGCGCGGAAAATCTTTCGCGATCCGCCGCATCCAGCGGACGCCGGTTCAGCCGCCGGTCGAACGTCTCGGGATTTTCGCGAATCCAGCGGATGTCATGCATGGCACATCGTCTCGCCGCCGCGCGCGCCTCGTTGCACCGTCGTCACGCCCGGATTGCAGCCGGGCCCCACGCCCTTCGTAAGAGGATGGAGCGCCGGGTCAAGCCCGACGGTGACGAAATGCGCAAACTCACTCCGCCGGATTGGCCTGGGCCGAGGCGGCCGCTGCCGCAGCGCGCGCCTTCTTCTCGACCAAACGCGCCGACCAGATCGAACACTCGTAAAGGAGCAGCAGCGGCAGCGCCAGCGAGAGCTGGCTGATGACGTCCGGCGGCGTGAGGACTGCCGCGATGACGAAGGCGCCGACAATGAAGTAGCGCCGCTTCGCGCGCAGCGCCTCGGCAGTGATGATGCCGACACGCGCGAGCAGCGTGAGGATGACCGGAAGCTGAAAGGCGATGCCGAAGGCGAAGATCAGCGACATCATCAGCGACAGATACTCGCCGACCTTCGGCAGAAGCGCGATCTCGGCCTGCCCTTCCCCGCCCGCCTGCTGCATGCCGAGCGAGAAGCGCACGAGCATCGGCATGACGACGAAATAGACGACGAGCGCCCCCAGCGTGAAGAAGATCGGCGTCGCAATGAGGTAAGGCAGGAACGCCTGGCGCTCGTGGCGATAGAGCCCGGGCGCGACGAACATGTAGATCTGCGTCGCGATCACCGGAAAAGCGAGGAACGCCGCACCGAACAGCGCGAGCTTGAGCTTCGTCAGAAAGTATTCGAGCAGCGCGGTGTAGATGAACTTGGAGGCGCCTGCGCCCGCCACCCACACGAACGGCCAGACGAGGATGTTGTAGATCGTGGTCGCGAAATAGAAGCAGACGAGGAACATGACGAACAGCGCCACCAGCGCCTTGATGAGGCGCGAGCGCAGCTCGATCAGATGATCCATCAAGGGCGCCTTGGTGGCGTCGATGTCCTCGTGCGTCATGCCGCACGCCCCTCCCCGATCGTCGAGGGCTTCTCCGGCTCGGGCGCGCCCGCGCCCGCCTCGGGGGACGCCGGCGCCGCGGAGGGCTGCGCGGCGGCGGAGTCCGCAGCCGCGTCAGCCGGCGCGCCGGGCTGGGGTTCGCCGGGTTGCGGTCCGCCCGAAGGCCCGATGGCGGACGCCGGAATGGCAGCGGACGGCTCCGGCTCGCCGGAGGGCGTGGCGCCCGCGCTCGAAACCGTGCCCTCGATCTCCTTCTTCGCCGTCTCCAGCGGATCGAGATCGCTCAGACCGCGGACCGAATCGCCGATCGAATCGACCTGCTTCTTGAGGTCGGCGAACTCGGCTTCCCGCATCGCTTCCTGGAACTGGCTTTGGAACTCGGCGGCCATGCGGCGGATCTTCGCCGTCCATTGCCCGACCGTGCGCAAGACTGCGGGCAACTCCTTCGGGCCGATCACGATGAGCGCGACCATGCCGATGAGGACGAGTTCTCCCCAGCTTATGTCGAACATGCGAGTGTCAACTCCACCGGACGCGCGCCGGCGCGCAGCGGCCGATCCGCTCTCGCGTCAGGCTCGCCCCTCGCGACGGCGGCGCTCAGATGGTCGAACCCTCGACCCGACGCTCGGTTTCGGCACGCTGGTTCATCGCCGGCGAGCCGGAGGCCGGCGGCTGATGCTCGATCGTCTTCGGCGGCTCCGGCTTGGCGGGCTCCGCCTTGGCTTCGGTGTCCTCCGCCATGCCCTTCTTGAAGGCCTTGATGCCCTGGGCCATGTCGCCCATCAGCTCGGAGATCTTGCCGCGCCCGAAGAGCAGAAGCACGACGACGACCACCACCAGCCAGTGCCAAATACTCAGCGAACCCATTGGGGTAATCCTCTGAAAAATGGGCCGCGCGCACCCCGGCCCATTGCGGCTTCAAGGCGAACCTAGGCCCCGGGCGCGGCAAAAACAAGGACCTCGGAGGGATCAATCGCAATCCCGACCTCGCTGCCGAGCGGCATGCGCGTGCGTTCATGGCTGCGCGCGCGCAGCGGCGTCTCGAGGCCTTCGACGCGAATATCGAGCAGCTCCACGTCGCCGAGAAAACGGCGGGACTCGAGCCGGCCCGGCACCCCGGAGCCGGAGGGCCGCAGAAGAATGCCGTGAGGCCTGATGCCGACGATCGCCTCGCTGCCTTCGGCCAGTCCGGGCGCGGCAAAGGCGCCGAGCGGGGTGTGCACGCGCGCGTCCCTCACGGTCGCCAGCACCTCGTTGAGCATCGAGAAGTAGCGGGCGGCGAAGATGTCGACCGGGCGGTGATAGATCGCCTCCGGCTCGTCCACCTGAACGAGGCCACCGGCGCGCATCAGCGCAATCCGGTCGCCCATTTGCAGGGCCTCCTCCGGGTCGTGCGTGACCACGATGCAGGTCACCCGGCTCTCGCGGAGAACGGCGAGGGTGTCCTCCCGCACCTCCTCGCGCAGGCGGCGGTCGAGCCCGGAGAACGGCTCGTCCATCAGCAGCACGTTCGGCCGCGGCGCGACCGCGCGGGCGAGCGCGACCCGCTGCTGCTCGCCGCCGGAGAGCATGTGCGGATAGGCGTCGGCGAGGTCCCCGAGCCCCACCCTTTCGAGCGCCAGGCGCGCCTCCCGCTCGGCGTCTGGGCGCGGCAGGTCGCGCAGCCCGAACATCACATTGGCGAGGTTGGTCAGGTGGGGAAACAGCGCGAAGTCCTGGAACATCAGGCCGACGCCCCGCCGCTCCGGCGGCAGCATGGTCGGCCCTTTCGTCACGTCCTGGCCATTAATGAGAATGCGCCCCGCAGTCGGGGTTTCCACCCCGGCCGCAAGACGCAACAGGGTGGTCTTCCCGCAGCCCGAGGGGCCGAGCAGGCACAGGATCTCGCCCGGCGCGATGTCGAGGCTGACGTCGTTGACGGCCTCCACCTCGCCGTAGCGGTGCGAGACGTGTTCGAAGGTCAGCCGCGCGGCAAAGGCGGCCGGCGTGCGGGGGCGCGACACCAGACGCCGCAGAATGCCTTGCCGGAGCGGTTCGCCGTCGGCCAAGACTTACTCCTCACCTGCTCCTTCGCCAGCACTCTCGATGCGCTCGGCCGGGGGGCCGAGCGTGAGATCGAGATCGCCGGGCTCGAGCGGCTCCTCGTCCTCCCGGAGACCGGGATCATCCGAAGGCGCCGGCACCGAGAATCCCGGCGGGAGCCCGCCCTCCAGCAGGCCGGCTCCCTTCAGCTCCTCGAGGCCCGGCAGGTCGGAAATCGAATCCAATCCGAAATGGGCGAGGAAGGCCTCGCTCGTGCCGAAGGTCACGGGCCGGCCGGGCGCCTTGCGGCGGCCGCGCAGCCTGATCCAGCCGGTTTCCAGGAGCACGTCGATCGTGCCCTTGGAGGTCGAGACGCCGCGGATCTCCTCGATTTCGGCGCGCGTCACCGGCTGATGGTAGGCGATGATCGCGAGCGTCTCCAGCGCCGCGCGCGAGAGCTTCTTCGGCTCGACGACATCCTTCGAAAGCAGCCATGCGAGGTCGTTGGCCGTCCGGAAGGCCCACTTGCCGGCCACGCGCACGAGGTTGACGCCCCGTGGCGCATATTCCGCCTGCAGGGCGCGCAGCGCCGCGCGCACGTCGACGCCTTCGGGCAGCCGCTCCTTGAGCTTGGCTTCGTCGAGCGGCTCGCTCGCGGCGAACAGCAGGGCTTCGAGCAGGCGCAGCTCCTCCGGGCGCGCTTCCTGCCGCACCACGCCTTCCTCGTCGCTCGCGTCGTCCGCCGGTGCCGGACGCTGTTCGGCCAGCGCGGTCATGGTCGTCAGCTCCTCTTGCTTATTGGTCGTTCGCGGCCGTCATGGGAGCGTGACCGTCGCCTGTCGGCGCGTCGCTCGCCACGCGCTTGCGCACATAGATCGGCGCGAATGCGGAATCCTGATGAACCTCGATATGTCCTTCGCGCACCATTTCGAGGGTCGCGGCGAAGCTGGAAGCGAACACGGTCGCGCGCATCGAGGGCTCCACCACATAGGCGATGAGAAACTCGTCGAGGCGGCTCCAGTCCTGGGCGCTGCCCACGAGCCGTTCGAGCACGGCCCGCGCCTCGGCGAGCGACCACACGGTCCGCGGCGCGAACCGCACGCGCGCGAGAGCCTTGCGCCGCTGCGAGGCATAGGCGCTCAGGAGGTCGTAGAGCGTCGCCGACCATTCGGGCCGCTTCACCGCCGTCACCGGCTCCGGCATGCCGCGCGCAAAGAAGTCGCGCCCGAGCTGCGGCCGCGCGGTCAGCGCCTCGGCGGCGGCGCGGATCGCCTCGAGCCGGCGCAGCCGGAAAGCGAGCGCGGTCGCCATGTCCGCCGCGCTCGGCCCTTCCGACTCCCCCGTCGTCGGGATGAGCAGCCGCGACTTCAGGTAGGCGAGCCAAGCCGCCATCACCAAGTAGTCGGCGGCGAGTTCGAGGTGCAGCTTCCGCGCCGCCTCGATGAAGGCGAGATACTGATCGGCGAGAGCGAGAATCGAAATCTTCGTGAGGTCGACCTTCTGCTGGCGCGCGAGCGTCAACAGCAGATCGAGGGGCCCTTCGAAACCCTCGACATCCACGATCAGGGCGGGCTCGTCCGCCGGGACCGCGGCCTGCTGGGCCTCGAACGGCTGGTCTTCGGCTGTCATGCCACCGTGACCGAATCAGCGATTCCGCGCACCGGCGCCATCATAGCTGAAAAGCGCTGCCAGGCTTCGCGCGGATCGAACGGCGCCGGCGCCCTGCGCGCCGCAAGCGCGGCGGCCGCGCGGCGGGCCGCGTCGTCCGCAAGCAGCGGCGCCTCCGCGGCGACCTCCTGCATCTCGTCCAGCCGGCCGTTGCAGTGCAGCACGAGGTCGCAGCCGGCGGCGAAGCAGGCCCGCGTGCGCGCCGCGACGGACCCCGACAGCGCGCCCATGGACACGTCGTCGCTCATGAGCGCGCCGTCGAAGCCGATGAAGCCGCGGATCACCTCGGCGATCACCTGCGCCGAGGTCGTCGCAGGCCGAGCGGGGTCGACGGCCGTGTAGACCACGTGCGCAGTCATGCCCAGCGGCAATCTCGCGAGCGGGCGGAACGCGGCGAAGTCGGACGCCTCGAGCGTTTCCCGCTCGGCGTCGACGACCGGCAGCCGCTCGTGGCTGTCGACATTGGCGCGGCCGTGACCCGGCAGGTGCTTGAGCACGGGCAGCACGCCGCCCTCCATGAGGCCGTCCGCCACGGCGGCGGCGAGCGCCGCGACCTTGTCCGCCGCGGCGCCGTAGGCGCGGTCGCCGATCACGGCGTCGGCGCCCGGCACCGGCACGTCGGCGAGCGGCAGGCAATCGACAGTGATGCCGAGGTCGAGGAGATCCGCCGCGATCAGCCGCGCGCCGAGCCGCGCCGCCGCGCGCCCCGCCGCCGGGTCGAGGTCGTAGAGGGCGCCGTAGGCGGCCCCGGGCGGATAAGCGCGCCAGTGCGGCGGCCGCAGCCGCTGGACGCGCCCGCCCTCCTGGTCGATCAGGACCGGCGCGTCGTCGCGCCCTACCGCGGCGCGGAACTCCGAAACCAGCCGCCGGACTTGATCCGGCGTCTCAATATTGCGGCGGAAGAGGATGAGCCCCCAAGGGTCCGCCTCGCGCAGGAACGCGCGTTCCGCCGCACCGAGGGAAAGACCGGCGATGCCCGTAATGAAAGCGCGTGCCATCGGCGCCGCCTAGCCCGCGCCGGGCGCGGGGTCAAGCGAGCGGCCCCTAATTCCTTTGGACGATGCACTGACCGCCCGCGGCCTTGAGATTGCTGCAGAGCTCGTTGGCTTCTTCGATCGACGCGAACGGACCGACCTGCGCGCGGTAGTAGGTGCCGCGGCTGCCGAGATCGACCCGCCGAATCAACGGCTGCCAGCCGCCGAGGACGGTCGGATATTTCGCCTGCAGGGCCCGGAACGACGCTTCCGCTTCGGCTTCGGTCTTCTGCGAGGCGAGCTGAACCACATGCATGCCCGCCGCCACGGGGGCGGCGCGGCCGGGGGCCGACTGCGCGGGCGCATTGGCGCCGCCGCGCGCGCCCTCGCTCTGCGGCGCGACGGCCATCGGCCCATGGCTCGCGGTCTGACCCGCGGTGGCGGGGCGCGCGACAGGCAGACGCGGCGCCGCGGTGCCGCTCGCGGTCGCGCCCCGCGTTCCGCCGGTCTCCGGCTGCGCGCGCGCAGACTCGGGAATGATGGAGCCGTCGGGCCGAATGGCCACGGTCTTGACCTTCTTCGGCTCGTTCGGGTTGGCCGCAGCCTGCGGGCCGGAGGCCGGAGCCGCCGGGGCCGAGGCCTGCGGAGGCGCCGCCACGCCCGCGGCGCCGCCCGCCGACGACGCCAGCATGCGCGGCGCGGAGGGTTTCGCCTCCTTCATTTCGATCGGCTGCTCCTCGCGGCTGACGAGCCTTTCGACCTGCGGCTTCTCGGCGCGATCATAGACCACCCGGGTGTCCTGACCGTCCGGCTTCTGGGCCGGAACGATCTTCGCGGGAGTCGTGTCGGCCTTGATCACCGGCGGCGGGCCGGACTCGCCGCCCACCATGGCGCGGTAGCCGAATGCAGCCGCCGTCCCCAGCACGGCGAGGCCGAGCACGACGCCGATCGTCGCAAATCCGCTGCGGCGCCGCTCCGCCGGCAGCGGCCCCATGTCCTCCTCGCCATAGGCGTAGGCGGGGTCGGCCTGCGGATCGGCCGTGCCGTCGGCGTAATAGGGATCGGAATAGGCGTCCTGCGGGCCGTAATCGGCCGGGTATTCGCTGTGCGGGTCCGCGCGGTGCGGCTCGTAGACGTAGGTCGGCGCGTCCGCGTCCGCCTGGGCTGCCGCGCGGGGGGCCGCGGGCTCCGCGTCGGGATAGGTCGTAACCGGCGGCTCGGGCCGGGCCCTGCGTTGAAAATCAGGCGATTGGTCGCGGGAGCCGCGCGTTTCGTCGCGACCGATGTTGCGGGCGAGGCGGCGAGATTCCACCTCGAGCTGCTCGGAAACGGGCATCGCGGAAGGGGCGCGCGAGTCCGCGCGCGCATCGCGCCGCATCTGCTCGAAAAGGTCGTCCTGTCCGATCAGGCGGGCGAGCTCCGCCAGCGGATCCGACGACCCTGCTCGTCCGAGCCGCTCCGCGGCGGCCCCCGATACGGAGATTGTTTCGGCGCGGGAAGGTCGGAACTTGCTGTCCTCGGCCATGCTAGGTACCGCCATCGGTTCGGTTGATCGCCCGGGGGTGATCCCAGAGGCCGCCGGCGGCACGTACGCCCAACGGCACCGGATGCGATCACCGCATCTCCTCTGGTGCGTCGACTCCGAGCAGCTTCAGCCCGGAGGCAAGCACGGTCACCACGCCTTGAATCAGTGCAAGACGTGCAACAGTGAGTATCGGATCATCGAGGATAATGAAGCGTAAATGTGGCAGGTGATTACCTTGCGTCCAATGCGCATGCAGCGCGCTGGCGAGGTCGTACAGGTAAAACGCCACGCGGTGCGGCTCGTGGGCCAGCGCCGCCCCCTCTATTACGCGCGGATACTGGGCAATACGCTTGAGAAGATCGATTTCGCCAGGCTGATCAAGCCGTTCCAACGCGGCATTGAGAAGGAATTGCGAACGCGCCGCGGCGTCCGTCGGAAGCTCGGGAACCACCTCGCGGGCGTTGCGAAACACCGACTGGCCCCGCGCATGGCCGTACTGGACGTAGAACACCGGGTTGTCGCGGGACTGCTCGATCACCTTGGCGAGGTCGAAATCCAGCGTCGCGTCGTTCTTGCGGAAGAGCATCATGAAGCGCACGGCGTCGCGCCCGACCTCGTCCACCACTTCACGAAGCGTGACGAAATCCCCTGCACGCTTCGACATTTTGACCGGCTCGCCGCCCCGAAAGAGGCGCACGAGCTGAACGATCTTGACGTCGAGTTCCGCCGCGCCCTGGGTCACGGCGGCGACCGCCGCCTGCATCCGCTTGATGTAGCCGCCGTGATCGGCCCCCCAGACGTCGATCATCTGGCGGAAGCCGCGCGCGAACTTGGAGGCGTGGTAGGCGATGTCCGACGCGAAATAGGTGTAGCTGCCGTCGGACTTGATCAGCGGCCGGTCGATATCGTCGCCGTAGGCGGTCGAACGGAACAGAAGCTGCTCCCGATCCTCCCAGTCCTCGACCGGCTGCCCCTTCGGCGGCGGCAGCCGCCCGCGATAGACCAGCCCCCGCCCCTCGAGCTCGCGGATCGTCGCCGCGATCGGGCTCGGATCGCCGACGGCCAGCGACCGCTCGGAGAAGAAGACGTCATGGCGAACATTGAGCGCGGCGAGATCGTCGCGGATCGCCGCCATCATCATGGAGACGGCTTTGTCCCGCACGATCGGCAGCCACTCCGCCTCGCTGCGGTCCCTGAGCGCGCTGCCGTATTCGGCCGCCAGGGCCGCGCCGACCGGGATCAGGTAGTCGCCCGGATACATGCCTTCCGGGATCGGACCGACATTCTCGCCCAGCGCCTCGCGGTAGCGGAGAAAGGCCGAGCGGGCGAGCACGTCGACCTGGGCGCCGGCGTCGTTGATGTAGTACTCGCGGGTGACGCGGTAGCCGCAGAAGGCCAGCAGGTTGGCCAGCGCGTCGCCGAAGACGGCCCCGCGGCAGTGGCCGACATGCATCGGGCCGGTCGGATTGGCGGAGACGTATTCGACATTGATCGCCTGTCCGCGGCCGACGTCCGATCGGCCGTAGTCCGTGCCCGCCCGCAGCACGGCGCGCAGCTCGTCGTACCAGGCCTCCCGCGTCAGGGTGATATTGATGAACCCCGGCCCGGCGACCGCGATCTCCGCGATCAGGGGATCGCCCCGCAGGGCGCCGACGATGGCCTCCGCCAGCGCCCGCGGCTTCATGCCGGCCTGCCGGGCGAGGACCATGGCGGCGTTCGTCGCCATGTCGCCGTGGGCGGCGTCGCGCGGCGGCTCGACGACGACCTGGGACAGATCGAGACCCGTGGGCAGCGTCCCGGCCGCCCCGAGATCCTCGATCGCGGTGCATACGCGGCCGAGCACGCGGCCGAAAAGATTCTGTTGCTGCTGCGCAGGCGAGCTCATGGGGATCACAGGAAAAACAGGATGTGCCGGCGCGGCTAACGCAATTCGGGGGTTAAGTCAAAGTAGCGCGCGTGCTCGGCGAGGGCGAAATTGTCGGTCATGCCGGCGATGAAGTCTCCCACGCGGCGCGCGCGGGCGGCCTTGTCCGCCCCGGCGAGGCCTTCGCGCCAGTCCGGCGGCATGGACTCGGGGCAGGCGCTGTAATGGGCGAACAGGTCGCGCACCACCTGCTTGGCCTCCGCGGTGACGCGCTCGATGCGCGGATGGCGGTACATCCGCGGGTAGAGGAAGTCCTTGATGGCCCGATCCGCCGCCGCCATGGCCGGGGAAAAGGCGACCACCGGCTCGGGGGCGTTGCGCACGTCCTCGGGAGAGGACGCCGCAAGCTCGGCGAGCCGGCGATCGGCGGTCGCGACCACGTCCTCGATCATCCGCGTGATCAGCCGGCGGATCAATTCGTGGACGAGGCGCGCGGGCTCGATGCGCGGGTAGGCGCGCCGCACCTCGGCGAGCAGGTCGCCGATGAGCGGGACCTGCGCCAGATCGTCGACGGTGAAGAACTCGGCCCGCAGCCCGTCGTCGATGTCGTGGGCGTCATAGGCGATGTCGTCGGCAATCGCCGCGGCCTGGGCCTCGGCGCTTCCTTGCGTCCAGGTCGGAACGCCGAGCGCGTGAAGATAGCCGACCGCCGCAGCGGGAAGGCCGCGCGCCGCGTAGCGCGGGAGAAGCGTTCCGTCCCGGGCCGTCAGCGGCCCGTTGTGCTTGATCAGCCCCTCCAGCGTCTCCCACGTCAGATTGAGGCCGTCGAACTCCGCGTAGCGGCGCTCGAGGCGCGTCACCACCCGCAGCGTCTGCACATTGTGGTCGAAGCCGCCGCAGGCGGCGAGGCACTGATCGAGCGCCTGCTCGCCGGCGTGGCCGAAGGGCGGATGCCCGAGGTCGTGCGCCAGCGCCAGCGCCTCGGCGAGATCCTCGTCGAGCCCCAGCGCGCGCGCCAGCGAGCGGGCGATCTGCGTGACCTCCAGGGTATGGGTCAGCCGGGTCCGATAGTGGTCGCCCTCGTGGACGACGAACACCTGGGTCTTGTGCTTGAGGCGGCGGAAGGCGGTCGAATGGATGATGCGGTCGCAGTCGCGCCGAAAGGCGTTGCGGGTCGGGCTCGCCGGTTCGGCAAACTGCCGGCCACGGCTTTTCGCCGGATGGGACGCATAGGGCGCACGCTCCCGCCCTGCATCAATCGCCATGTCGCGCGCTCGCCACGAGATTGACCCTGCCGCCGGGCGCACATAACTATCCGCTGGGCATTCTGGCAACGTTCCGTTCTCGCGACAGGGGCAGATTCAGGAGCTCTGCGATGACCGAAATCACCGTCAGTGACCGCGCAGCGCGCCGGATCGGCGAAATTCTGCGCAACGAGCCTGCGGGGACCGTGCTGCGCGTCAGCGTCGAGGGCGGCGGCTGCTCGGGCTTCCAGTACAAGTTCGACATCGACCGGGAGCGCGCCTCCGACGACATCGTGGTGGAGCGCGACGGCGTCGTCGTGCTCGTCGATCCGGTCTCGTCGCGCTTCCTTGCGGGCGCCGAGATCGATTACGTGGAAGACCTGATCGGCGCCTCGTTCAGGGTGAACAACCCCAACGCCACCGCGTCCTGCGGCTGCGGGACGAGCTTTTCGATCTGACCTTTCGGCCCTCTCCGTTCCTCCGCCCCGCGTCTATTCGGCCGCGATCGCGCGCGGGCGCTCCGGCAGCTCGCCGACCTCCTCGAGCTGCGGCTCGAGGGTGCGCCTGAGCCGCCGGTCGATCTTGTCGAGGTAGAGGTAGATCACGGGCGTGATGTAGAGCGTCAGCAGCTGCGAGACGCACAGACCGCCGACCACGGCAACGCCGAGCGGCTGACGCAGCTCCGCACCCGCGCCCGCGCCGAGCGCGATCGGCAGCGCGCCGAAGATCGCCGCGAACGTGGTCATCATGATCGGCCGGAAGCGCAGGAGCGCCGCTTCGCGGATCGCCGCCTCCGCGCCCACGCCCACCCGGCGCCGCTCGATCGCGAAATCGACCATCATGATCGCGTTCTTCTTGACGATGCCGACCAGCATCACGATGCCGATCATGGCGATGACGGTCAGGTCCATCTTGAACGCCATCAGCGTGAGGAGCGCGCCGATGCCGGCCGACGGCAGCCCGGAGATGATGGTGATCGGGTGGATGAAGCTCTCATAGAGGATGCCGAGCACGACGTAGGCGGCGAAGACGGCCGCCAGAATGAGAATGCCCTGCCCCTTGAGCGAATCCTGGAAGACCTGCGCCGTGCCCTGGAAGCCCGAGACGATGGTCGGCGGCAGGTTCGCCTCCCGCTCGATCTTCTGAATCGCATCGACCGCCTCGCCGAGGGAGCGCCCCGGCACCAGATTGAACGAGATCGTCACCGCGGGCTGCTGCCCCTGGTGATTGACCTGCAGCGGCCCGACCGTGCGCACGATCTTGGCGACCGAGGTCAACGGAACGAGCTGGCCGCTCGCCGTCTTCAGATAGAGGCGGGAGAGGTCGGAGGGATTGCTCTGGAAGCGCGGATCGCTTTCCAGAATGATCTGGTAGTCGTTCGAGGGGGTATAGATTGTCCCGATCTGGCGATTGCCGTAGGCGCTGAAGAGCTGCTGGCGCACCTGGTCGACGGTGATCCCGTAGACCGCCGCCTGTTCGCGATCAATTTCGACGGAAATCTGCGGATTGCTGATGTAGAGATCGGTATCGACGCCCCACACCATGTCGAGCTGGGCGATCTTGTCCCGCATCTCCGGCGCAATGCGATAAAGCGCCTCGGTATCGCTCGACTGCAGGGTGTACTGGTACTCCGCCTTGGAGATGCGCCCGCCGACATTGATGCTCTGGATGTTCTGGAACGACGTCTTCATGCCGGGCACGGCGGCGGTCGCGCGGCGCAGGCGCTGGATGACGGCCGTCGACGACTCCTTGCGCTCGGACTTCGGCTTGAGCGCGATGAACATGCGCGCGTAATTCGTCGTCGGGTTGGGCCCGCCGGCGCCGACGGTCGAGTTGACATAGTCGACCGCCTTATCCTTGCGCACGATCTCGACGATCTTCGCCTGACGTTCGGCCATGGCCGCGAACGAGGAGTCGCTCGCCCCTTCCGTCACGCCGATGATGAAGCCCGTGTCCTCCGTCGGGAAGAAGCCCTTCGGCACGATGACGTACAGCCAGACCGATCCGGCGATCGTCGCCAGCGTGATCGCGAGCATGACCGCCCGCCAGGCCAGTACCTTGTCGAGCGACCACTCGTAGGCGCGCAGCATGGCCTGGAACATCACCTCGAAGGCGCGCAGCAGCGGATTCGGCCGGCGCTCGGCCGCCTCGTGATGGCCGCGCAGCACGCGCGCGCAGAGCATGGGCGTCAAGGTCAAGGAAACGAAGCCCGAGACCACGATCGCGACCGAAATCGTGACGGCGAACTCCCGGAAAATCCGCCCCACGATGCCGCCCATCAGCAGCACCGGGATGAACACCGCGATCAGCGAGAACGTGATCGAAACGATGGTGAAGCCGATCTCGCGCGAACCCTTCAAGGCGGCCTCGAACGGCCGCATGCCGCCCTCGACGTGCCGCACGACGTTCTCGAGCATGACGATGGCGTCGTCGACCACGAAGCCGACGGAGAGCGTCAACGCCAGCAGCGTCATGTTGTTGATGGAGAAGTCGAAGGCGTACATCGCCCCGCAGGTGCCGATGAGCGAGATCGGCACCGCCAGCGCCGGAATGATCGTCGCCGAAAGCGAGCGGAGGAACAGGAAGATGACCAGGATCACCAGACCGATGGCGATCGCCAGAGTCACTTGAACGTCGTGAACGGACTCGCGGATCGACTCCGAGCGGTCCATCATCACGTTCATCGCGATCGCGGCGGGCACCTGCGCGCGGAGGGCCGGCAGCTTGGCGCGCACGCGATCGACCACCTCGACCGTATTGGCGTCCGGCTGGCGCTGGATCGCGAGCGTGATCGCAGGCGTGTCGTTGAACCACGTCGCGATCTTGTCGTTCTCCACGCTGTCGACGACGCGCGCGACCTCGTTGAGCTTGACCGGCGCGCCGTTGCGCCATGCCACCACCACGTCGCGGTAGGCTTCCGCCCTTTCGAGCTGGCCTGTCGCCTGCAGGGTGATGTTCTGGCGCGGCCCGGTGATGGTGCCGACCGGCGCGCTGGAATTGGCCTTCGACACCGCGTCCCGGATGTTGTCGAGGGAGAGCCCGCGCGCCGCCGCCGCCTCGGGGTCGACCTGCACGCGCACCGCGAATTTCTGCGCGCCGTAGATCAGCACCTGGGCGACGCCGGGGATCTGCGAGATCTGCTGCGCCAGCACCGTGTCGGCGTACTCGTTCACCTTCGACAGCGGCAGCGTGTCCGACACCAGGCTGATGAACAGCACCGGAAAGTCGGCGGGATTGACCTTGCGGAAGCTCGGCGGCGTGGTCATCTCGGCGGGTAGCCGCCGCTGCGCGATGGTGAGCGCCGTCTGCACGTCGAGCGCGGCGCTGTCGATGTCGCGGTTGAGGTCGAACTGGACCGTAATCTGCGTCGTGCCGAGCGAGGAGGACGACGTCATCGAGCTGATGCCGGAAATGGTCGACAACTGCCGCTCGATGGGGGAGGCGACCGAGGCCGCCATGGTCTCGGGGCTCGCGCCCGGCAAGGTCGCGGTGATCGAGATCGTGGGGAAGTCCACGCGCGGCAGGGCGGCCACCGGAAGAAGCCGGTAGGCGAAGGCGCCGAAGACGATGATGGACGCGGTGATGAGCGTCGTCATCACCGGCCGGCGAATGCATGTCTCGGACAACGTCATCGGTCACGATCCCGTCTGCGCGCGCCCCGCCTGGCGTGGAGCCACTTTCGTGCCGTTGGTGAGCAGAAGCTGGCCGTCGACGACGACCGTCTCCCCTCCCCGCAGTCCCTCCCCGATCACCGCGTCGCCGCCCGCCGTGCGCGCCATCTTCACCGGCCGGACCTCCGCCACCCCGTTGTCGACGACGAACACGTAGTTGCCCCTCTGTCCGGTCTGCACCGCGACCGAGGGAACCGTGACCGCCTCCTCAGCGCGAAGCGTCAGCACCACGTTGACCAGCGTTCCCGGCCACAGCGCCTCGTCCTCGTTGTCCATGATCGCCCGCACGGTGATCATGCCGCTCGCCGCGTCCACCGTGTTCTCGATCATGGCGAGCTTGCCGACGGAGGTCTTGCCCGCGCCGGGCATGGTCGCCTCCACGCGCGCCGTGCCCGCCGCCATGGCCTCGCGAATTTCGGCGAGCGCTCGCTGCGGCACACCGAACGTGACGTAGACCGGCTTCGTCTGATTGACGGTCGCGAGCGGCGCCGGGTCTGCCGGCCGCACGAAGTTGCCCACCCTGACAGCGGCGGCGCTGATGCGCCCGCTGATGGGGGCGTAGATCTTGGTGTAGCTGAGCTGCACCCGCAGATTCTGCAGCGCGGATTCGTCGGCCTTGACGGTGCCGGTCAGCATGTCGACCTGGGTCTTGGCGTTCTCGACATTGACCGCGGTGCCGGCATTCTTCGCCAGGAGCTCGGTATAGCGTCGCAGGTCGCGCTGTGCCCCCTCGAGCTGCGCCTTGTCGCGGGCAAGAATGCCTTCGGCCTGGCGAATCTGCGCCTCGAGGGCGCGGCTGTCCAAGGTGAACAGCAGATCGCCTTTCTTCACCGCCGCGCCGTCCTCGAAATGGACGCCGACGATCTCGGTTTCGAGCCGCGACTTGATCGCCACGCTGGCGATCGGCGTCACCGTGCCGAGCGCTTCGAGGGTCACCGGCACGGGCATCCTGACGGCCTTTGCGGTCTCGACCGGAACGACGCGCGACTCGTTCCGCGGCTGGGCGGGAGCCTCGGCGACCGCTCCCGGTGGAGCCCACCATTCGCGCGTGGCGACAAAGACTCCGGCGAGGCCCACGATCGCGGCCCCTGCTATTAACCATGCGCGCTTGGACATACCCCGATTACCGAGCCTGGCTGTTCCGTCCCCACCTTGCAGGTTTTGTGCCTGCCGGACACCGTTCTCGCGCGGTTTCCTGGCGGGGTCCTCTACCACAAACCCGGTGCAACTAACACAATCCCGGCCGCCCCGCACATTAAACGCCGTTAATCTAAGCGTTGCCGCCGCGCGGCGGACCGCCTAGAAAAAAGCCATGCGTATCGCGAGTTGGAACGTCAATTCGATCAAGCAACGCCTGGGAAACCTGCTCGCCTGGCTCAGCGAAACGCGCCCCGACATCGTCTGCCTGCAGGAGACGAAGTGCGTCGACGACGCCTTTCCCCGCGAGGCGATCGAGGCGGCGGGCTATAATGTCGCAGTGCACGGCCAGAAAACCTTCAACGGCGTCGCCATCCTGTCCAAGCTGCCGTTCGACGAGGTGACGGCGCGCCTGCCGGGCGATCCGGAAGACGACCATGCCCGCTTTCTCGAGGCGGTGGTCTCGACGCGCGAGGGCGCGCTGCGCATCGCCTCGATCTACCTTCCCAACGGCAATCCGCCGCAGACCGAGAAATACGCCTACAAGCTCAAATGGATGGAGAGGCTGCTGCACTACGTGCCCCAGCGCCTCGCTCTCGAAGAGCCGCTGATCCTGGCCGGGGACTACAACGTCATCCCGGCGGAAGAGGACGTCTACGATCCGGAGGCCTGGCGCGGCGACGCGCTCTTTCTGCCGGACACACGCGCGCGCTTCCGCGCCCTCGTCCATCTCGGGCTGACGGACGCGGTCCGCGCGGCGAGCGACGCGCCCGGGCTCTACACGTTCTGGGACTATCAGGCCGGGGCGTGGCAGCGGAACAACGGCCTGCGCATCGACCACCTGCTGCTCTCGCCCCAGGCTGCCGACCGGCTGAAGGCCGTCGGCATCGACAAGTTCATGCGCGGACGCGAGCGGCCGTCCGATCACGTGCCGGTGTGGGCGGACTTCGCGTTCAAGCCGCGTTGAGCGCATTGCGGGCGAGCGGCATCGAACGGCCGGAAACCGCGCGCGGATGCCGCGTCGACGACGTGTCCCGCACGCGCCGCGGCACGCAAGCGGTGCCGCAGATGCGCGGGACGAGGCTCAAGCCGGACAGTCATCGGGGGGCGTGGCGGCGCAGACGCAGGCATTTCTCCCGGCCGGCGGGGAGAGGTCGGCGCGTCGGCGCGGGAGCACCGGGCGAGGACCTCGCCGCGGGCCGGAGCGCGGGCCTACGTCGCGATGCCCTTACCCCGGACCCGCTCCCCGCACGGCGGAGAGCGGGGAAACGAAAACGCCTCTCAGTCGCGCCGTTCCTTCAGGAAACGTTCGAGATAGACCAGCGCCAAGGCGCGTTCGTCGTCCGTCGCCAGGCGGAACGCCGCATCGTAGAGGTCGGAAATCCACTTCTCGTCGGGGCCTGCACTGTCGCGCGCCAGCGTCAGCCACATCAGCCCCCGCGCCGCCTGGCGCGCCACGTGCTCGCCCTTGAACAGGATATGGCCGAGCAGCGCCTGGGCCTGGTACTGCCCCTTGTGCGCCGCAAGCCCGAGCCAGCGGATCGCCTGGCGCGGGTCCTTCGCGGTCCCCTTTCCCTCGAGATACATGCGCGCGAGGTAGTATTGCGCGTCGGGGTCGCCGAAATAGGAGGCCGCGTAGGCGAACATTTCGCGCGCGCGGTTGGGATCCGGCTTGATCGGCGAGTTCGGGATGCCGCCGAGATAGTAGTTGCCGAGCGCGACGAAGGCGTTGGCGACATAGCGCGACTGCGGCGACTCCGGATTGTCGTCCGCATGGGCGTTGGCGACCCGGCTGAAATACTGGAAGGCGCGCAGATCGTTGCGGGCGACGCCGTCGCCCTCGGCGTAGATGCGGCCGAGCTTCCACTGCGCCGCGGCGTGGCCCTTCTCGGCGGCATATTCAAGGGCCGTGATGCCTTTCGCGGTGTCCCCGGCGCGCAGGGCCCGGGCACCCGAGCGGAAGGCCTCGAACGGCGTCAGAGCGGGCGCATTCGCGGGCGCAGGCGTTCCGTCCAGCGCGAGCGCGGGAGCGGAGACGCTCGCCGCCGGGGGCGGCGGATCGAGCGCCAGTGCGGGCCCCCCCGCGAGGCCCGCTATGATCGCCGTCACAATCGTTATGCGATCACATGTCCGCATAACACTGCTTCTCGACTGCCCCACCGGGATGCGTGACCGCCCCGTTCACGGCCGGTCCGACCTGCTGGGCGTATTTCCAGAGATAACCCGAGGTGTATTCCGGCTCGCGCGGCCGCCATTCCTGCCTGCGGCGCGCCAGCTCTTCGTCCGAAAGCTCCACCGAGATCGTGCCAGCCTCGGCGTCGATATTGATGATGTCCCCGTCGCGCAGCAGCCCGATCGGGCCGCCGACCGCCGCCTCGGGCCCCACATGGCCAATGCAGAACCCGCGCGTCGCGCCGGAAAAACGGCCGTCGGTGATGAGCGCCACCTTGTCGCCCATGCCCTGCCCGTAGAGCGCCGCTGTGGTCGACAGCATCTCCCGCATGCCGGGACCGCCCTTCGGCCCCTCGTAACGGATGACGAGGACGTCCCCTTCCTTGTAGCGCCTCTGCGTGACGGCCTCGAAGCAGGCCTCCTCGCCGTCGAAGCAGCGGGCCGGGCCCCGGAACTTGAGGTTCTTCATGCCCGCGACCTTCACGATCGCGCCTTCGGGCGCGAGATTGCCGCGAAGGCCGACCACCCCGCCCGTCGGCGAGATCGGCCGGTCGGCCGGCCGCACGACATCCTGCTCGTCGTTCCAGCGCACGTTCTTCAGGTTCTCGGCGATCGTGCGCCCGGTGACCGTGAGGCAGTCGCCGTGCAGGTAGCCGTGATCGAGCAGCGTCTTCATGAGGAGCGGCACGCCGCCAGCTTCGAACAAATCCTTGGCGACATAACGGCCGCCCGGCTTCAAATCTGCGATATAGGGCGTCCGCCGCATCACCTCCGCAACATCGAAGAGGCTGAATTCAATGCCGCATTCGTGGGCGATGGCGGGCAGATGCAGCGCCGCATTGGTCGAGCCGCCGGAGGCCGCCACGACGGTCGCGGCATTCTCCAGGGCCTTGCGGGTGACGATGTCGCGCGGGCGGATGTTCGCGGCGATCAGCTCCATGATCTTCTCGCCCGCCGTCGCGCAGAACTTGTCGCGGATCTCGTAGGGGGCCGGCGCGCCGGCCGAGTACGGCAGCGCGAGCCCGATCGCCTCGGAGACGGTCGCCATCGTGTTGGCGGTGAACTGGGCTCCGCACGCGCCGGCGGAGGGACAGGCGACCTGCTCGAGCTCCTCGAGGTCCTCGTCCGACATTTCGCCGACCGAGTGCTTCCCGACCGCCTCGAACACGTCCTGAACCGTCACCGGCCGGCCCTTGAAGGTGCCGGGCAGGATCGAGCCGCCATAGATGAAGATCGACGGCACGTTGAGGCGGCACATCGCCATCATCATGCCGGGCAGGGACTTGTCGCAGCCGGCGAGCCCGATCAGGGCGTCGTAGCCGTGGCCGCGCATGGTCAGCTCGACGCTGTCGGCGATGACCTCGCGCGAGGGCAGCGAGGCCTTCATCCCGCCGTGGCCCATGGCGATGCCGTCGGTGACCGTGATGGTGCAGAACTCGCGCGGCGTACCGCCGGCGGCGGCCACCCCCTTCTTCACCGCCTGCGCCTGGCGCATCAGCGCAATGTTGCAGGGGGCCGCCTCGTTCCAGCAGGTGGCAACCCCCACGAAGGGCTGATGGATCTGCTCGGTCGTCAGACCCATCGCATAATAGTAGGAGCGATGGGGAGCGCGCTCGGGACCCTCGGTGACGTGCCGGCTGGGCAGGCGGTTCTTGAGATTTGTTTTTGCGTCCATTTGCGTCACGCCCCCTATACTCACGCGGAACCGGCACTCACGCCGCCCGGCCACGCATCTCGCGCCCGCTCGGGCCCCGCGGCGGGCAGCCCCCTGCCCCGCCGGCGGGTCACCAAGCGCCTTGCTTCCGCATCGAAAATCGGGAAGCCCTGCGAAGGCCTGCGGCGCCGACGATCAGCGGGGAGAGCCGTGGCGAAATCGTGGCGTGAGACACGTCTCGATAGACCGTACATGTTTATTGCCGTGCGTGTGTTGCGATTTAGACACAATGGGGCGTTCGAGCCACACCCCCGAGCAAAGCCTTTACGGCGATCGGGGGCAACGGAAAAGATGCGCGCGGGTTCGACCGCCCCTCTCGGCGCCGGCGCCCTCGCACGCGGGTCCCGCGCGTCCCGGTCGGCCGTGCCTGTGCGGTCCGCCCAAAGCGGCCGCGGGCTGCGCGCCGCGGCGCCCCGCCCGGCGCGGTCCCGACGAACCGCATCGCACCGGTCCGCACGGCCCGAGGACCCTCGCCACCGATCGGCCGTTCCATTGCGCGCCCCGCCGACGCCTCTCGCCGACGCATCGACAGCCGGGCCCGCCCGGCGCTACAGAGACCCGCATGCTTTCGCCAGCGCCGCTGACCCGCGAATTCTTTGCCCGTAGCGTCCACGAAGTCGCCCCGGACCTGATCGGCGCAACGCTGCTGGTCGACGGGGTCGGGGGCACGATCGTGGAAGTGGAAGCCTACCACCACACGGACCCCGCCGCACATTCCTATCGCGGCCTCACCGCCCGCAACGCCGTAATGTTCGGCCCGCCGGGCCATGCCTATGTCTATCGGTCCTACGGCATTCACTGGTGCCTCAACTTCGTCTGCGAGGAGGAAGGCTCGGCCAGCGCCGTCCTGGTGCGCGCGCTCGAGCCGACGACCGGTCTCGACATCATGCGCGCACGCCGCGGCGTGAAGGACCCGCGCGCGCTCTGCTCCGGCCCGGGAAAGGTGTGCCAGGCGCTGGGCGTCACCCTGGTGCACAACGGCCTCCCGCTCGACCGGGCGCCCTTTCGCCTGACCGGCCGGCGCGACGGCGCGCCGATCGAGATCGCGGTCGGCCCGCGGATCGGAATTACCAAGGCGGCCGACCTGCCCTGGCGCTACGGGCTCAAGGAGTCGCCGTTCCTGAGCCGTCCGTTCCGCTGAGGGCCGTTGCCGGTCGACCGGTCAATCGGTCAATCGGCACGGCCCGGCAGTTCCGCGCTTCGCCCGCCTGGGCGGACGTTTCGGGCCTTATCAGCTCTCCGATCAACAGGATGCGGTAACGCGCAAAGGGCGCGGAAACGTTCAGTGTTCCTTCAGGGGCCACGCGCCCGCCGGCCCGGATCCGTCCAAGGCCCCTTATTCAGACGGCGCGGAAAAAGCAGAGGGTGCGGAATAGGCCGGCTTGCTCGCCTGGTGGCAGGGGCCGCGCTTCGCCAGCGCCATCTGTTCCGTCATCGCCTCCCGGATGGCGGCCTCGTCGCGCTTCATGGCGGCGAACATGGCTCGGATTGTCCGCAGCACGATGATCAGTTCGAGCTTCCAGGACGCATGGCGCACATACCATTCGTCCATCGCGTTCTTTTCCTCGACCGTGAGCAGCGTGCCGCCGTTGACTTGAGCCCATCCCGTGATGCCCGGCCGAACGGCGAATCGAAGATTCGCATCGGACGAGATGTCCGCAGGCAGCAACGGCCGCGGTCCGATAAAGGACATCTCGCCGCGCACGATACTGACGAGCTGAGGCAGCTCGTCGATATGGGAAAGGCGCAACAGGCGGCCGATCACGGACACCCGCCGATCCTCCGGCCGCACCTCGCCCCGCGCGGTGTACGGGGCCTGCAGCGTGCGGAACTTGTAGATCGTGATGCGCCGGCCGTGCCGCCCGATGCGCATCTGCCAGAAGATCACCGGCATCCCGCAATCGAACAGCACCAGGACCGCGACGAGAAGGGCGATCGGTGCCGTTGCGATCAACAGAGCAAGGCCGACGGTGATGTCGAACAGGCGCTTGCTCGTCCAGAACGGACCGCTCACGTCGATCGTGTATGGACGCGCCTCGTTGCCGCCGCCCTCGGCGACAGTCGACGGGCGCTTCAGTCCCAGCCGATCGGGCAGAATGTCGACGGGAACGGACTTCGCTGCCGCGGTGGCGAAAACGCGCTGGGACAGTTCGGGTCCGAGCTTCTGCGGGTCGATCGCGAGGATGGCCCGATTGATGGTCACTCCGTGGATCGCGTACTCGTCGATGACTTGGCCCAGGTCCTGGATTCGGCCGGCCACCGGATAGCCGTGGACGAAACGGCCCTGGAGGGTCTGGCTCTCGTCGAGAAATGCGACGACGGTGTAGGCGTCGGAGGCGAATTCCTCGATGATCTGAATGTAGAACCACGACAGGTCGGTGACGCCGAGAATGAGGATGTTCTCCGGCGTCGCCGTGGAAAGGCTGATGCGCCCGCGGCGGCGGCGGCGAAAATAGCGTTCAGCGCGCGCGGCGAGGGTGCCGCCCGCAAGCACGATGAAATGAATGACCGGGACGGAACGGGGGATGTTGTCGAGGCGCGTGAGCAGGAAGCAGACGATCAGCGTGCAGAGCACGGCCGCCGCCGACGCCTTGATGATCGTGAGCGCCTCCGCGACCGAGAAGAAGCGCGAGACGCTGTGCCCCAGCCGATACCACAGAAAGCTCGCGATCGTCACAACCGCGGAGACGCCGGCGTAGATCAGCGGCTCCTTTCCCGCGCCGGTTTTGAGGATGGAGGGATCCCTGATCAGCACCGCGAGAAACGGCGACGCAACGGCCCATAGAATGATCAATGCCGAGAGATTGATCCACGGCAGGTCGATCGATGTTCTTTGTCGCCATCGGAATCGCATTGCGGCAGGCTCTCGGGGAGCGAAGGCTCGCTTTAGAGGCAGTTCGAGGTTGAAGCAAGTCCTGGTTGATGCTCAGAATCGGACGAACTTTGCCATCACCGATCTTAAGAAACCACGGACGCGATCGCCGGCGGGAAGACCGGCGCGCCTCGGGCGGCGGACGCAGCCGGTGAGCCTCCCGGCCGGAGAGCCCGCCGCCGCACGGGCCTGACGGACTTCTGCCCCTCCCCCTCACGCGGTGGAACTGGGCGAATGGGACCGTGGCCGCGGTTCCGGAGTTTTTTCGAACAGACAATTGCAGCATTGTCTTGAAATGGCCATGCAATGTGTCTCATTTGATCCATCCGCGGGGCGGCCGGAGGGTCGTCGCGCTCGCGGGTGCGGCCTTTCCGTCCGTCGTGCCCTCACGCTTCCTTGGCCCACGATCTCTAATGACCAGCACGCTGACCACCCCCCTGCCCTCGCCGCTTTCTTTCATTGATCTCCGCGCGCAGCGCCGCCATCTCGGGCGCGCCATCGACGACGCCATCGCGCGCGTGCTGCAACACGGCCAGTTCGTCATGGGGCCGGAAGTGGCGATCCTCGAACGCGAGCTTGCCGCCTTCTGCGGCGCGCGCGAGGTCGTCTCCTGCTCCAACGGCACCGACGCGCTCGCGCTGGTGCTGATGGCGAAGCAGGTCGGCGCCGGCGACGCCGTGTTTTGTCCGAGCTTCACCTTCGCCGCCACGGCGGAAGTGATCGCCTGGTTCGATGCCGTTGCCGTCTTCGTCGACGTGCATCCCGACACGTTCAACATGGATCCGGCCAGCCTCGAACGCGGCATCGCCAAGGCGAAGCAACTCGGCCTCAAGCCCGCCGGCGTCATCGCCGTCGATCTCTTCGGCCAGCCCGCGGACTATGAGGCGATCGAGCCGGTCTGCCGCGCGCACGGGCTCTGGCTCTTGTGCGACGCCGCGCAATCCTTCGGGGCGACGTATCGCGAGCGCAAGGTCGGCACCATCGGCTGCGCGACGGCGACCAGCTTTTTCCCGGCCAAGCCGCTCGGCTGCTACGGCGACGGCGGCGCCGTCTTCACCGATGATCCCGATCTCGCCGCCGTTCTGCGGTCGCTCCGCGTGCACGGGGAAGGCGCCGACAAATACGACAACGTGCGCATCGGCATGAACGGACGGCTCGACACGATCCAGGCGGCGGTGCTGATCGAGAAGCTCAAGATCTTTCCGGCCGAGATCGAAAAGCGCAACGCCATCGCCGAACGCTACAACGCGGCGCTTGCGGATGTGGCGACGGTGCCGCGCGTGCTTTCCGGCTGCCGCTCCACCTGGGCGCAATACACCATCAAGGTCGCGCCGCGCGTGCGCGACCGCATCATCGACGAACTGAAGGCACAGGGCATTCCGACCGCGGTCTACTATCGCAAGCCGCTGCACCAGCAGCCGGCCTACCGGCATTGGCCCACGGCCGGCAACGGCCTCCCGGTCTCAGAGGCGTTGGCGCAGCAAGTGTTGAGCCTGCCGATGCACCCCTACCTCGACGAGGCGACTCAGGACCGGATCGTGAGCGCGGTACGGGCGGCGATTGGGGGTGGGACTAACACGGGCCGTTAACTTGGGTACCTGATCTCTTCACTTAATGCCATGTCTTCACCGAACAATTCCGCGCGGCGGAGGGCTATCACACTTGCAGGTTGACCGGAAAGTCCCATTCAGTGTTTATTCCCCGTTGTGGGCTCGTTGCGTCCTGAGGACCATGACGGCGAGGTGACCGCCACAAAATCAGTTAGTGAGGGGGGTGGTTTTGGGGGGGTCCCGTAGTGAGG
>JADGHE010000047.1 GCA_019689555.1 Variibacter sp. | reverse complement strand
TCGACCAGGAGGTCGACGGGGACATTCGGCGCCCCGCCTTCACCACCCTGGTCGGCGGCGTGCCCGTCGTCATCCCGGCCGCTGCCGTGGGCCTGAGAGCGACCGTGCCGCTGCCCGACACCGTGAGCGTCGGCGTGCGGCAGAAGGTGAGCGAGAGCTTTACCGTGCTCGGCACCTTCGAATGGACCCGCTGGTCGCGGCTCGGCCGGGTGACGGTCAACGCCGCGCCCGCGGGGGTGCCGGGCATTCCGGGCGTGCTGGCGTTCGACTGGGAGAACGGCTGGTTCGCCTCGGGCGGCGTCGAATATCAGTGGAGCCCGGAGCTCGCCCTGCGCGCCGGCATCGGCTTCGAGCATTGCCCCGTGCGCGACGAAACCCGCGGCACGCGGCTGCCGGACAATGATCGCACCTGGCTCGGCGCCGGCCTGACCTACACCTGGAGCGAAAGGCTCGCCTTCGACCTCGGCTATTCGCACATCTTCGTGCGCAACGCGCCGATCGCGATCGGGCCGGGCCATGCGTTGTTCGACACGAGCGGCGGTGCGCTCGGCACGTTCTCCGGATCGGCGCGTTCGCACGTCGACATCGTTTCGATCGGCTTGCGGTACCGGTGGGGCGGCCCGGCCCCGGCAGCCCCGCTGATCACGAAAGGCTGAACGCGAACCGGCCCCGCGCGCCCGGCGCGGCGCGCGCGCATGTCGGGGGATAAAGGCGAAGGCGGCGTCCGTCGCCTTTCGCCGCGCGCCGTGCGATCGGCCGAGTGAACGAGTGAATACGGCCGCGGGTTCCCGGGGTCTCCAGGGCCCCGGGGCCGCGCGGACGAGGGCCTACAGCGTCCCGGGGTAGCGGCCGCCGTCGATCAGAATGCTCTGGCCGGTGATGTAGCCGGCATGGACCGAGCACAGGAAGGCGCAGACCGCCCCGAACTCCGCCGGATCGCCGACGCGTTTCGCGGGCACGGCGGCGATGCTTTCGGCGCGCGCCTCCTCGACCGAAATGTTGCGCTTCCTGGCGGTGCCGGCGAGGCCCGACCGCCACCGGTCGGTATCGAAGATGCCCGGCAGGAGGCCGTTGATCGTCACGTTCGCCGCCGCGACCGAGCGCGCGACGCCGGCAAGGAAGGCGGTCAGCCCGGCGCGCGCGCCCGACGACAGGTCGAGACCGGCGAGCGGCAGCTTCACCGAACCCGAGGTGATGTTGACGATCCGGCCGAACCGGCGCTCGACCATCGGGTCGATGACCTTCTGAATGAGCTCGATGGCCGAGATCATGTTGGCGATGACGCCCTTGATCATGTCCTCCCGCGTCAGTTCGCGGAAGTCGCGGAAGGGCGGACCCGCATTGTTGTTCACCAGGATGTCCGGGTCGGGACAGGCCCTGAGCAGCGCCGCCTGGCCTTCCGGGGTTGCGACGTCGGCCGCGACCGGCGTCACCTTCGCGCCTGTCGCCGCGCGGATCTCGGCCGCGGCCTGGTCGAGCGCGGCCGCATCGCGGCCGTTGATGACGACCTCGCATCCCGCTTGCGCGAGCGCCTCGGCGCAGGCGCGCCCCAGACCCTTGCTCGATGCGCAGACAATGGCCTTGCGGCCCGCGATTCCAAGATCCATCGGCCGATTCTCCTCCCGTGCGCGTGGGCGCCGGGGATGATAGCGGCGGCGGCCGCGCGCGGCCACCGCGGCGGAGTCTTGCTCACGCTGAACGCACAGGCCGCACAAGCGAAGAGCGCGCCCGCGGGCGCGCCCTTTCGCTGCGCCGCGTCAGGCCCGGGTCAATCAGGCGCGGCTGTGGAGGCGGGATTCCATATCGGCGCGCAGCCGCCGCGACGCCTCGAAGGTCTGGGCGTATTGCAGCCACGCCGACCGCCAGACGAGAAAGTTGGTGTTGAGGTTGGCGGCCACGGTCTCGAGCTGGTCGAGCGCGACGCGGTTGTTCTCGATCACCTTGTCGAGCTCGCCCGAAGCGCGGTTTTCCCGGCTGGGATCGGCGGCGGCCTTGAGCGCGCGCAGGGTCTGCTCGACGGCCGCCATGGCGGCTTCGAGCTTCCGGTGCTCCGCCTCGCGCTCGGCCTCGACGGCCTGGACGTGCAGGCGCAGCTGCTCCAGGAGGCGCAGCACGCTGCTCCACTGGCGCGAGCGGTGTTCGAGAAAGCCGTGCAGCTCCCCCACCGCATCGGTCCGGCTGCGCGGCTCGGCGCGCGTCGGTGCCATCTCATTGGCATTGGCCGCGCGCGGGGCGCGCTCGGCCTCGGCCGGCGGCGCAGAGGCCGTCTCGACTGTGGCGAAACTGGCGGTCATTGGTCGATCCTCCAAGAGAATTTGCAGTATTTCACTGCAGCATTCGTGGAGCAACAACTGTCGTCTGCTGTGGTGAAAATGTATCCTTACCGGGCGAGGAGCGTCCGGCTCCGAAAAATAACACGATCAACATTAACCAATACGGCCGCGGCTCTTGTCCGTGGCTGTCCGCGGCGGCGCGCGCCCGCGCGGCGCGCCCGTCAGGCCACGCCGAGCTTCTTCTGCAGGCTGGTGGAGGAGGTCGTGTACTGAAATACCAGGCGCTTGTCGGGATAGACGTAGTGATAGGCCTTCTGCGCCATCAGGGCAGCCTCGTGGAAGCCCGAGAGGATGAGCTTCAGCTTGCCCGGATACCAGTTGATGTCGCCGATCGCGAAGATGCCCGGAATGCTGGTCTCGAAGGCCGCGGTGTCGACCGGGATCAGCTCGCCGTCGTGCAGCTTGAAGCCCCAGTTCGCCACCGGCCCGAGCTTCATCGTGAGGCCGAAGAAGGGCAGCACCGCGTCGCAGGCGATCTCCTCGACCGTTCCGTCGTTCCGCTTCACCTGTGCGGTGCGCACGCGCCCCTCTTCCCCCGCAAAGCCGGTCACCTGGCCGGTGACGAGCCGCATGCGCCCCTCGGCCACGAGCTTGCGCATCTTGTTGACGCTGTCGGGCGCCGCGCGGAATTCGTCGCGCCGGTGCACCAGCGTCAGGCTGGCGGCGATCGGCTGCAGGTTGAGCGTCCAGTCGAGCGCGGAATCGCCGCCGCCGACGATCAGGAGGCGCTGGCCGCGGAAATCCTCCATCCGGCGCACGGCATAGAAGACCGAGCGGCCCTCGTAGGCCTCGATCCCCGGGATCGGCGGCCGCTTCGGCTGGAACGAGCCGCCGCCGGCGGCGATGACCACCACCTTGGCCTCGAACACCTTGCCGCGATCGGTGACGGCGCGAAACAGCGGATCGCCGATGCGCTCGATCGTCTCCACCATCTCCCCGAGATGGAAGACGGCGCCGAACGGTTTGATCTGCGCCATCAGGGCGTCGACCAGCCCCTGGCCGGTCACGACCGGCAGCGCCGGAATGTCGTAGATGGGCTTTTCGGGGTAGAGCTCGGCGCACTGGCCGCCCACCTTGTCGAGGATGTCGACGACGTGGGCCTTCATGTCCAGCAGGCCGAGCTCGAAGACCGCGAACAGGCCGATCGGGCCGGCGCCGATGATCAGCACATCGGTTTTGATGGGTTCCGCCATGATCCTTCCAATCGCGACTTGGACGAACGCGCTGGTCCTTCTGTAGCGGTCCCTTCGCGGAGCGAAAAGGGCGCCCCGTCGAGAAGGCGCCGCTCTTGATCGCGGCGGCGGCGAGCGTCTACAGCACGGGGCGGGGGAGCACGACCCGCCCATCCCGAACGACCACGCGAGGCTGCCCGACCGGGACAGCCCTGGAGATCCGACCTTGAACGACGCCGCTTCCGCCGACGCCGGCCGCGTAGTCCCGCGCCTCGAAGACTTCCCGCACAAGACCACCATCACGATGCGGCTCAGGGACCTCGACCACCAGAACCACGTCAACAACGTGGTTTACGGGGTCTATTTCGAGACGAGCCGGGTCTCGATGATGCGCGACATTTTCGGCAGCCTCTCCTTCGGCAATGCCGGTTTCGTCGTCGGGCGGCTGGAGATCAATTTCGTGCGGGAGCTGCACTGGCCGGGCGATGTCGTCGCCACCTGCGGGGTGGAGCGGATCGGCACGCGGTCGGTGGTCTATGCGCAGGCGGTGTTCCACGAGGGCGTCTGCGCCGCCCACGGCCGCACGACCATGGTGCTGGTCGACAAGAACACGCGGCGATCCACCCCGCTGACGCCGGACATCATCGAGCGGCTGAAGACCATGCAGATGCGGTGAAGAAGGGAAGGCGCCTCAGGCCTGCCGCTCGGGCGTGCGGACGACGAGCCCGTCGAGGTCCTCCGTCACCTTGATCTGGCACGAGAGGCGGGAGTTTTCCCGCACGTCGTAGCCGAAATCCAGCATGTCCTCCTCCATGGGGGAGGGCGGGCCGACCTTGGCGAACCAGTCGCCGTCCACGTAGACGTGGCAGGTCGCGCAGGCGCAGGCGCCGCCGCACTCGGCCTCGATGCCCGGGACCCCGTTCTTCAGCGCGGTCTCCATGACCGTCGCGCCGATCTCGGCCTCGACGGTGCGCGCTGTGCCCTGGAAGTCGATAAAGGTGATTTTCGGCATCCTGGAAATAGAAACGGCCGGAGAATCCCGGCCGCATCCCTCCTCGCTCGGCTCGCTGCGGGCGGTATATCGGGTCGCGGCGCAGGATGCCAGTGGAACTTGGGGCGAGCGGCCGGCGCCGGCTCAGGCCCCTTGCAGCAGCGCCGCGATGGCCGCCTTCGCATCGTCGACCGCGCGGCCGAGGGCGGCGAGCGCCGCCGCGAGCGCCTCCGGCCGCGTCGAGGCCGCCTGTTCGACCGCTTCAGCCGCCGCGGCCACGCCCCAGGCCCCGATCCCCCGCGCCGAACCCTTGAGCCGGTGCGCCGCGGCGGCGACCGCGGCGGGCGGCGCGCGATCGAGGCCGGCCATCAGCGTCTGCGCCTGACCCAGGAACAGCTCCAGCACCTCGCGCGCGAGCGGCTGGTCCCCGAACGTCATGCGTTCGAGGTGGGCGCGGTCGAGCGCCGTGCGCGCCGCGCCGTCCGCTGCGTCAAGCTCCGTCCGCTTTCCTGTCACGCCGCGATCCTCGCCTCGCCGAGACTTTGAGGGGCAGATGGGGGCGAAAGCCCGAAATTCCGATGAATGGCCGGCCCGCGCGGCTGATCGCGCAGCGCGCGCAGGCTATCAAGGCAAACGGAGCGTCAACCGGTGCGCTTTCCGCGCCCGCGATTCGCCGGTCCTTCCATGGCCTGGGGTGGCGGCTCGCGTCCCAGCACGGCATAGCCGGCGGGGGTGAGCTTGCAGACGAGCCAGTCCGGCTTGGTCGGATTTGCGAACCAGGGCGTCGCCCAGCCATGGGCGATGCAGGATTCGACGGTCTGGCGGGAGACCGCGCGGCCGTCGCGGTCGAACAGCGGCAGCTTTCCGCCGGGCTGCTCGAGGCCGCGCTCGAGATAGCGGCGCTGCGTCTCGATCGGGCGCGGACGGTCGGAGACGGCGGGGAGGCCTGCATCCGAGCTTTGCTTAGACATCGTGCCGACCCGTTAACGATGATTAAAGGATGGTTACCGAGGGCGGGTTTCTTTCGGTTCCACACGCGGTTAGGATAACCGCGCGGCCGACTCTGGGAGGGCGGGCCGCAGCATCGGCCGTCCGCACGCTCGGACGGTGTGTAAGTGCGGCGAAACCCACCTTGGAATTCTGGCGGACCATCGGTTTGCGGCCTTCCAGGCCGACACTCTTGAAGTGAGGCAACGCGATTATGGCGAACACTCCGAGGAAAATGAAGGACCCGACGGAGGCCGCGTTGTCGGCGATCCAGGACGCGCTCAATCTCAATCTGCGCGAGGGCGAGGCGAGTGCGCCCTCGGCGGCGGGCGCGCCGCCATCGCCGGAATTGCCATCGGCGGCGGCCGCCGCCGAGGGGTGGCCGCGCACGCCGCGCCCGCGCGCCGACGAGCAAGATTTGTTCGAGGAGCCCGCGCCGCCTGCGGCTGCGCCCGTCGCTCTCCGCCCCGCCAACGACGACCGCCGCTCGGTCGGCCAGCTTCTGCAGGCGCTGCGCCAGCGCCCTTCGCGCACGCCCTATGCCGTCGCCTCGCTGCTGGCCTGCCTCTGGGTCGCCCTCGGCGTCTTTGCGACCTGGGGCCATTGGGGCGCGAACCTGCAGGCGCTCCTCGCGCCGGGCGGCGGCGGCGCGGCGCCGCAGCTGTTCGGCTTCAGTGCGGCGATTCTCGCGCCTCCGCTCTTCTTCTTCGTGCTGGCCTACACGGTCTCGCGGGCGCAGGAGCTGCGCATCATCTCCCGCTCGATGGCCGAGGTGGCCCTCCGTCTGGCCGAGCCGGAGACCCTCGCCAGCGAGTCGATCGTCAGCGTCGGCCAGGCCGTGCGCCGCGAGGTCGCCGCGATGGGAGACGGCCTCGAACGTGCGCTCGCGCGGGCGGCGGAGCTTGAGGCACTCGTTCACAACGAGGTGGCGGCGCTCGAACGGGCCTACAATGACAACGAGTTGCGCATTCGGGGCCTCATCGAGGACCTTGCGAGCCAGCGGGATTCGCTGATCGCCCAGGCGGACCAGATCCGCAACGCCATCACCAGCACGCATATGGGGCTGACCCAGGAGATCACCTCGGTCAGCGAGCTCGTCTCCGCGAGCGTCAACGAGGCGGCCCAGCGCATCACCCGCTCGCTCGCCGAGAAGGGCGAGCACATCACGGTGGCGCTCGGCCGCGCCGGCGATTCGATGATCGACGCGATCGGCGAGCGCGGGGCCGAACTCCTCGATCAGCTCAGCCGCACGAGCGACGAGGTGAGCCGCACGCTCGACGCCGCCAACACGCGTCTCATCGCCGCGCTGAATTTCAAGACCGACGAGCTGACCGACCGGATCGTCGACATCTCCGGCGATCTGTCGCAGACGCTGTCGGCGCGACTCGAGCGGGTCGCCGACGGCCTGCACGAAAAAACGGCGGCGCTCGCCGAGACGCTCGCCCAGCGCTCGGAGGAGGCCGGCGAGAGGCTGACCGCGCTGACGCGCGAGCTTGCGGAACAGCTCAACGCGCGCGCGCGCGAGGTCATCGACACGCTCGTCGACACCGGCAGCCGCATGGCCGAGACGCTGGTCACGCGCGCCGACGAGGTGAACAACAGCATCAAGTCGAGCGGGGATTCGCTCGCCCTCGATCTCAGCCTGCGCGGCGACGACCTCGTCGCCAAGCTGGAGGCGGCCGGCACGCGCATCAACGAAACGATCCTCTCGCGCGGCGTCGCGGTGACGGAAACTTTCCAGCGCAAGGCCGACGAACTGGCCTCCGTCATCCAATCGCGCACCGAGGCCATGCAGGAGCTGCTGACCGAGCGGCTCTCCTCGATCGAGAACGTGCTTTCGGTCAACGGCAAGGAGCTGGCGGACAAGATCTCCAACGACGCCTCCACGCTGAGCGCCGTCATCACCCGCAGTCTCGGCGAGTTCGACCGCACCGTCACCGTGTACGGCGACGATTTGGTTCAGCGCCTTTCGCAGCGCGGCGCCGAGGTGGGCGAGACGCTGCGCGCCCAGATCGAGGCGTTCGATGCCCGTTCGGGCGAGCGGCTGGCGCAGGTCACCGAGACGCTGCAGGCTGGGCTCCAGGAATTCGAAAGCCGCACCCAGGCGCGCATGGACCAGGTGTCGGGCGCGCTGCGGGCGAACGCGGAGATGCTGGAGCAGCGCACCAGCGCCGCGCTCGCGGAGATCGGCGGGGAGCTGCGCGCGCAGGTCGAGGGATTCGAGCAGCGCGTGGGCGGCCGCATGGGCGAGATCACGCAGAGCCTCGCCGCCCGCGTGGAGGAGTTTGAGAGCCGCGCCGGCAGCCGCGTGGACGAGCTTACGCGCACGGTCGAGGCGCACGTGCAGCAATTCGACAGCCGTCTCGGCGCTCATGCGGCGACGATCGTGAAGTCGCTCGAGGCCAATATGGGGCAGGTCGAGCAGGTGCTCGACAGCCGGACCCGGACGCTGGACGACCTGCTCGGTTCGCGCGTGCGCGAAATCGCGCAGACGCTCGCGAGCGGCAGCAACGAACTGCTCGGCACGCTGGATCGGCGGATCGAGGAAATCACGACGGATATCGATCAGCGTGGCGGCCGCCTCGTGGAGCAGCTCAGGAGCCGCTCGGAGGAGGTCGATCGCACCTTGGCGACGCGGGCGACGGAGATCGCCGACGGGCTCGATGCGCGCATCGCGCGCTTCCAGGAGCTGCTGGTCGATCGCGTCGAGACCGCCGCGAGCCAGATCGAGGCGCGCGGCTCCGCCGCGGCGAACTCCATCGCCAATCGCGTCGAGCAGCTCAATCAGGTCGTGAAGACGGTCGCCGGCGAGGCCGAACGCGCCCTCGGCGGGCTCGCCGCGTCGACGGCCGAGCTCGTGCGCGGCAGCGCACAGGACGCGCAGCGCTCGCTGATTCTGCTCGCCTCGTCGACTTCGGAGGCGATCCGCACCGGCGCGCAGGAGGCGAGCCAGTCTCTCGAGGCCGCCGCGGGATCGGCGACCGAGGCCATTCGCACCGGCGCCGAGAACGCGAGCCGCGCGCTGGAAGCGCTGTCCGGCACGACCGCCGAGTCGATCCGGACGAGCGCGAGCGAGGCGCGCCGCTCGCTCGAGGCTCTCGCGGCCTCGACCGCCGACGTCATCCGCGTCGGCACGCGCGATGCGGAGGCCTCGCTCGAATCCGCGGCGCGGCGGATTTCCGAAACCGTGCGCGGGGAGACGCAGGAGGCCGAAAAGACCCTGGATGCGCTTGCCGCGTCGATTGCCGACCGCATCAGCGGCGGCGCTCAGGAGGCCGAGCGGCGCCTGCACGCGCTCGCCGGCATGATCAGCGAAACGCTCGGCGCGGGTGCGCGCGACGCCGAGCAGCGCATGCAGGCGGTGGCCGAGAGGATCAACGAGGCGGTCGACTCCGGTACGCGCGGCATGGAGGAGCGGGTGCAGTCGCTGGCCGGCGCCATTGCCGACGCCGTCGGGTCCGGCGCGCGCGAGATCGAGCAGCGGATGGATTCTCTCGCCGCCGTGATCTCCGAGACCATCGGCGCCGGCACGCTCGACGCGGAGCGCCGCATCCATGCGCTCACGGCGCTGATTGCCGACAGCGTCGGCTCGGGGACGCAGGACGCCGAGCGGCGCATCCAGGCGCTCGCGGAATCGGTGGCGAGCACGATCGGCGGCGGCGCGCAGGACGCCGAGAACCGGCTGCTCGCGCTGGCCTCCGCGGTGGCGGAGCGGCTCGGCGCCAGCACGCTGGACCTGGAGCATCGCCTGACCGCGCTCTCGCGGTCGGTTCCGCAGTCCATCGAGCACGGCGCCGCCGAGGCCGAACGCAGGATCACGGGGGCGACGGCAAGCACCATGGAGGCCCTGCGGGCCGGGGCCGAGGATTTCGAGCGCCGGCTGAGCGGCGCCGCCTCGAGCATCACCACGACCGTCGGATCGAGCGCGCAGGAAGCCGAGCGCTCGCTCGCCGCGCTCGCCCAGGGCGTCGGCAAGGTCATCAACCAGAACGTCAACGAGGCGCAGCGCACGCTGCTCGACGCCAGCACCGAGATCGTCCGCAACGTGACCGGCAAGGCCGGCGAGCTGGCCTCGGTGCTCAACCAGCGCAGCCAGGAATTGACGCGCGTGCTCGATGAGAAGAGCAGCGGCTTCCTCGCCGCCTTCGACCAGAAGAGCCGCACGCTGACGGCCGAAGTGGTGCGCGTCACCGGCGACGCGCTCAAGGCCATGGAGGGCAAGGGCGGGGCGGTCGCTGGGGAAATCGTCCGCGCCACCGAGCAGGCGGTGAAGGCGTTCGACAGCCGGACCGCGGCGCTGACCGGCGACGTCACGCGCCTCACCGATCAGGCCGTCAAGGCGATCGAGTCCAAGGGCACCGCCCTCGCCAAGGCCGTCGCGGCGAACAGCGAGGAGATCGTGCGCCTCATCTCGCAGGCGAGCGCCACCGCCACGTCCGCGGTCGGCCGCGCGCTGACGGATCTCGAAAGCCAGTCGAAGCTCGCGATCGAGAAGTCGCAGCGCACGTCGACGGCGGCGGTCGCGGAGATGCTGGAGACGCACAGCATGCTGCGCAACGACGCGACGGCGCTGTTCGAGCGGCTGCGCGAGGCGAACCTGCTGCTGCAGGAGGTCGTGACCCAGGCGACCGAAAGCCTCGGCTCCATCGAGGGCGCGCTGTCCTCGCGCGTGACGGAACTCGTGGCCACGCTGAGCGAGGTCGGCGAACGCACGAGCGGCGTCGGCGGCGAGGTGGAGCAGCAGATCAAGTCCTTCAGCGCCACGACGGAGCGCGTGCTCGGCGAGATCGGCGAGCTGGCGCGGCGCTTCGAGGAGCAGGGCCGCGCGCTCGCCGCCGCGGCCGACAAGCTGGCGGACCGGCACCGCGCGCTCGATACGGCGACGAACGAGCTCAACGCCAGGACCGCGACGCTGGACGAGCGGTTCGACCGCTTCTCGGGGCTCCTGCGCGAGACGCTCGAAAGGGCCGAGGCGCGCGCGACCGAGATCGCCAGGCTCGTCGCCGAGGCGAGCAGCGAAGGCGCCCGTTCGATCGCCAACCACTTCGAGCGCGTGCGCCACACGACGACGGAGGAGCGCGAGCGCACGATGGAGACGCTGCGCGAAATCCTCGAGCAGACTACCGAGGAGACGCAGTCGCTGTTCCGGCAGACGGCCGACCGCTTCAATGCTGTGGTCGCCGAGATGAAGGAGGCGGCGAACGTGATGCACCGGGAGCTCAGCGCGACGCGCGAGGAGCTGCGCCGGGGCATCTTCGAGCTGCCGCAGGAGACGGCCGACAGCGCCGCGCAGCTGCGCCGCGTGATCGTGGAGCAGATGGACGCGCTGGCGGAGCTCAACCGCATCGTCGCGCGCCACGGCCGCGCCATCGAGGTGGCGCAGCCGCGCCGCTCGGTGCGCGAGGAGGGGATCGCGGCGGTCGCCGAGGCGACCGGGCAGCGCGCGGTCGCCGCACGCGGCGGCAGCGGGTGGCGGAGCGAGCCGCCGCGCGAGGCGGCGACGAGCGGCGAGTGGCTGCACGGCGTGCTTTCGCGCGCCGAGCGCGAGCCGGATGCGGAACCGGCCGAGGAGCCGGCGCCCGCGGAGGAGGGCCCCCGGGGCGCCAACGCCTTCGACGCGATCTCGATCGACATCGCCCGCATGGTCGACGGCGACGCCGCAAGCGAGTTGTGGGAGCGGCGGGAGAACGGCGAGCGGGCGCCGGCCGGCTACGAACTCTACACGCCGCAGGGGCAGAGGACGTTCGAGGAAATCCGCCGCAAATATCGCAGCGACCGCGAGTTCCGGCAGACGGTCGACCACTACCTGGTCGAGTTCGAGCGCCTGCTCGAGGAGGTCTCGACCGCCGAGGATGACGGCGAGACGCGGCGCCGATACCTGAACTCCGAGACCGGCAAGGTCTACACCATGCTGGCCCACGCGGCGGGCCGGCTGGATTGAGCGGGGCCTGCGCCGGTGAGGCGCGGCTCCCTCATCCCGCGCGCGGCGGCGCAAGCGATGCGCCGCAGGTGCGGGACCGATTCAACGGCCGGCGGCCTCGCGGGACGTGACGGCACAGAAACAGGAACCTCTCCCCGCGGGCGGGGAGAGGTCCGCCCCACGGGTCGCCTGCGCATGTTGAATGGACCTTTCTCCGCGGGCTGAGGAGAGGTCGGCGCGCAAGCGGCGGGTGAGGGGGGATTCGACGGGGCGCCCGGTCGCCGGACGGCCGGTGAACCGGCATGCCGCGCGGGAAACGCCCATCGGGCGGTGCAGCGGCGCGCCGCTACACCCAGCGCGAAGCCCACGTGACCAGTTCGACGACCACGCGGCCGAACGCCTCGTCGATCGCGCGCACGGCGTCGCCGCCCACGCTCGAGGCCGCGGGCACCGTCGCCCGGAAAATCCGCGCGGCGACGATGCGGCCTGCGCGTTCCGCGACGATCTTCGCCGAAAGCTCGACCTCTCCCTGCGCCTCGGTGCCGACCGTCAGGGCGAACTGGCGCACGTCGACGACGAGCTGATAGTCGGGGGCGATGCGGTCGCCCGGCCGGGCGACGCCGCGCAGGCGGTTTGCGTTCTCGAAGGCCTGCACGATGCGCGACTGCAAGAGCTTCGGCAGACGGTCGACCCATTGCGCGTCGCTGAGCTGCGCGACCTGGTCCTCGCCGGGCCGCACCACGATGCGGTCGGTATCGAGGATCGCGAGCGCCGTCGGCTCCTGCACGACGAGCTGTCCCCGCATGGCGCCGCGGAGCGGCGGAAACTGCTGGGGCGCCGTCAGATCGTAGGTGGGAATCGGCGCCGTGCTCGCGCAGGCGGACAAGCCGACGGCCAGCACCATGACCGCCGTGGGCCGGCCGAACCTCATTCCGCCCCCCGCGCCCTTCACGCGAATCTCTCCCTGCCCCGACCCATCGATTCTCGCCGGGAGATTAGCGTCGGCCGCCGTATTGGGGAACGGTCCCGCTGCCGCTCCCGCCGAAGAGCAGGCGCTGGGGGTTGCGGTCGAAATTGCGCACGGCGCGTTCGAGCTCGCCCAAGGTCCGCCGCCCTTCGCTGGCGAGGGCCTCCCATTCGCGCAGGCCCGAATTCGTGAATCGCGACAGGCCCGTCGAAATCTCGGCCACGCGCTTGTCCATGTTCTCCGCGAGCTTGCGCACGGACTTCGCGGCCTCCGAGATCTCGCTCAGCATGCCCTTGCCTTCCGCCGACCCGGTCAGCCCCTCGACATTGGCGAGAATGCGGTCGATGCGCGGGGTCATTTCGTTGAATTTGCGGGCGATCTCTGCCGCGTCTTTCAGCAGCTTGTCGACCTGTTCGGAATTCCGGCCGAGCGAGTCGGAGAACTTCTCGACATTGGAGACGGTGCGGTCGATCTTGGCGGGGTCGATGGCGATCGCCACATCGTTCACCCGCTTGAGCGTCGAATCGATGCTCGCCGCCATCTCGTTGAACTTGCGCGCGACGTCAGCGGCGTCCTTGAGCAGGCTGTCGACGTGCACGGCATTGCGGCCGAGCGCCTCGGAGAAGCGCTCCACGTTTTCGACCGTGCGCTGCAGCCTCTGCGGATCGACGGCCCTCACGACTCCGCTCAGATCGGCGGCGAGCTTGTCGATGTTGTCGGAGAGCGTCGCGAGGCGCCGCGCGGCCGCGGCCGCGTCCTTGATGAAGGCGCTGACCTCGTCGGCATTGTCGCCGAGCGCCGCCATGAAGCGGTCGGCGTTGCGGACGATGTTGCGGACGTTCGCCTCGTTGTCGCTCAGCACGCCGTCGATGCGACGGACCACGGACTCCGCGCGGCCCAGCACCTCGCGCGCGCTTTGCGCGAGGTCCTGCACTGCGCTCGGCTCGGCCTGGATGGTCGGAATCTCGCCGGCGGGCGCGGCGAGGGGCGGCGCGTCGGCCCGCCCGCCCTTCAGCGCGATGGCGGCGATGCCGGTCAGGCCCTGATATTCGAGCGTGGCGCTGGTGTCGGTGCGGATCGGGATGGCCTTGTCGATGCCGACGGTCGCGACGGCCTGGCCCGGATTCCGGGGGTTGAGGGTGAGGGCCGTCACCTCGCCGACCTTGATGCCGTTGAACAGGACGGAACCGCCCGTTCGCAGGCCGGACACCGAGCCCTCGAACACGACCTGATAGGTGGCCCGCTCGCGCTCCACGCCGCCGCTGGAGAACCAGTAGACGAAGCCGAAGGCCGCCACGATGATGGCGAGCGTGAACAGCCCGATCAGGACGTAGTTCGCTCTCGTTTCCATGACCGGCCTCGCTATGCGCTCACCGAGTGGCCCGCGAGAGCCATTCTGGCCCGTTTGCCGCGGAAATAGGCCTTCAGCCAGGGATGGTCCGACTCGAGCATGGTCTCGATCGGGCCCGCCGCGATCACCTTGCCGTCGGCAAGCGCCGCCACACGGTCGCAGACGGTGTGCAGGCTGTCGAGATCATGGGTTACCATGAAAACCGTCAGACCCAAAGTTCGTTGCAGGGTGCGGATCAGCTCGTCGAAGTCGCCGGCGCCGATGGGGTCGAGGCCGGAGGTCGGCTCGTCGAGAAAGACGATCTCCGGATCGAGCGCGAGCGCCCGCGCCAGCGCCACCCGCTTGATCATCCCGCCCGACAATTCCGACGGGAATTTGTCGCCCACGTCGGGGGAGAGGCCGACCATCTGCAGCTTGGCCATGGTCACTTCCTCGAGCAGGCGGTCGGACAGGTCGAGATATTCCCGCATGGGAAACTGCACATTCTGCCGCACGGTAAGCGACGAGAACAGGGCGCCTTGCTGAAACAGGATGCCCCAGCGCCGCTCGATCGCCCGCCGCTCCTGCTCGCTCGCGCGCGAAAGATCGACCCCGAAAACGCGGATCGTGCCTTCGCGCTTGGGGACGAGCCCGATGATCGTGCGCAGCAGCACGGACTTGCCGCCGCCCGAGGCGCCAACGAAGCCGAGGATCTCCCCCCGGTGCACGTCGAGCGACAGGCGGTCGAGCACGATATGGTCGCCGAAGCCGACCACGAGGTCGCGCACTTCGATCACCGCGTCGCGAACGGGCGCATTCATCGCGTCACATCCCGACTGCCGCGAAGAACATGGCGAAGAAACCGTCGAGTACGATCACCAGAAAGATCGACTTGACCACCGAGGACGTGGTCTGCGAGCCGAGCGATTCCGCGCTGCCCTTGACCTGCAATCCCTCGCTGCACGCCACCACCCCGATGACCAGGGCCATGAACGGCGCCTTGATCATGCCGACTTCGAAATGCGTGAGCGAGATCGCCTCCTTGAGGCGCGAAATGAAGATGTCCGGATTGATGCCGCCGTAGAGCCAGGCGACGAGGCCGCCGCCGTAGAGCGCCGCCATGGAACCGAGAAAGGTGAGGATCGGCAGCGCGACGATGAGCGCGATCACGCGCGGCAGGATCAGCACCTCCACCGGATCGAAGCCCATGGTCCGCAGCGCGTCGATCTCCTCGCGCATCTTCATCGAGCCGAGCTCGGCCGTATAGGCGCTGCCGGAGCGGCCGGCGACCATGACGGCGACGATGAGCACCCCGATCTCCCGGAGCACCAGGATTCCGACCATGTCGACGACGTAGACGTCGGCGCCGAACTTGCGGAAATGGAAAATGCCCTGCTGCGCGATGATGCCGCCGATCAGAAAAGTGATGAGCAGGATGATCGGCACCGCCTGCCAGCCCACGCGGTCGAGGTGATGCACGGCCGAGGTGAGGCGGAACGTCTGCGGCCGCAGCGCGACGCGCCCCAGCGCCACGGCGAGGGCCCCGATCATTTCGACGAATTGAAGCAGGTCGTTGCCGATCCCCACCACCGATCGGCCGATGGCGATCAAGGCGGCGCGTATCGCGCCGTCCGCGGGGCGGCGCGGCGGCGGCTTGAGATTGGCGTGCCGCACCTCCTCGATCAGCCCGCGGTAGTGCTCCGGCAGGCCGATGATGCGCGTTTCCTGGCCGAGCGCGGTCCTCTCCCGGATCAGGCGCTCCAGGAGCCAGGCGCCGTAGGTGTCGAGCGCGCGCACGCCGCGCATGTCGATGGCGACGCTGCGAACCTGCGGCTCCTGCGTTGCGATCGCCTCGACCAGCGGTTCGAGCCTGCCGGCCTGCTCGGCCGTCCAGGCCCCCGCCGCGGCGACCTGGAGCCGGTCACCGCTGACCATGCTGCTCAGCAGGGGTTCGCCTTCCAAGACCCGAAGCTCCGCCGCTCGCCCGCGTCCTCGGCCGGAGTCGATCCGGTCCGGCGCAGCGCCTCTTCGTCATACTGGACGGGCCTCCGGGCTGTCGAGGGCGCTTTTCCGGCCGTCCTGTCGGCCGTCCTGCCCCGGCGGGCCCGTTCGCTGCGTCTTGTATGACGGAATGGCGGCCGCTACGAGGCGCACATGCCGGTCCTTCTCTCGGTGAGCATCGAACGGTGGCCGATCGCCGGCGCCTTCACGATTGCGCGCGGCGCGCGCACGGAGGCGGTCGTTGTGGTCGCCGAGCTGCGCGACGGTCCCCATTGGGGGCGCGGCGAGTGCACGCCCTATGCCCGCTACGGCGAAACCGTCGAGGGCGTGGCGGCGGCCATCGCGGGCCTGCGCGAGGCGGTCGCGAACGGCCTCGACCGCGAGGCGCTGCAGCGCGTCATGCCCGCCGGCGCCGCGCGCAACGCGCTCGACTGCGCGTTCTGGGATCTGGAGGCCAAGCGCTCCGGCCGGCCGGTGCATGCGCTCGCGAAGCTGCCGCCGCCGCGCCCGTGCGTGACCGCCTATACGATCTCGCTCGGCTCTCCCGAAGCCATGGCGGAGGCGGCCGCGAAGGCGGCGGGCCGGCCGCTGCTCAAGGTGAAGCTCGGGGGCGAGGGCGATCCCGCGCGCATCCGCGCGGTGCGCGCCGCGGCCCCGGAGGCCGAACTCATCGTCGACGCCAACGAGGCGTGGACGCCCGCCGACCTCGCCGCCAATCTTCAAGCCTGCGCCGAGGCGGGCGTGACCCTCGTCGAGCAGCCGCTGCCCGCCGGCGCAGACGACGTGCTGGCGCATATGGCGCGGCCGATCCCCGTCTGCGCGGACGAAAGCCTCCACGACCGCGGCTCGCTCGACGCGCTGTCGGGCAAGTACGATGCGATCAACATCAAGCTCGACAAGGCGGGCGGCCTCACCGAGGCGCTGGCCCTCGCGGAGGAGGCGGAGCGGCGCGGCTTTGCGCTGATGGTCGGCTGCATGGTGGCGACGTCGCTCGCGATGGCGCCCGCAGTTCTCCTCGCGCAGCGCGCGCGCGTGGTCGATCTCGACGGTCCGCTGCTGCTCGCGCGTGATCGCCCGGAGGGGCTGCGCTACGACGAAGCCCGGGTCTACCCGGCCACGCGGCGCCTCTGGGGTTAAGGGGTCCCGGCGCCGGACCGGGCGCCGATGCGCCAGGCGAGCAGGGCGCAGGCGCCGCCCGCGGCCGCGAGGGCCGCCATGGCCGCGTAGGCGGCGGCGCCGAAGGCCTCGTAGAGGAGCCCGGAAGCCGCCGTCGCGCCCGCCATCGCAAGCCCGTTGACCCAGGCGAGGGAACCCTGCGCGCTCGCGGCGCGGCCGGGCGCAGCCGCCCGCGCCACGAACTGCACGGCGCCGAGATGGGCCGCCCCGAAGCTCAGTCCATGCAGGCCCTGCAGCCAGGGCAGCCACGCCGGCGCGGGGTCGAGCGCCATGCCCGCCCAGCGCACCGCGCCGCCGGCAGCCCCGAGGATCAGCATGGGAAGAGGCGAGGAGATCGAGGCCGGAAGCCGCGCAGACCAGGCGAACAACACGATTTCCGCGAGCACGCCCACCGCCCATAGCGCCCCGATGCTGAGGCCCGAGAGCCCCGCCGCGCTCCATTGCAGGGTGCTGAAGCCGTAGAGCAGGCTGTGGCTCGCCTGAATGAGCGCCGAGGCTGCGAGCACGAGAGGCAGGCGGCGATCGGTTCCCCGGGGCCGGGAGACCGTCGCGCGCGGGAGAGGGGCGGCGCCGGCATCGGAGGGGCGCAAAAGCAGGGCCGCGCCGACCACGAGCCAGTAGGCCGATACGACGATCCAGATCACCTGCGCGTCCGCGACCATGGCGGTCAGCCATCCCGCCCCGAGATTCGCGACGATGAAGGCCGCGGAACCCCAGAGGCGCACGGGCCCGTAGGCCCGCCCCCGCGCCGGCAGCCCCTGCAGGGCGTGGCTCTCGGCGAGCGGCAGAACGACCGCCCAGGCCGCCGTGGCGAGCGTATAGGCGAGAAAGATGGCGGCGCCCCCGCGCGCGAGCCCCAGCAGCGTCATGATCGCGGCGGCCGCAAGCGCGGCGGTCGCGATGGCCGTGCCCGGCGTCGCCCATCGGTCGGCCGCGCGCGTGGCGAGCGGCAGGGCGACCATGCGGGCGGCGGTCCCCAATGCGAGCAGGGCCCCGATCGCGGGCGCATCGAGGCCCTTGGCCGTGAGCCACAGCGGCAGGAACGGCATCTGCACGCCGACGGCCCCGAAAATGGCGGCATAGAGGAGCGACAGACGGACGGCGAAATCCATGCAAGACGGGCTGCGCTTGCGACGCGCGATCGACGCGCATCGGATCGGTGACGGTGGGGCCTGAGCGGACCGCAATCTAGGGCCGATTTCGCGCGGCACAAAAACATGGGAGGAGACGCATTCGAGCGGCCGCATTAAGCGGATCGTGAGGATTGGCGGGCCAATCTTGGGGCCCGTTTTACGCGAGGCGCTCGCAATGCCGGTTCCAGTTTCCCCGCCCCTCAGCGAGTCCGACTACGAAGCCATCGCCGCTGCCGTAATGGAGACGAGCCGCGGCCGCTGGTTTCTCGCGGAGTTCGCGCGCCGCAATCGGCACGCCGATACCACGATGCTGCTTTCGGCGCTCCAGCGCCTGGAAAGGGTCGGGGCAGCCCACATGCCGGGGGAGGGGGTGCGCTCCGCGCTCCTCGACATGGCGCGCACCATCGAACGGATGAAGGCGCAGATTGCGGCCGTCCGGCCCGAGATCGACAAGGGCGGCGGCGAAGGGACGGGCTACGAGTTCGATGCGATCGTGCACGCCCACGAGCACGCCACGTCGGACATCCTGGCCGCCGCCGAGCACATCCAGGACATGGCCTGGACCTTGCGCGAGCAGGGCGTGGACAGCCGCCACTGCGAGTTCCTCCAGGCGCGCGCGACCGAAATCTATTCCGCCTGCTCGCTGCTGGACCTGACCGCCCAGCGCATCCGCAGGGTGGTGCAGACGCTGCGCGTCCTCGAAAGCCGCATCGACGCCGTCCTCTCCATCTGGGGAGGGGAGGCGCCGTCCTTGGAGGCGGATGACGGAAATGTTTCCGGGCCAGCGGCCGCAACGGCAGAGGCCCGTCAGAACGGCGCCGGCAGTGAGACAAGTGCGGGCGCTTCGGCCTTCTCGTGGTCGGCGGGCGAGACCCCGGCCGCCGCGGAAGATATGGTTGACGGGCCGGCAGGGCGCGCCCCGTTCGCCGCAGCGGCTGCGCGCGACGAGGCACCCTCGACCGTGCCTGCCGTGGGCGGGACGGAGGCGGACGCGCCGATGGCCCGGCGGCAGGGCGCGGCGCGCGATCCTCTCGCCGCCCTGAGGGCGCTCACGCCGGAAGAAAAGCTCGCTCTGTTCAGCTAGGGCGCTAGGCCACGAGCTTGTGGAACAGCTCCGGATCGACATTGCCGCCGGAGAGCACCACGACAACCGTCTTGCCGGTGACGTCGAGCTTGCCGGCGAGCAGGGCCGCAAGCCCGACCGCGCCGCCCGGCTCCACCACGAGCTTCAGCTCGCGGAACGCGAAGGCGACGGCGCGGGCCACCTCCTCGTCGCTCGCGGTGAGGCCTTCCCCGATCAGCCTCCGGTTGATCTCGAAGGTGATCAGGCCCGGCGAGGGCGACATCAGCGCGTCGCAGATCGTGCCCGACATCGCCGCGTTGGTCTCGCGCCGGCCCGAGCGAAACGAGCGCGCGTGGTCGTCGAAACCCTCGGGCTCGGCCGTATAGAGGCGCGCGTCGGGGTGGCGGGCCTTGACGGCGAGCGCGATCCCCGCCGCAAGCCCGCCGCCGGACGCGGTCACGATCACCACGTCGGGCTTGAGCCCGGCCGCAGCCAAATCCTCGACGATTTCGCGCCCGGCCGTGCCCTGGCCGGCGATGATCATCGGGTCGTCATAGGGCGGCACCAGGACCGCGCCGCGGCTTTCCGCGATCCCGCGGGCGATGGCTTCACGGTCCTCGCGTTCGCGGTCGTAGAGCACGACCTCGGCACCGAGCGCGGCGGTGCGTTCGCGCTTCGGCCGCGGCGCATCGCGCGGCATCACGATCACGGCGGGCATGTCGAGCAGCTTCGCCGCGGCCGCCACGCCCTGCGCATGATTGCCGGACGAGAACGCGACCACGCCGCCCCGGCGCCGCTCGACCGGGATGGTGGAAATCTTGTTGTAGGCGCCGCGGAACTTGAACGAGCCGGTGCGCTGCAGCGTCTCCGCCTTGAGGAGGACGCGCCCGCCCGTGAGCGCATCGAGAACCGGCGACGCCAGGAGCGGCGTGCGCAGCGCAACGCCTTCGAGCCGCTGCGCGGCCGCGTCGACATCGTCCGCGGTCGGAAGAGCAAGCGGCGGTTCGCCTGGAAGGTTCATGACGAAACGGTAGTCCTCGCGTCGCGGCACGGCAAGATCAAACGGACGGCGCGGCGGGGCCTCGCGGGCGGCTCAGCACCGCGACGGCGACCGCAAAGGGGGCGAGCCAGGCGAGCCGGCTCTGATAGCGGTCGTTGGGGTTCGAGAGCGCGCCGCAGATCGCGGCGTTCGCGAGCAGCGCAAAGATGACGGAAAGGGCGAAAGCCGCGGATGCCGCGGATGCGGGGCTCGCGCGGCCGCGCGCGCCGGCGATCACGATCGCCGGCAGCAGCGCGAGGGCGAGGAGCGCGAGCGGCACATGGAGCCGGTTGAGAAGGGTGAAGTCGAACAGGTCCTGCTGCTGGCGCGCGGCCGCAAAGCGCGGCATGACGCCGGGCGCATAGCGTTCGAGAGCGCGGACGGCGTGCTCCATGTCGTGCGGATTGACGCCTTCTCCGGTGCGCACGCGCACGAGCTGCCGTGCGGCCGCGCGCAGCGCCGCGGCCAGGTGTTCCACCGGATGGCGCGCAAGCGTCGCCACGATGATGGCGTGCGCCTCGGCGGCGAAGGCGTCCGGCCCGCCGAGCTTGTAGAGCGGGCTGCCCCAGCCCCAGAGCCATCCGTCGGCGGTGTCCGGCAGCGCCTCGCGATAGGCGCACAGGCGCAAGGCGGGATCGGGGCAGCGTTCGGCGAGGTGGCGCGCAACGATCCCGTCCTGCACGAGCCGGCCGAAGACGAAGGCGATGCCGCCGGGCGTGAAGGCGAGCCGTCCCGCGATGACGAGATTGGAGAAGAGGGCGAGCGCGATGCCGGCCGCGAGCGCAAGGGCCGGCCAGGCAAGAACCGGGTGCGGCAGGCGGAGCCGTCCCGCGAGCGGCCGCACCAGGAGATGGGCGACGAACAAAGCGGCCCCCAGGGCCAGCGTCGCCATGTGGCTCGCGACCGCGAAGGCGACGAGCGCCACGAGGCCGATTGCCTCCGCCCTCCGCAGGGCGTCGCGGCGGAAGGCGAGGAGATGCAGCGCGAGCGCCGCCAGGGAGGCGAACACGTCCGGCATCAGCATGCTCGCGCTCCACGGCAGGCCGGTCGCGAGCGCAAGCCCGAGGGCGAAGGCCGCCGTACGCCTCGGCCGGCCGCCGAGGCCATGGGCGCGCAGCGCGAGCGCAATCAGCCAGGCCGCGGCGGCCGCCTGCGCCACGACGTTCGGCCAGAAGTCCCACGCAATGCCGGCGGCGAGAAAGGCGCCGTAGAGCGCCGAGCGTCCGATCAAAAGGGATCGTTCGACAGCGCTGATGAGATAGCCGCCAGTATCGGCGAAGACGAGCGGAAAGCCATTCCACAGCGCGGGAAACAGGAGCGCGCCGAGGCTCACAAGGCCGGCGGCCGTCCAGCCCGCCAAACGGGGGAGCGGCTTCGGAGGAGCCTTTCGAGCCTCGGCCTGGGCCGGTGAGGACAAGGACATGGGCGGGACGCGCTGACCTGTCGCGCCGCGGGGGGCTGGGCAGAATATGCCCCGAGCGGGCGATGGTTTAGCGTCGCTCCTAGCCTGCAATTGTGGTGCTTCGGCGTCGGCGGGCGCACATGCGCCACGGTCCGGCCCGCCCTCGCTCTGCCGCGCGGATGCGGCTAGACTGCCGGCCATGTTCATCACCTTCTTCAACGAGCTGAAGTCAGCCGGGCTGCCGGTGACGCTGCGCGAATATCTCGACCTCATGGAGGCGATGGAGAAGGACCTCGCCTCGCGGCGCGTCGACCACTTCTACTATCTGTCGCGCGCGGCGCTGGTGAAGGACGAGCGCAACCTCGACAAGTTCGATCGCGTCTTCGGCCGCGTGTTCAAGGGGCTGGAGACGGCCGAGGAGGCGCTGGCCGCCGAAATCCCCGTCGAGTGGCTCGCCAAGCTCGCCGAGAAATACCTCACCGAGGAAGAGAAGAAGCAGATCGCGGCGATGGGCGGCCTCGACAAGCTGCTCGAGACGCTGCGCCAGCGCCTCGCCGAGCAGAAGGGGCGCCACCAGGGCGGCTCGAAGTGGATCGGCACCGCCGGCACCTCGCCCTTCGGGGCCTTCGGCTACAATCCGGAAGGCGTACGCATCGGCCAGGACGGGAACCGCAACTTCCGGGCCCTGAAGGTGTGGGACCGGCGCGAGTTCAAGGACCTCGACGACGCGGTGGAGCTCGGCACCCGCAACATCAAGATCGCGCTGCGCCGCCTGCGCAAGTTCGCGCGCACCGGCGCGCCGGAGGAACTCGACCTCGACGAGACGATCCGCGACACCGCGCACAAGGGCTATCTCGACATCCACATGCGCCCCGAGCGCCACAACGCCGTGAAGGTCTTGCTCTTCTTCGACGTCGGCGGCTCGATGGACTGGCACGTGAAGGCGACCGAGGAACTGTTCTCCGCCGCGCGCGCCGAGTTCAAGCACATGGAGTATTTCTACTTCCACAACTGCCTCTACGAGCGCGTGTGGAAGGAGAACCGCCGGCGCTGGCAGGAGACGACGCCGACCTGGGAGGTGCTGCACAAATACCCGCACGACTACAAGGTGATCTTCGTCGGCGACGCCTCGATGAGCCCGTACGAGATCACCGCGCCGGGCGGCTCGGTCGAGCATTTCAACGACGAGCCGGGAGCGGTGTGGCTCGAGCGCGTAACGCGCACTTATCCTGCCTGCGTGTGGCTCAACCCCGTGCCGGAGGACCAGTGGGACTACACCCACTCGATCCGCATGATCCGCCAGCTCATGGGCGCGCGCATGTACCCGCTGACGCTCGAGGGCCTGGACCGGGCCATGCGCGAGCTGGTGCGGTGAGGTTCGGGTCGCGATGACTGTTGAGGGCAGCAAAAGCCGTCTCCTCACGCGGGCGCGGTCTCACTCCAGCTCCACCCGCAAGCACCTCCCCACCGCCTGTGCCGCGCGCCGCAAGGTCGCAAGCGTCACGGACGGATTCGCAGGATCGAGCAGCCGGTCGAGTTGCCTGCGACTCGTCTTCATGCGCGCCGCCATGGCGGTCTTGGTCAGTTTTTCCTTCGCCATCGCCACCTTGATCTGATCGGCGATGATTTCTTTCAGGGCGGCGCCCTCGGTCTCGGCGAGCAGGCCGTCCTGTGCAAGAAACTCGTCGAAAGTTTCCGTGCGATCGATATGACCTTTCTTCCTTTTCATCTTTCGATCTCCCGTTGACGTCGCCGGGCGATGTCGAGGTCGGAAGTAGGCGTCTTCTGTGCCTTCTTGATGAACCCATGGAGCAGGATCATCTCTCCGCCGGTGATACAGAAAGATCACACGCGCATTCCGTCCGTCCGAAATATCGGTCCGAACCTCCCAAAGTCCGCGACCGAGCGGGCGGCAGTACGGCATTCCGATCGGCCACCCGAACTCACCTTCTGAATGGCCTTGCCGATGATGCGCCGATCGTCGCGCGACAGTTCAAGCAGCCATTCGCGGACCGGCCGGGTTCCCGTGGATGTCGCGTAGAAGCGACCGGTGATCTTGTTCGCGCGATCGACCATGGACGCCGGTTGTGTCAAAAATGACACGTCAGGGCAAGAGCTGGCCGGGCCCCGCTGCGCGTTCCCTCTGCATGGTTATTGACGCCCCCACCCCCACCGCCAGCACCGCGAGCCAGGCCATCCGCGCGCCGTAGCGGTCGTGCGGGTTCGAGAGAACGCCGCAGACGAAGGCGTTGGCGAGGAGGGCGAGCGCAACTGTCGCGGCGAGCTCGCCGCAGGGCGCAAGGCGCGCGCGCCGCCGGCCGAGGACGATGAGCGCAGGCAGAAGCATCGTCGCGCCGAGCGCGACGGGCACATGCACGCGGTTGATCCATGTGAAGGCGAGGCCGCCCGCCTGCTGGCGCGCGGCGCGCATCGCGGGCGCGGCCCACGGCGTGAACCTCTCGACGATCGCATAAGTGTGCCAGATGCGATCGACCACGCCCTCGCCGCTCGCGACGCGCGCGAACTGCCTTGCGGTCGCGACCGCGGCGGTCCTCGCCTGGAGCCAGGGATAGGCCTTGAGGCTGCCGAGCGCGATCGTCTCCATCTCCTCGCCGAGGCCGGCGAAGCGGCCCAGCGAGTCGAAGAGGTCGCTGCCCCAGAACCATTCGTCGGCGTCGCGCGGCAGCTCCCTGCGGTACATGCACAGAAGCAGCCGCGGATCGGGACAATGATCGTCGAGATAGCGATGGACGATGCCGTCCTGCAGCATGCGGCCGAACGAGAGCGCAATGCCGCCGGGCGTCCAGGCGATGCGCCCGGAAACCGCGAAATTCGCGGCGAGCGTGAGCGCGACGCCGAGCGCCACCCCGCCGAGCCCGCGCGCAAGCCCCGCGCGCGGAAGGCGCACGCGCGAAATGCACGCGCCGATCACAGCCGCGAGCATCAGCGCCGCCAGCACCGCGAAGGTCGCGCTGTGGGTTGCGGCCGCCGCCGCGATGAGCGCGACGAGCGCGGCGCGCTCGGCGCGCGAAAGCGCCTCGCCGCGCAGCACGACGAGATGCAAGGCGAGCACCGCGAGCCCGGCGAAAATGTCCGTGAGCAGAAGGCTCGCAAGCCATGGCAGCGTCGTCACGAGCGACAGCAGCGCCACGAGTCCGAGCAGGAGCGCCGGCCGCGGCCTCAGCCCCTGCGTGCGCAGCACGAGCGCCAGAACCCAGACGGTCAGCGCCGCCTGCGCGAAAACGGCCGGCCAGAAGTCGAACCGGCCTGCGGCCGCGAGCACGAGGCCATAGGCTCCCGGGCGGCTCGGCACCAGAGTGCCCTCGTACCAGCGCGCGAGATAGCCTCCGGTGTCGTATTGCAGCAGCGGAAAGCCGTTCCAGAACGCCGGCAAGAGCAGGAGCGCCGCCGCCAGAACGCCGGCGACTGCGCGGTCGCCGAGACGGGACGGGGCGTGCGCAATGGCCGCAGGGGTTGGAACCGTGATCCCGTCCGCGGTTTCGCGGCGCGCGAGCGCGACAGGGTTGGACGATCCGGCGGGTTGCAGTGAGGTCACGCAGGAAGAGAGTGGCGGGGTGGCGCCGCCGGTTGAAGTGCCGCGGCCCACTGTCGCCTACCGCGCGCAGCGGAGCAAGACTCATCTCGTCGTCGATTGATCGGCGCCCGCTCATGTGTTGCAGTATCGCCGGCGGCGGCGCACCATCGCTCACAGGCGCAAAATCAAAGAACAAGGATCAGGGAGCGCGAACGTCCAAGGGAGGGACCTCATGAGACGGCTTCTGTCGGCAGTGTTCGGCCTGGTCCTCGCGGGCGGGCTGTCCGCGCAGGCGCAAGACCCGGTGGCCGATCGGGCGGTGGAGGGCGCCAAGGCCTACGTGAAGGCGAAGAACCTCGCCGAGCCGAAACTCACCATCCTGCTCAGCTCGCTCTACAACAACTCCTTCCCCGACTTCGCGAGGAAGTGGGAGGAGCTGACCGGCGTGAAGATGGAGATCGTGCCGCTCGGCTACACCGACATCCCGGCGAAGATCATGCAGGAGGGCGTGTCGAAGACCGGCGTCTACGACCTCTTCAACGACTTCCCGTACACGATGCCGGACGCGGTCGGCGCCAAGGTCATCCGCCCGCTGGACGATTATGCGGCGAAATACAAGCCGGACTTCTCGGGCATCCCCGAAGGCCTGAAGGGCCAGCAGTACTACGACGGCAAGCTCTACACGTTCATCAACGACGGCGACCACCTGATCTTTGTGCTGCGCAGGGACCTTATCGAGAATCCGCAGGCGAAGGCCGAATACCGCGCCAAGTTCGGCAAGGACCCGGACTGCCCCGACACGCTCGCCGAATGGGAGCAGATGGCGGCCTTCTTCCACACCAAGGAGGGCGAGACCCGCTGGGGCATCAAGTTCGCGAAGCCGCTGTACGGCGCGCTCGGCTACCGCTCGATCAACTTCTCCTACCGGCACTTTCCCGCCTATATGGACGGGCTTCTGTTCGACAAGGACATGAAGCCGCGCATCAACACGCCGCAGGGCATCAAGGCCATCAAGGACTTCGCGTCGATCGTGACGTACATGCCCAAGGACGTCCAGGGCTGGGGCACGCCGCAGATCTATCCGTTCTGGGGCAGCGGGCAAGCCTTCTCGGCGATGTCGTTCCCCTCCCTGTACGGCTTCGGCGAGAGCAATCCCGCAAGCGTCGTGAAGGGCCAGCAGAAGGCCTGCCTCATGCCCGGGCGGATGGCGGGCGGCAAGCTCGTGCGCCGCTCGCCGCAGGCGGCGGGCACGGGCTACATGGTGAGCGCGTACAGCAAGAACCCGGAGCTCGCCTATCTGTTCACGCAGTGGCTCACGAGCCCGAGCGTGGGTGCCGACGCGGTGGCCCATCCCAAGGGCTTCTGGGACCCGTTCCGCGAGTCCCATCGCACGCACAAGGGGATCGTCGAGCGTTTCGGCAAGGACTTCGTGGAGGTCACGCTCGAAAACGCGCAATACGCCTCGTCCCTGCTCCTCATCGAGGGCAACTACGAATACTTTAAGATCCTCGACAACAACCTCGCCGACGTCATGAACGACAATATCAGCGCGGAGGAGGCGGCCAAGCGCATCGAGAGCGGCTGGAACAAGGTGACGGACGACATCGGCCGGGACAGCCAGATCAAGGTGTGGCGCAAGGGCGTCGAGGGCGGAATCTACCTCGACACGTTCTGACCGTTGATCGTCGCGGGATGCGTCGGGCGAGTCCACATGCGTTCGTAAGGGCGCCGCGCGCCGAGCGGAGGCCACGATGCCGGCACGGGGGACGGCCGATCCGCGTGCTTGTCCGCTCGGCGCTCGCCCGGCGTCCTCTCCAAGCGCTGGCGCCCGCGCGGGGGAGGGGCGGCGTCGCGTTTCCTCTGGCGCGGGCGGAAGATCGCGCCGGCGGCAGGCGGTGAACGCGGCTTGCCGCGACGAGAGGGGCGGGGCGGGCGCATGAC
>JADGHE010000046.1 GCA_019689555.1 Variibacter sp. | reverse complement strand
CGGTCCGCCGCGCATCCCGTGCTTTACGGCGAAGAGCGGAGCCGCCAAGGTGGGCCCTTCCGGCGCGTCCTGCGCGCCGGCAACGGGTGAGACCATCTGAGACCCGGGCGAGGCGACGCGAACAAGGCGCGGGATCGGCGCGTTTGTCTCCGCCCGGGAGCTTGCTGGCGAGTTTTCGATCGATGCAGTTCAGCGAGTTGCATTACCTGCCGCTGACGCCCGGCTTCTTCTCCATTCTTGTCGGCGTCTTCGTCTTCGTGCTCGTCCTGTTTCTGCTGGGGGCGCTGCGTTATGCCTATATGCGCCTCGGCGTGAGCTCCGGTGTCGCCTTGCTGCTGCTTCTGGGCTCGCTGGTCGGCAGCTATTTCAACATCCCTGTCGCGGAGCTGCCGGCGCAGCGGGTGCTTTCCGGCGAGGTCGTCGAGTTCTTCGGCATGCGCTATGTGGTGCCGGTCGTGGTCCAGCGGCCGAGCACGCTGATCGCCGTGAATGTCGGCGGCGCCGTGATCCCGACGGTGATGTCGCTCTATCTCCTCGCCCGGCACGAGCTGTGGCTGCACGGCGCGCTGGCGGTTGCGGGCGTCACGCTCGTGACGCACTGGCTCGCCGAGCCCGTGCCCGGTCTCGGCATCGCGGTGCCGGTGTTCGTGCCGTCCGTCGCCGCCGCGATCACCGCCTTTTTGCTCTCGCGGGTGCATGCGGCGCCGCTCGCCTATATCGCCGGCAGCCTCGGCACCCTCGTCGGCGCCGATCTGCTCAATCTCGATGCGATCGGCGGCCTCGGCGCGCCGATCGCCTCGATCGGCGGGGCCGGAACGTTCGACGGCATCTTTCTCACCGGCATCCTCGCCGTGTTGCTCGCGAGTCTCACCGCGCGGCCGCCGCAACCGCAGCCCGTTTGACGCGGGCCGACCGCGTCTCGCCCGGCTCGCCGGTCGCCCGGCCCCCGGCGGACCCCCCTATACCCCGGAGAGGTACCGCTTCGGGCGGATGGTGCCGTGCGCGCGGCAGGCCTATGCTGGCGCTCATGTCACGGGCTGGGGGTCGACGAACGTCCTGTGCGTGTCCTGCCAACCATCAGGAGCAAACCCCATGCCGAAAATATTTGATCGAAGCAACTTACACCGCCGAAGGATTGAAGGGACTCCAGAAGGACAAGGCGACCGGCCGCGTGGCAGCGGTCCGAAGGGCCGTTGAAGCGCTCGGCGGGAAGCTGGAGGTGATGTACTACTGTCTCGGCGAGCGGGATGTGATCGTGGTCGTCGAGGCTCCGGACAACGCGGCCGTTGCGGCTCTCAATATAGCGGTTTCGGCCTCGGGGCTCGCCCGCACCAAGACGACGGCTCTTCTCACGCCCGAGGAAACCGACCAGGCCCTGGCGACGAACATCACCTACCAACCGCCGGGTCAGGCCGCTTGATGCCGGACGCCGGGAGGACCACGGCAAGAGCGAGGAGTGTGAACCGTTTGTTCATGTCCCGCGGCGGTTGTCCGATGCGCCGCCTTGAGTTTTTCGGCCGCTTCGCTTTCGTCCGAGACCGTTGCCTGCAGGAAGCATGAAGCGAAGCGGAATGCGGAGTTTTTGAACGCCGGGATAGGGCCCGGATTTGCGGAATCGAATCCCTGTCGGGCGCGCCGGCGCACGCCAAGAGGGCGCGCAGCGCAATTCGCCGGCGCGACCCGAGCGGCATGCCGTGGGTGTCTCAGGAATGGGCGGCGGGAGCGGAGTCGACCGCGCTCCTGCGGACGCCGTGCGCCTCCCAGCCCTGCGGGATCCGAAGCCCGAGCGGATGGCGTCCGAGGACGAGGAATTCCCGGCCCGGACCCAGCACCATGAAACGCCGCCACACGCTCACCGGCTGGCCGGCCGACCGGGCGATCTCTTCGAGCACCGGGCGAAACGCGATTCCGCGCGGGCGCGTGAGCCATTGCGCGGCGTCGGCGGCCTGCGGCGCGAGGTCGCCCCAGAGGCGGTAGTAGAGCCCGCCGTGGCCGAGATTCATCGCGGCCGCCACGCGCGCATGCAGCGGCGCCATGGCGCCCGAAACCGCCGCGGTATTCAGCGCCTCGAGAACGCCCGGGCCCTCGACGATCACCCAGTCTTCATAGCCGGCCTGATCGCCGAGCCATGGCACCGCGGAAATGCGAAAGCTCCCCGCGCTTTTGACGCCCCCGCAGCCGCATTCGAGGAGCCCTTGCGCGAAGGCCGCGAGGCCCTCCTCGTAGTCCGCGGCGTCCTCGTCGGGCTTCGGCGTGTGCCAGAAGAGATAGGCGAACATCGCGGCTCCTCGTTCGAGTCCTTGGCGCTGTCTCGGTCGGTCCGTCGCCCGACGAATCCGCGCGTGCAAGGCCGCCGCAAAGAGGGTCGCTGACGACGACGGTGCGGCAGGGTTACTTACGGCGCCGGCGCAGGCGGACCGCGCAGGACGCAGCCGAAGGTTAGCGAGTCGTCCGCCTCGAGCGAAGCGAAATGCGGGACCCTGATTAATCAAGCAATCGCTGCCGTTCTGGGCCGAACGCCATCGGTGGGCCGAGCCGCGCGAGTGAGCAACAACAAGAAGCCCGCATGAGCGTCGCGTGACGCGGGACTCCGATCGTCAGCACAACCGGTGCCCCGACCGTTGACCCGGATCTCGCTCCGCTCGTCCAGGCTGCTTGCTGAGGTTGTGAGGTGGCGCGCGGATTTGCGCATGCGGGGCGAAAGCGGGCGCGCCCGTGCGCGTGCGGGCATCGCAAATCTCCCTGTCTGGCGGTGAGGTCGGGGAATTTCGGGGCGCGCGGCCGCGTGCGCCCGGCCGCGACGCCGCGGGCGGCCGCCTTGGCCCTCGCGAAGGCGAGGGGAGTGGAGCGCCGGAAGGCGCATCCTGTGGACTCCGTTGCCGCGGCCGGCCGCGCGCGCCTCGCGCCTCGCGCCTCGGCCGGTCGTCGGCACGGCGCGCGCTGTTGACGGAAGCGCGCACGCCTGCCGGCGCTCCACGAGCGGCGATTTTGGGCCCTCGGGACCGCGCGTCGGGGTTTTTCCGCTTCCGCGACCGCCGGCTCGCGGTCCTCCGCCCTTGCGGGGCGGCCCTGGAGGCGGCGGGCCGGCGAAGCGGCCCCTTGAGCCAGCTCCTGGCGCCCGGCCGTAGTACCGGGAGGCGGAGCCCCGAGGCCTCCCGAGTGCGGGATTGCGAGTCCCGCCCGCGGGCGCCGCACCCTGCTCCGTCTTCGAGCGCCCCCGGAAGACGCCCCTCGGCGAGCAAGGCGGGAGTAGGAATATCAGCCTATAGGAATCTTGTCAAGGGAGGGCGACGGCGCTGCGGCGCCTTCCGGTCCCCCTCCCCGGATTTCGCTGCGCTCAATCCGCGCTACTTGCGACGCTCAATCCGGGCTAGGCTTGCTTGCTGTGAGCGGCACGAGCGACCGAGGGCCGGTGCGGTCAACGTCCACGCCCGTTCACGCCCATGACGCTTGGCAGCCGATCGACGGCCGGACGGCAATGGAGGCTTCCATGATCCTGGGAATGTCGATCGCGACCTTCACGCTGGTGCATGTGGTCATAAGCTTGGTCGCAATAGCGTCTGGACTCGTCGTCTTCTGGGGCATGTTCTCGTCCAACAGGCTTGCCGCGTGGACGGCGCTCTTTCTCGCCGCGACGGTGCTTACGACTGCGACCGGATGCCTGTTCCCGATCACGGGCTTCACGCCCGCGCTCGGGGTCGGCCTGCTGTCGAGCCTGCTCCTCGCCATCGCGCTGGTTGCGCTCTACGGCCGCAGGCTTTCGCGCCATTGGCGCGCGATCTACGTGATAACCGCCCTGGCCGCGCTGTACCTGACCGTCTTCGTCGGAGTCGTTCAATCGTTCCAGAAACTGCCGTTCCTGCAACAGTTCGCGCCGACCCAATCGGAGCTGCCGTTCGTCATCGCGCAAACCGGGGTGCTGCTGGCCTTTGTTGCGTTCGGCGCGCTGGCGGTGTTCAAGTTCCATCCCGAGCGCGTGGCCGCGTAGCGTGTAGCCCGCAGCCCGGATTGCGCGCCGCGCAATCCGGGAAGAGGCCGCCAAACCGTTTTCCCGGATTTCGCTATGCTCAATCCGGGCTACGCGCGCTGTTATCCTTCCCGCCCCCGGCCGCCGTCATCCTTCGAGGCCCGCCTGCGGCGGGCACCTCAGGATGACGGGCGATTGTCTGCCGGCGGGCACCTAGGATGAAGGGTCCCGCGCTGAACCTTTGAACAAAATAGCCGGGCGTTTGCCCGGCCATTCCCTACTTCAATCAATACACGGGGCACGCCCTCGCACCAGCCGAGACGGCGCCCGCTGCTCACCCTCCCCGGATTTCGCTTCGCTCAATCCGGGCTACTTGCTCGCCGCCGACAGCCACTTCGCACCGTCAGGTGGGCACGGCGTGAAGCCGCGCCTTTGCCCACCTCACGCTTGCGAACCGCGCCGCGCGCTCGCAGGCGTGCTGCTGGCGGCGGCGCGGCCTCACCGGTCAGCCTTGCGCGGCGCGCCCCTCGAAGGCGCAGCCGGACTTTACCCCAAGCCTGCGGAAGACGATGGCGGCCGGACAGAAGCCGGTGAAGCCGGCCTGCAGCAGGTTGAGCCCGACGAATGCGGTCAAGAGCAGCCAGTAGGGGCTGTGCAGCCAGGCAAGGCCGAGACTGAGCAGAACCATCAGCCCGGCGAAGGACAATACGGCGCGATCGACGTTCATGAACACCTCCGCTTGCGGAACGCTCGCTCGCGACGTTGGCGCAATCCCTGCCCGAACTTGCGGAAACGTCGGGGAGCCGCGCACGGCGCTCCTTCCGCCCTGCGCATTGACAATATATTCAGGTTTTCGTATATACGCAACAATGAAAGTAGAGGCCAAACGGATGCACGCCGCGGCCGAGGCCGCCAGCGCGCTGTTGAAAGCGCTCGCCAATAGGCACCGGCTGCTGATCCTGTGCCATCTGATCGAGCGCGAGCACTCGGTCGGCGAGCTCGCCGAGCGCCTTGCCTTGCGCGATTCCACGGTGTCGCAGCATCTCGCGATGCTGCGTCGCGAGGGGCTGGTGGCGGCGCGCCGGGAGGGGCAGACGATCTTCTATTCGGTGCGCGACAAGGCCGCGCGCGCGCTGATCAGCACGCTCTACGGCCTCTACTGCGGCAGGTCCCGATTGTCGCATCCTGCTTCGGGGAGACGCGCACGATGACCGCACGAGGGTCGGCCGCGCTGCTGTTCTGGTTGGGTCTGCTCGCGTCCGCCGGCGCGGGCGAGCCGCTGACGGTTGCGCCGCTGCCGGTCGCGGACGAGAAGGCGGTCTTCGCCACGGTCGAGAGCCCCCGCATCGTGCTTGCCCGCGCGCGCATCGGCGGCACGGTGGCCGAGATCGGCGCCAGGGAGGGCGACCGCGTATCAGGCGGGCAGGTCGTTGCGACCGTCGGCGACGAGAAGATCGTCCTTCAGCTCAAGTCGCTCGATGCGCAGATCGCCGGCATAGAAGCGCAGCTCGCCCAGGCACGCATCGACCTTGCGCGGGCCGAGGAGCTGTTCAGCCGCGGCACCATCCCCAGGAGCCGCCTCGACGAGGCGCGCACCGCCTTCAACGTCGCCGACAACGCGCTGCGCGCGCGCATCGCCGAGCGCTCGGTGCTGGAGCAGCGGCTCGCGGAAGGCGCGGTGCAGGCCCCCGCCGCAGGCCGCGTGCTCAAGGTGCGGCTCACTCCCGGCACCGTCGTGCTGCCCGGCGACCCGGTTGCCGACGTGGCGGCGGAGGATTTCGTGCTGCGCCTGCGCGTGCCGGAGCGCCATGCCGGCCTGCTGAAGGCGGGCGATGTCGTGCGCGTCGATGCCGCCGAGCTCGGCGACGTGCGCCCGCGCTTCGGCACCATTCGTCTCGTCTATCCGCAGATCGAGGACGGCCGCGTCGTGGTCGACGCCGTCGTCGAGGGACTCGGCGACTACTTCGTCGGAAAGCGCATCCGCGTGTGGGTGGCGGCAGGCGAGCGCATGGCCTTCGTCGTACCTGAGCGCTTCGTCTTCACGCGCTACGGGGTCGACTACGTCAAGGTACGCGTCGACGACGCGCGCGTGATCGACGTGCCGGTACAGCGGGGCCGCCCGCTGCCGCGTCCGGACATGCCCGACGGCCTCGAAATCCTCTCCGGCCTGAACCCCGGCGACCGTCTGGTGCTGCCGTGACCCTCGGAATTTCCGGCGCCCTCACCAAGGCCACGATCCGGTCGCCGCTCACGCCGCTCCTCCTCTTCGCGGCGCTCGCGGTGGGCGCGCTTGCCCTGTTCGCCATCCCGCGCGAGGAGGAGCCGCAGATCAGCGTGCCGATGGTGGACATCTTCGTGCGCGCCGACGGCCTCAAGGCGCCCGACGCGGTCGAGCTCGTGACCAAGCCGCTCGAGGCGATCGTCAAGGGCATCGACGGCGTCGAACACATCTACAGCCAGACGGTCGACGACCGCGCGACGGTCACCGCGCGCTTCCTCGTCGGTACCAAGGCGGAGGACGCCATCCTCCGGGTGCACGAGAAGATCCGCGCCAACTTCGACCGCATTCCGGTCGGCATCCCCGAGCCGCTCATCGTCGGCCGCGGCATCAACGATGTGGCGATCGTCGTCGTGACGCTCGCGCCCAAGCCGGCGGCGGCCGCGCGCTGGACCGAGAAGGACCTCTACGAGCTGGCCGACCGCCTGCGCACCGAGCTGATGAAGGTCGACGACGTCGGCCTCACCTACATCGCGGGCGGCCAGCCCCAGCAGATCCGGGTCGAGCCCGATCCCGAGCGGCTCGCGCTCCACGGGGTCACGCTCCAGCAGCTCGTCGCCAAGGTGCGCGATGCCAACCGCTCCTTCCAGGCCGGCATCGTGCGCGCGGCGGGCCTCACCCGCACCGTCGTCGCCGGCCAGACCCTGTCCGGGGTGCCCGACATCGGTCTGCTCCAGCTCACCACGCGCGACAATCGCCCGGTCTACGTGCGCGACGTCGCCGAGGTGGTCGTGGGCGCAAGCCCGCGCGAGCACCGCGTCTGGCACCTTGCGCCGCAGGAGGGCAACTGGAGCACGGCGCCCGCGGTGAGCGTCGCCTTCGCCAAGCGGGCGGGCGCGAATGCGGTGGTCGTCGCCCATGCATTGCGCGAGCGGCTCGCGCTGCTCGAGCAGCGCCTCATCCCGTCCGACATCGAGGTCGCGGTCACGCGCGACTACGGCGAGACCGCCAACGAGAAGGCGAACGAGCTGCTCTTTCACCTCGGCCTCGCCACGGTCTCGATCGTTCTGTTGATTGCCCTGACCATCGGCTGGCGCGAGGCGCTCGTCACCCTCGTCGTCATCCCGACCACGATCCTGCTCACGCTGTTTGCCGCCAATGCGATGGGCTACACGCTCAACCGCGTGAGCCTGTTCGCGCTCATCTTCGCCATCGGCATCCTCGTCGACGATGCCATCGTGGTGGTCGAGAACATCGCCCGCCACTGGGCGATGCGGGACGGCCGGCCGCGCCTGCAGGCCGCGATCGAGGCGGTCGCCGAGGTCGGGAACCCCACCATCGTGGCCACCCTCACCGTCGTCGCCGCCCTGCTGCCGATGCTGTTCGTCTCCGGCCTGATGGGGCCGTACATGGCGCCGATCCCGGCCAACGCCTCGGCGGCGATGCTGTTCTCTTTCTTCGTCGCGGTCACGGTCGCACCCTGGCTGATGCTGCGCCTTGCGCCGCGCGAATCGGCGGCCGGGACCGCCGCGGGTGGCCCCGCCGGCCACGCCGCCCATGAAGAAAGCCGCCTCGGCCGCCTCTATCGCCGCGCCGCCCGTCCGCTCCTGCGCACGCGCAGACGCGCGCTTGCCTTCCTCGCCCTGGTGGGGGTCGGCACCGTCCTGGCGATGACGCTGTTCTTCACGAAGAGCGTCACCGTCAAGCTCCTGCCCTTCGACAACAAGTCGGAGCTGTCGGTCCTCGTCGACCTGAGCGAGGGGGCGACGCTGGAGGACACCGAGCGGGTGCTCTTCGCCGCCGCGGAGATCGCGCGCGGCCTGCCGGAGGTGCGCTCGATCCAGGCCTATGCCGGCACGCCCGCGCCGTTCAATTTCAACGGCCTCGTGCGGCACTATTACGTGCGCGAGGCGCCCGAGCTCGGCGAGCTGCAGGTCAATCTCGCGCCGCGCGGCGAGCGCCAGCGCGCGAGCCACGACATCGCGCTCGAGCTGCGGGAGCGCCTCAAGGCCCTCGCCCTGCCGGCGGGCGCGGTGGTCAAGGTCGTCGAGGTGCCGCCCGGCCCGCCCGTGCTGGCGACGCTGCTCGCCGAAATCTACGGCCCCGACTCGGCCACCCGCCGGGCCGTGGCCGCCGAGGTGAGAAAGATCTTCGCCTCCGTGCCCTTCATCGTCGACGTCGACGACTCGATCGGCGCGCCGCGGCCGCGCCTGCGCATCGCGATCGACCAGGATCGGCTCGAATATTTCGGGGTGGAACAGCGCGACGTGTACGATGCGGTGCAGATGCTGTTCGGCGGCATCTCCGTCGGCTACTCCCACCGCGGCGAGGAGCGCAATCCGATCGAGATCGCGATCCGCCTGCCCAAGCGCCACCTCTCCTGGAGCGAGGCGCTCGCCGCCACCCCGATCCCCGCCAATACGCTGCCCGGCAGCCGCGGCGTGGTCGAGCTCGGCGAGGTCGTCCGTGCCGCGGTCGAGACCGGCTCGCCCGTCATCTTCCGCCGCGACGGCCGCTATGCGGACATGGTGATGGCCGAGCTCGCGGGCGCCTTCGAGGCGCCGATCTACGGCATGCTGGAGGTCGCCCGGCGCATCGCGGCGCACGACTGGGGCGCACTGGGCAGGCCAGACATGCGCCTGCACGGGCAGCCGACGGACGAGTCCAGGCCAACGCTGCTGTGGGACGGCGAATGGGAGATCACCTACGTCACCTTCCGCGACATGGGCATCGCGTTCGCGGCCGCGATCGTCGGCATCTACCTGCTGGTCGTCGCGCAGTTCGGCAGCTTCCGTGTGCCGCTCGTCATTCTGACGCCGATCCCGCTCACCCTGATCGGCATCGTGCTCGGCCACCTCCTGTTCGGCGCGCCTTTCACGGCGACTTCGATGATCGGCTTCATCGCGCTCGCCGGCATCATCGTGCGCAACTCGATCCTGCTCGTCGACTTCATCCGCCATCGGGCCGAGCCGGGCCGGGGCCTGCGCGACGTGCTGCTCGAGGCCGGGGCCGTGCGCTTCAAGCCGATCCTGCTCACCGCACTTGCCGCCATGATCGGCGCGGCCACCATCCTGCTCGACCCGATCTTCCAGGGACTCGCCATCTCGCTCTTGTTCGGGCTCGCCTCCTCGACGCTGCTCACCGTGCTCGTCATCCCGGCGATCTACGTGGCGCTGCGCGACGACGGCCGGCCGCTGCCCGGCTAGCATTGCGCCAACTCATCGTTTGGGGTCGAGCGCAACCGTGAAGAAGTATACTCCGCCTTCTATTCGTGCGCGGCGATAGCGCGACATGATCGGAAAGTGTGCGCCCGGAACCCCCGCGGTGGGCACGGCGCGAAGCCGCGCCTTTGCCCACCCTACAACGCTTACACGCCGGACGACGCGACATACGCCGCCCCGGCGGGCGGTCACCCTACGAAATCACAAGGCCCTGTTGCTCTCCTTCACCGCTTCCGCATCCACGTAGACTTCGGAGCCCATGCGGCGGAATTTCTCGGCCATCTCGGCCATGCCGACCTCGCGGTCGTTCAGCATCGCGGCGTAGTCGCGCACGTCCTGCGTGATCTTCATCGAGCAGAACTTCGGCCCGCACATGGAGCAGAAGTGGGCGACCTTGTGCGCCTCCTTGGGCAGCGTCTCGTCGTGGAAGGCGCGCGCCGTCTCGGGGTCGAGCCCGAGGTTGAACTGATCCTCCCAGCGGAAGTCGAAGCGCGCTCTGCTGAGCGCGTCGTCGCGCAGCTGCGCCGCGGGATGCCCCTTGGCGAGGTCGGCCGCGTGCGCCGCGATCTTGTAGGCGATCACGCCCTGCTTCACGTCGTCGCGGTCGGGGAGCCCCAGATGCTCCTTGGGCGTGACGTAGCAGAGCATGGCGCAGCCGAACCAGCCGATCATCGCGGCGCCGATCGCGCTCGTGATGTGGTCGTAGCCGGGCGCGATGTCGGTCGTGAGCGGCCCCAGGGTGTAGAACGGCGCCTCGCCGCACTCCTTGAGCTGCTTGTCCATGTTTATCTTGATCTTGTGCATCGGCACGTGGCCGGGGCCCTCGATCATCACCTGGCAGCCCTTGGCCCAGGCGATCTTGGTGAGCTCGCCTAGCGTCTCGAGCTCCGCGAACTGCGCGGCGTCGTTGGCGTCGGCGATCGAGCCGGGGCGCAGGCCGTCGCCGAGCGAGAATGACACGTCGTAGCGGCGCATGATGTCGCAGATCTCTTCGAAGCGCTCGTAGAGGAAGCTCTCCTTGTGGTGAGCGAGGCACCACTTGGCCATGATCGAGCCGCCGCGGGAAACGATTCCGGTCACGCGGTTCGCCGTGAGCGGCACATAGGCGAGCCGCACGCCCGCGTGGATGGTGAAGTAGTCGACGCCCTGCTCGCACTGCTCGATCAGCGTGTCCTTGTAGACCTCCCAGTCGAGCTTCACGGGGTCGCCGCCCACCTTCTCGAGCGCCTGGTAGATCGGCACGGTGCCGATCGGCACCGGCGAATTGCGGATGATCCATTCGCGCGTGTTGTGGATGTTGCGGCCGGTGGAGAGATCCATCACCGTGTCGGCGCCCCAGCGGATCGCCCACACCATTTTCTCCACCTCCTCCTCGACCGAGGAGGTGATCGCCGAGTTGCCGATATTGGCGTTGATCTTGGTGAGGAAGTTGCGGCCGATGATCATCGGCTCGAGCTCGGCGTGGTTGATGTTGGCGGGGATGATCGCGCGCCCGCGCGCCACCTCCTGGCGCACGAATTCGGGCGTGATGAAGGGCGGAATCGCGGCGCCGAAGCTCTCGCCGTCCTTGAGCGCGGCCTCGGCGCGCTCCAGCATCTGCTTGCGGCCGAGATTCTCGCGCTCGGCGACGTAAATCATCTCCTTGGTGATGACGCCCGCGCGCGCCCATTCAAGCTGCGTCACCGGCTTGCCCGGCAGCGCACGCATCGGCCGCGGCGTGTTGGGGAAGGCGCGCGCCAGATACTTGCCCGAGGCATTGCCGTTGTCGATCGGCTGCAGCGGCCGCCCTTCGTATTCCTCGACGCCGCCGCGCTCGCGCACCCATTCGACACGCACGCGCTTCAGCCCGGCCTCGACGTCGATCACCGCGTTCTCGTCCGTGTAGGGGCCGGACGTGTCGTAGACCGGCAGCGGCGGCTCGCCCGATTCGGGCGAAAGGACGATCTCGCGCAGCGGCACCCTGAGGTCGGGCGCGGCCTCGGGCCGCGAATACACCTTGCGCGAGGCCGGCAGCGGGCCCGTGGTGACCTGCGGGGTCGAGATGTTGCGGTCGTGGATGTTCATGGGAATGCTCCCCCAAGAGCTCGCGTGGATTCGCTTCGATTTCAGATGGGCCGGGCGTGGCGCGGCGCGGCGCCGAGCGGCAGAACGAAGCGGCCCGCGCGGGGCGCGCCGCTCGCGGCGTCGCGGCGGAAAACCGCCTCGGCCCGCCGGCGAAAGGCGCCGGCACGGGCGGGCGCGGCAGCGGCCGCGCCGGCGCCGCTTGAGCCCTTCAGCCTGAGGGAATTGTCGGAGGTCGACATGATGTGTCCTGTCCCTTCGCCGGCATGACCCGGATCAGGTTCAAAGGGTCACCGCGCTTGCGGTATCTCAGCCCGTTTCGGGCACCCCTCGGAACGTGGCAAGTAATGTAGACCCGCGGGAGCCGGTGTCAACGCGCGCCGCCCGCAGCCTTGCGGCAACGCCCGCGGCCGCGGCGGTAGCGCCCGGCGCGCGCCGCCGCGCTCAGAGCGCGACACCTCGACCTCCTTCGCGGTGATGAACTCGAGCAGCGCCGGCTGGCCGCGCTCGCCGCTCGCCGCATGGGAAAAGAGTCGCCACGCCGAGCGGCGCCGGTCTACAGTGCCGACCGACCCATGCAGAACGAACAAGGGCTGGAAGAATGAGCGAGGGCAGGGAGCTTGAGGGCCGCGTCGCCATCGTCACGGGCGCGGGGCGCAATATCGGCCGGGCGATCGCGCTCGATCTCGCCGCCGGTGGGGCGGCCGTGGTCGTGAACGTGCGCGCCAACCAGCAGGAGGCCGAGGAGGTGGTCGCGCGCATCGAGGCGCAAGGCGGCCGCGCCGCCGTCGCGTTCGGCGATGTCGCCGATCCGCAGACCGGCGAGCGCCTCGCGCGCACGGCGGTGGAGCGCTTCGGCCGCATCGACATTCTCGTCAACAACGCCGCGCTGCGGCGCGAGACCGCGCTCGAGGACATGAGCTTCGAGGAATGGCGGCAGATCACCGCCACGATCCTCGACGGCGCCTTCCACTGCACCAAGGCGGCGCTGCCTCATCTCAAGCGGAGCGGCAGCGGATGCATCGTCAACATCGGCGGCATGAGCGGGCATGTCGGCGCGAAGAACCGCGCGCACGTCGTCACCGCCAAATCCGGTCTGGTCGGGCTCACCCGGGCGATGGCGCACGAATTCGCCGCGTACGACATCACCGTGAATTGCGTCGTGCCGGGCATGATCGACACGCCCGCCGGCAAGCCCGCGGGCGGCCCGGCCCCGCAGCACTATCGGTTCGCCCAGCCTCTCAACGGCCGCAAGGGAACGGTGCAGGAGATCGCGAGCCTGGTGCGCTACCTCTGCGGAGACGGCGCGCGCTACATCACCGGACAGGCGATCCATGTCAACGGCGGCGCCTATATGGGCTGATCGGCCCTCGCGCAGACAGGCCGCTCCGCGGCGCGGCGTGCGCCGCCCCGGCGCCCGCGGCGCCGACGCGATGGCCGCCCGCCGTTCGCCTATTGACGGAGCGTCGCCGCGGAGCGCACAAAACAGCCCTGAAACGCCTGTGCAAACGGCCGTGCGGGGCCGCCGGGAAAGGTCCTTGAGGAGACAACCATGCGTGAGGCTTTCATCTGCGATGCGGTGCGAACGCCGATCGGCCGTTACGGCGGCGCGCTCGCCAAAGTGCGCACCGACGACCTCGCGACCGTGCCGATCAAGGCGCTGATGGCCCGCAACCCCAAGGTCGACTGGGACAGGCTCGACGAAGTCTTTCTCGGCTGCGTCAACCAGGCCGGCGAGGACAACCGCAACGTCGCCCGCATGGCGCTTTTGCTCGCCGGCCTGCCCGAGACGGTGCCGGGCGTGACCGTCAACCGCCTCTGCGCCTCGGGGCTCGAAGCGGTGGGCCAGGCCGCCCGCGCGATCAAGACCGGCGAGATGGACCTGGTCATCGCCGGCGGGGTCGAGTCGATGTCGCGCGCGCCCTTCGTGATGCCGAAGGCGACGGAGCCGTTCCAGCGCACGAACGAAATCTACGACACGACGATCGGCTGGCGTTTCGTCAACCCGATCATGGAAAAGCGGTACGGCATCGACTCGATGCCCGAGACGGCGGAAAACGTCGCCGAGGACTTTCAGATCCAGCGCGCCGACCAGGACGCCTTCGCCTTCCGCTCGCAACAGCGCGCCGGCAAGGCGATCGCCTCCGGCTACTTCGCGGAGGAGATCGTCCCGGTCGAGGCGCCGGGCGGCCGCGGCGGCCCCGTGATCGTGGACAAGGACGAGCACCCGCGCCCCGACACGGATCTCGCAACGCTCGCCAAGCTCAAGACGCCGTTCCGCAACCCCGGCACCGTGACGGCCGGCAACGCCTCCGGTGTCAACGACGGCGCAGCGGCCATGATCATCGCCTCGGAGGAGGCGGTGAAGGCGCACGGGCTCACGCCGCGCGCGCGCATCGTCGGCATGGCCTCGGCGGGCGTCGCGCCGCGCACGATGGGGATCGGCCCCGTGCCGGCGACCCGGAAGCTGATGGCGCGCCACGGCTGGAAGATCACCGATTTCGACGTCGTCGAGCTCAACGAGGCCTTCGCCGCGCAGGCGCTCGCGGTGCTGCGCCAGCTCGGCCTTCCCGACGACGCCGAGCACGTGAACCCGAACGGCGGCGCCATCGCGCTCGGGCATCCGCTCGGCATGTCGGGCGCGCGGCTCGCCCTCACGGCCACCCATCAGCTCGAGAAGACGGGCGGCAAGCGCGCGCTGGTGACACTGTGCGTCGGCGTGGGCCAGGGCCTGTCGGTGGCGCTCGAACGGGTGCGGTGAAATCTTTCGGCTCTCCCCGCGCGTGCGGGGTGGGCCTGCCCCGGCCCCGATCCGGCGGCCGAGCGCGGAGCGGTGCGGGGCGACGGTGCGCCCTTGGCGCATGCGTTCGCAATCACCCGCGCCCCGTTTCGCGGCGCCCCGCGAGCGGGGAGAGGGACTTGCGAGTCGGGAGGAGCGCTCTCATGACCATGGTCTATCCCCGCGAGAGCCTGCGCGCGCATCCGCCCTACGACTTCGCCGGCTACCGCAGCACCGAGAAGCGCGCGCCGAAGCGCCCGCTCGTCATCCTGCCGCACACGCTGTCGGAGCTCACCGGCCCGGTGTACGGCCACGATTCCGTGCGGCCCGAGGACGCGGACCTCACGCGCCAGCATGCCGGCGAGCCCCTGGGCGAGCGCATCATCGTCCACGGCCACGTGCTCGACGAGGACGCGCGGCCCGTGCCCAACACGCTGGTCGAAATCTGGCAGGCGAACGCTTGCGGCCGCTACCGCCATCATTGGGACCAGCACCCCGCTCCGCTCGATCCGAACTTCAGCGGGGCGGGCCGCGTCGTGACCGACGCGAACGGCTATTACCGCTTCGTCACCGTGAAGCCGGGAGCCTATCCCTGGCGCAATCACCCCAACGCCTGGCGGCCGGCGCACATCCACTTCTCGCTCTTCGGCCACAGCTTTTTGCAGCGCCTCGTCACGCAGATGTATTTTCCGGGCGATCCGCTGTTTCCGTTCGATCCGATCTTCAACGCAGTCCCGGACGAGGCAGCGCGCCGGCGCATGATCTCCACCTTCGATATGGAGAACACCGTGCCGGAATGGGCCCTGTGCTATCGCTTCGACATCGTGCTGCGCGGGCGGCTGCAGACTCCCATGGAGACATGAGCATGGCGGGCCTTACGCCGTCGCAAACCGTCGGGCCGTTCTTCCTCTTCGGGCTGGTGCCGTCGACCGCCGGCGGCGTCGACATCGTGACCAACGATCTCGTAACGCCGGATGTCGCGGGCGAGCGCATCCGCATCGAGGGCCGCGTGCTCGACGGCGATCTCAAGCCCGTTCCGGACGCGCTGATCGAGATCTGGCAGGCCGACGCGACGGGCCGCTACGCCGCGCCCGCCGATTCCCGCGCGCGCCCGAACACCGCGTTCAAGGGCTTCGGCCGCGCGCCGACCGACGACGAAGGCCGCTACGGCTTCCACACCATCAAACCCGGCCCGGTGCCGGGGCCGAACGGCACGATGCAGGCGCCGCACATCCTGGTGAACCTCTTTGCGCGCGGCCTGCTGAAGCAGATGGTGACGCGCATCTATTTCTCGGACGAGCCCGCGAACGCGACCGACCCGATCCTCGCCCTCGTCCCGGAAGACCGCCGCGCAACGCTGATCGCGCAGCGTTCCGAACGCGACGGCATCGCCGTCTATACCTTCGACGTCCGGCTGCAGGGCGACGACGAAACGGTGTTCTTCGAGGCGTGAGGACTCCCCGCACAATGCCGGCACCGGCGTATGCGCCTCTCCCCGCCGCCGGGGGGAGAAGCACGATCGTCGCGACGAGCCGCTCGGGCCGGGCGCACCCGCGCGGCGCCTTTTCCCAAAATCGGTGTGAGCGATGGCGATCGACTATGATCGGCTAATGGCCCTCGACATTCCGCCCGTGGAGCAGAGCTACACCGTGCGCGACACGATCCTCTATGCGCTGGGCCTGGGGCTCGGCCGCGATCCGCTCGACGACGCGGAGCTTTCCTTCGTGTACGAGAAGCGGCTCAAGGCGCTGCCGACGATGTGCTGCGTGCTCGCCAACAGCTCCTGGATCCGCGAGCTGGATACCGGGATCGACTGGGTAAGGGTGGTGCACGGGGAGCAGATGTTTCGCCTGCACCGCCCACTGCCGCCGGCGGGCCGGGTGACAAGCAAGACCCGCATCGTCGACGTGGTCGACAAGGGTGCCGGCAAGGGCGCGGTGATCTTTAGCGAACGCACACTCACGGACATGGACAGCGGGGAGACGCTCGCGACGCTCATGCACACGATCTTCTGCCGCGGGGACGGCGGCTTCGGCGGTCCGGCGCGGCGCAGCGCGCCGCCGCCGCCCCATCCGGAGCGGCCGCCCGATATCGTCTGCGATCGGCCGACGCGGCCGGAGACCGCGCTGATCTATCGCCTCAGCGGCGACTACAATCCTTTGCACGCCGATCCGGCCGTGGCGCGCGCCGCCGGCTATGCGCGGCCGATCCTCCATGGTCTCGCCACCTTCGGCATCGCCGGCTACGCGCTCCTCAAGTCCTTGTGCGGCGGCGATCCGGCCGGGCTCGTCGGCATGAGCGGCCGCTTCTCCGCGCCGGTGTTTCCGGGCGAGACGATCCGCACCGAAATCTGGCGCGACGGCGCCGGCGCAAGCTTCCGCGCACGCGTCGTCGAGCGCGACGCGATCGTGCTGACGAACGGCCGCGCCGAGCTTGCGGGAAGGCCATGAGCGAGAAGCTGCCGCTCGAAGGAATCCTCGTCGTGTCGCTGGAGCAGGCGGTCGCGGCGCCGCACTGCACCTGCCGCCTCGCCGACGCCGGCGCGCGCGTCATCAAGATCGAGCGCCCGGAGGGCGATTTCGCGCGGAGCTACGACCATCTGGTGCACGGCGAAAGCGCCTATTTCGTGTGGCTCAACCGCGGCAAGGAATCCGTGGTGCTCGATCTTGCGCGCGCGGAGGACAAGGCGCTGCTCGAAGCCATGCTCGCGCGCGCCGACGTGTTCGTGCAAAACCTTAAGCCCGGCGCGGTCGCGAAGCTCGGCTTCGACATCGCGCGCCTGCGCCGCGCCTATCCGCGGCTCATCGTGTGCTCCATCTCCGGTTACGGAGAGGACGGCCCCTACGCCATGCGCAAGGCCTACGACCTTCTGATCCAGGCCGAGGTGGGGCTTGCCTCGATCACCGGCGGACCCGAAGCGCCGTCGCGCGTCGGCGTCTCCTGCGTCGATATCGGCGCCGGCATCAACGCCTACGCGGCCATTCTCGAGGCGTTGATCGCGCGGGAGCGCACCGGGGAAGGCGCAACCATCAGCGTGTCGATGTTCGACGCCATGGCGGACTGGATGACCGTGCCGCTGCTCCAGCACGAAGGCGGCAAGTCGCCGCAGCGGATCGGCCTCGCGCATCCCTCGATCTCGCCCTACGGCGTCTTCCGCGCGAGGGACGGCGTCGACATCCTCATCTCGATCCAGAACGACCGCGAATGGCGGCTTTTGGCCGAGCGGGTGATGGACGATCCGGCGCTCGCCGCCGACCCCGCCTTCGCCACCAACGTGCAGCGCGTGGCCCGGCGCGCGGAGACCGACGGCCGCGTGGCCGCCGCCTTCGCTCGCCTCGACTCCGAAGCGCTGACGGCGAAGCTCGCCGCCGCCGACATCGCCTTCGCGCGCGTGAGCGACATGGACGCGCTCGCGCGGCATCCGCATCTGCGGCGCATCGAGGTCGGCACGCCGAGCGGCCCGGTCTCCTACCCGGCGCCCGCGGCGCGGCGGGAGGGCGCGCCCGCCCGCTACGGCCCGGTGCCGGCGCTCGGCGAGCATACCGAGAAGGTGCGGGCGGAGTTTGCGCCGGCCCCGGCGCAGGGGCAGCTTGCGGAATAGGGTCGAAACCGTTGCGGCTACTCGGCGACCGCGGCGGCGGGGCCGCGCGCGGAGGGGCGGCGGCCGACCTTGCCGACCGCGAACACGAACGGAATCGAGACGATCGCAAGCCAGGTGAGCAGCGTGAAGTCGTTCGCGTAGGCGATGAAGGCCGCCTGCTTGGTCAGCATCGCGTCCGCGAGCGCGCGGCCGGTGTCCGTCGCAAGATCGAGGTTGCGCACGACATCCGGCATCTGCAGCGCGTCGTTGAACGGCGTCACGTATTCGGAGAGCCGCGCGTGCATCGCCGTCGTCATGCGCGAGAGATTGGCGATCACGACCGAGATGCCGACCGAGCTCGCCATGTTGCGCACGAGCGTCAGGATGGCGGTGCCGTCGGTGCGCAGGTGCGCCGGCAGGGTCGCGAAGGCGGCCGTGTTCAACGGCACGAACACCATGCCGAGCCCGAAGCCCTGAACGGCGCCGGTGATGAAGATCGTGCTCTGCGGCGTATCCTCCGTGAACCCGGCCATGGTGTGCAGGGTCGCGGCGCACAGGCCCAGGCCGACGAACAGCAGATAGCGCGGCTCGATGTTGGAGAACACGCGGCCGACCGCCACCATCGCGAAAAAGGTGCCCACCCCGCGCGAACCCAGCACCAGGCCCGCGGTCATGATGGGATAACCGAGCATCTGCTGCATGAACGGCGTTACCAGCGCCATGGTGGAGAACAGCACGATGCCGATCACCACCATGAAGAAACAGCCGGCGAGGTAGTTGCGGTCCTTGAAGATCGCGAAGCGGACGAACGGCTCCGGCGTCGTGAGGGAATGGGCGAGGAAGAAGTAGAAGCCGGCGGCTGAAACGATCGCCTCGGCCACGATCTCGGGCGAGTCGAACCAGCCCACCTGCTCGCCGCGGTCGAGCATCAGCTGCAGCGTGCCGATGCCGACCGCAAGCGCGATGAAGCCGAACCAGTCGAAGCGCAGATGCGTCTTCGGCCGCGTCTCGTCCATGAACACGGCGAGACCGGCGACCGTGAGCAGGCCGATCGGCAGGTTGATGAGGAAGACCCAGTGCCAGGAGTAGTTCTCGGTGAGATAGCCGCCGAGCGTCGGGCCCATGATCGGACCGAGCATCACCCCCATGCCCCAGATCGCCATCGCCTGGCCGCGCTGCTCGATCGGATAGGCGTCGAGCATCACCGCCTGCGACAGCGGCACGAGGCCTGCGCCGAAGGCACCCTGCATCAGGCGAAACGCCACGATCTGCTCCACGTTCTGCGCAAGCCCGCACAGCAGCGAGGCGAGCGTGAAGCCGCTCGCGCAGACGATGAACAGCTTCTTGCGCCCGAAGCGGTCCGACACCCAGCCGATCGGGGCCGTCATCACGGCGGCGGCGACGATGTAGGAGGTGAGAACCCAGTTGATCTGGTCGAGCGAAGCCGACAGGCTGCCCTGCATGTAGGGCAGCGCCACATTGGCGATGGTGGTGTCGAGCGCCTGCATGATGGTGGCGGTCATCGTGCAGACGGTGAGAAGCGCGCGCCGCGTTCTCGTGCGACCCGGCGCGGCGCGGGCGGCGTTCATTGCGCGGGGTCCTTCGCGGTCGCCGCGAAGCCGAACAGCGTCGCGAGCGAGCGCCTGCGCCCCGTGTCGATCTCGACCACGGCGCTCATGCCGGCGCGCAGCCGTTCCAAATCCTGCCCCGGCGCGAATTCGATGCGCACCGGCAGGCGCTGCACCACCTTCACCCAGTTGCCGCTCGCGTTCTGCGGCGGCAGGATGGCGAACTGCGCGCCGGTGCCGGGGCTCACGGCGGCGACCGTGCCGCGGAACGTCCGGTCCGGAAAGGCGTCGACATAGATGGTCGCCGGCTGGCCCAGACGCAGATGGGTGACGTCCGTCTCCTTGGGATTGGCGTCGAGCCACAAATTCGCGTCGTCGACGAGCGCGAAGACGGGCGTGCCCGCGCTCACATAGCGGCCGAGCTGAATGCTCGGCACCTGCGTGGCCATGCCGTTCATCGGCGCGCGCACCGTGGTGTGGGCGAGATCGCGCCGCGCTTGGTCGAGCGCGGCCGCCGCCTGCAGGTAGGGCGGAAACTTCTCGATCGGCAGATCGGGATCGCCGAGGAGCTGCGTGAGGTAGCTGTCGCGCTGCTGCTTCAGCTGTTCGCGCTGCGTCTTGGCGGCCACGAGCGCGGCGACGGCCGTATCGACATCCGCCTGCGCGCCGGCGCGGTTCGCGAGCAGCGCCGACTTGCGGTCGACGTCGTTCTGCTTGAGCCGAACGGACTGCTCCGCAAGTTCGATCAGCCGCTCCGTCGCGGCGAGGTTGGCCTTGAGATTAGCGAAGTCCGTGCGCACGGCGGCGACGCGGGCCTGCGCCTGCGCGACGGCGAGCCGAAAGGGCTCGGGGTCGATCTCGAACAGCGGGTCGCCGCGCTTGACGTGCTGGCCCTCGCGCACCGCCACGCTGACGATCTTGCCGGAAACGTCTGGCGTGATGAGCACCTTCTGGGCGCCGACATAGGCGTTGTCGGTCGTAATGTAGCGCCCGCCCGCGAGATAGAAGGAAAGGCCTGCGGCCACGGCGAGCAGCGGCAGGAGGATCAGGAGAACGAGGCGCACCCTGCGCCGGGCGCGCTCCGGTCGCGAGGCGCGCGGCGCCGCCGAGGCGTCTTCCTGGCTGGGCGCGAGCTTGAGCGCGGGTTCGGCCATTCCTCTACTCGAATCCTCGGTCTGTCAGGCGGCGGCGCGCGGCGCGGAGGGCGCGTTGCCCTGCGTCGCGCGGCGCAGGTTTTCCTTGGTGCGGGCGAGGTGCTTGAGCATGCTTTCGACGGCGCGCGGTTCGAGCCCCGCCAGCACATTGGCCATCAGCTCGTCGCCGAGCTGCGCCAGCCTCTCGACCACCGGGCGCGCCGCCGGCGTGAGATAGAGCCGCTTCACCCGGCGATCGTCCGGATTGAGCCGGCGCTCGACCAGTCCGTTCGCGCACAGCCGGTCGATCAGCCGCGTCAGCGTGATCGGCTTGATGTCCAGAACGTCGGCGAGCTCCGACTGCTTGATGCCTTCCCGCAGTTCGAGCCGCGACAGCACCGCCCATTGCGCCCGGGTCATGTTCAGCGCGCGCACGCGCTGATCCGCCAGGGTGCGCAACAGGCGGGCCACATCGTGGACCAGAAAAGCGAATTCGCGCCCGCGACTGATCTTCGGCATGGGCCGAATTTAATAAGCGCGCTTATAATAAGCGAGCTCGAATTCATGTCCGCCGCTCGGCCCTGCCATGCCGGCCGCGCAGGGCGGAGCCCGGCATCTCCCCTCCGGGGGGGCGCGTCCCCAATTGAGCGGGCGGCGCCGGGCGAAGCGCGATCGGAGGCGTGAAATTCGCTAAATTCGCTCCGTTCGTCTTATGCTGCCGGCCGCCCTAAGCCCGTATGAGCCGCTCATGCAGCAAGTCCTGATCGCCGACATCGGCGCCACGAACACCCGGATCGCCATGGTCGGCCCGGACGGCCGGCCGGCCGGGATGATCAAGTGGCGCGGCGACGACGTGCCGAGCCTCGAAGGCGCGATCGCCCGCTACATCGACGAGACCGGCGCCCGCCCGCAGGCGGCCGTGCTCGCAATCGCCGCGCCGGTCGACGGCGACGAAGTCGTTATGACCAACCGCGCCTGGCGCTTTCGGCTCAGCGCGATCGCGGCCCGCTTCGGCTGGCGCGCCATCCGCGCGGTCAACGATTTCGAGGCCGTCGCCTGGAGCCTGCCGCGCCTCCTCGCAACGGACATGCGCCCGCTGGGAAGCGCCCCGCCGGCCGCGCCGGGCGTGCGCGTCGTGTTCGGTCCCGGCACCGGGCTCGGCGTCGCCGCCCTGGTGCCGAGCGGCGGATCGTTCGCGGCTCTGCCGACCGAGGGCGGCCATGTCTCCTTCGGGCCGGCGGCGGAGGACGAGGAGCCGATCTTCGCCCGGCTGCGCCGCGAATTCGCGCCGGTCTCGGCGGAAGCCGTTCTGTCCGGGCCCGGGCTCGAGCGCCTCTACCGCGCGATGCACGGAGCGGCCCGTCCGCTCAAGGCGGCCGACATCGTCGCCGGCGCGCACCGGGGGGACGAGACGTGTTGCGCCACCGCGATGATGTTCGTGCGCCTGTTCGGGCGCTTCGCGGGCGATCTCGCACTCATGTTCCGGGCGACCGGCGGCGTTTACGCCGGCGGCGGCGTCGCGCGGCGGATCGGCCGCCTGTTCGACGCGCCCGATTTCCGCGCGGCCTTCGAGAATCACCCGCCCTATGCGGAGCTGCTCAAGACCATCCCGACGACGCTGATCACGCTCGACGAGCCGGGCCTGCTCGGCTGCGCGGCGCTCGCCGAGACGCTTCTCGCGCCCGCGCCGGCGAGGCCCTGAGCCCGAGCGGCGCCGGGCGTCAGGCGAGGCCGAGATCGCCGAAGGCGTCGATATGGTGGCGCGCGGAGTCCTGCGAGAAGCAACAGAATGTCACCCGGTTCGGCCCGCCGGACCGCGCGGAGAGATCCGACACCACGGTGCCGACCGCAATGCGCGCGGCGCGGTCGGCCGGGAAGCCGTAGACGCCGGTCGAGATCGCCGGAAAGGCGATCGACCGCAGGCGATGCTCGCGCGCGAGCGCGAGCGCCGTGCGGTAGCAGGAGGCGAGCAGGTTGTCCTCGTCCGCCGTCCCGCCCTTCCACACCGGGCCGACGGCATGGATGACATGGCGCGCCGGCAGGCGGTAGCCGCGCGTGATCTTGGCCTGGCCCGTCTCGCAGCCGCCCAGCGTGCGGCACTCGGCGAGGAGGTCCGGCCCCGCGGCGCGGTGGATCGCGCCGTCCACGCCGCCCCCGCCGAGCAGCGTGCGGTTCGCCGCGTTCACGATGGCGTCGTGGGCGAGCGTCGTGATGTCGGCGACGACGATGTCGAGCCGGCTTTCGGCGACTTCTGCGGTGAGGAGGGGAATGGCACTCATGACCGACGACCCGTTCGGCGGCCCGCGATGGGCGGTGCAGGGATCGCAGCGTTGTTCCGGGCCCCGCCGCCGCGCCGGCCGCAGCCGGCGGAAGGCGAGGCGGCGCCCGCGCCGGAATCGACCCGCAGATTCCCGGGGGGCACCGAGCGATTCTACTCCGCGGCGCGCCGCGCCGCGACGATCTGGTCCGCCGCACGTCCCGTGAGTTCGGCCATGTGGTCAAACCGACACGTGAAGGTGCCGACGCCCGCCGTGGCCGAGCGCAGCTCCACGATCAGATCACCGATCTCCGCCTCGGGCATCAGCGCGCGCACGACGTCCCAGCCGGTCCAGCCCTCGCGCGTATCGAAGCCCAGGAGCTGGCCGCGGCGGGCCGAGACGATGGCGTTCACCTTGGCGGTCGCCTCCGACGGGCAGACGATCTCCACCTGCATGATCGGCTCGAGCAGCACCGGGCTGCACTGCGGCAGCCCTTCCGCGATCGCGATCCGGCCGGCGGTGCGGAACGCCATGTCGGAGGAGTCGACGGTGTGGTAGGAGCCGTCGATCAGCGTCACCGCGACGTCGACGACGGGGAAGCCGAGCGGCCCCTGCTTCAGGCCGTCGATGACGCCTTCCTCGACGGCCGGAATGTAGTTGCGCGGCACCACGCCGCCGGTGATCGTTTCGTCGAAGGTGAAGCCGGCGCCGCGCGGCAGCGGCTTGATGTCGAGCAGGACGTCGCCGAACTGGCCGTGCCCGCCCGACTGCTTCTTGTACCGCCCGCGCTGCACGATGCCCTTGCGGATCGTCTCGCGATAGCCGACCGTCGGCGGGCGCGTCACGATGGCGACGCCGAAGCGGGAGGCGAGCCGTTCGGTCGCGACCCGCAGGTGCATCTCGCCCTGGCCGCCGACGACGACCTCGTGGCTCTCGGCATTGTGCACCACGGTGAGCGAGGGGTCCTCCTCCACGAGCTTGGTGAGCGCCTGCCCGAGCTTCACGTCGTCCTTGCGCTCCTTGGCCGCGATGGCGATGGTGAGCACCGGCGGATAGGGCGTCACGGTCGCGACGGCAGGATGCGCCTGGCGGCCCGAGCTCAGCGTGTCGCCCGTGGCGGCGTGATCGAGCTTGCCGAGACCGACCGTCTCGCCCGCTTCCGCCGGCCCGCGCTTTTCGCCGTTGTGCCCGGTCAGGTTGAACACGCCGGAGACGCGCCCCGCCTCGCCGCGCGGCGAGCTGAGCGTCAAGCCGTCGCCGATCGACCCGCTCAGGACACGCACGACGGACATTTTTCCGCCGTGCGTGGTCTGGAACGTCTTCAGCACATAGGCGACCGCGTCGCCGTTGCTCTCGACCTTGAGTCGCCGCGCCGTCTCGGCGATGCCCGGCGCCTCGTGCCGCAGCGCCTTCAGGAGGCGCTGAACGCCGTTGGTGCGCGTGGCCACGCCCAGCAGCACCGGGCAGATGAGGCCTTCGCGCAGCTCCTTGCCGAGGTCGTCGAACACCTTGTCGCGCGGGGGCGGAATGTCCTCCAGAAGCTGTTCCATCAGCTCGTCGTCGTGGTCGGCGAGCGTCTCCAGCATCGTGAACCGCGCTTCCTTCTCGCGGCTCAGATTCTCGCCCGCGAGTTCGATGACCTCCGACGGGGCATGCTCGCGGTAGACGAAGGCGCGCTCGAGCGCGAGATCGACGAAGCCGATCACGATCTCGGCCGACCAGATCGGGATCTGGCGCAGCAACAGGGGCACGCGCGAGGCCGGCTGAAGAATCTTCAGCGTCTCGCGCACGCGCTTGTCGGCCTTGTCGATCTTGTTGAGGAAGAGAATGCGGGGGACGCCGAGGTCCTCAAGCTCCCGCAGAATGAGCTGAAGCTGCGGCACCTTCCGTTCGTCGGCCTCGCACACGACGACGGCGGCGTCGACGGCCGGCAGCACCGCACGCATGTCGTGAATGAACTCGACCGAGCCGGGGCAGTCGATGAAGGTGTAGGTCTCGCCGAGATAGGTCGTGGTCGCGAACGAGACCTCGATGCTCATCTGGTGCTGACGGGCCTCGAGGCTCGAGTCGCCGACCGTCGTTCCGGCCTCGACCGCCCCTTGCCGCTGAATGGCGCCGGTGCGGGCGAGGATCGCTTCGAGCAGCGTCGTCTTGCCGCTCTGGAATGGGCCCACCAGCGCGATGCACCGGGAACCCTTGGGGCTCGTGCCTCCATTCTGCGGCATGGTATCCTCCCGTCTCGGCGCCGGCGCGGGGTCGACGCCGCCTGGAGTTCGGCGCCCGTATCGTCTCAGGCAGACGCTGCGCTGGCAAGGGGAGGCGGGCGGCGGAAGGGGGCGCGGCCGGCGTCGCAGCGTCCCTCGATGCGCCGGCGCGGCGAAAGATGCGGGAGGGTGCGGGCACCGCGGCCCCAGGCCGGACCGCCGCGGCGCGGCGCATGCCGGCGCCGCTCACTGCGGCACGTTCGTGTGCCCCTGTACGAACGACAGATCGATGAAGGCCTTGGGGTCGACGGATTTGTCCACGAGACCCTGGCTCTTCAGCCACTCGACCTGTTTGTAAATGTCGCCGACATCAAGGCGCGCCTGCGGGTCCACATAATAGGTCGAGGCCTCGACCTTGCCCACGGCCTGGGCCGGCGGGTCGTTGGGATAGACGTATTTGCCGACCGCCTTGGCCGCGCTCTCGAACCTCGCGGGGTCGGGCGCGCGCCCGCCGGACGCATCGCGCGCGAGCAGGGCCTCGTAGAACGCGGCCGTGCCCTTCTGGTAGGCGCGCACGAACTTCTCCACGGCGGCGCGGCGGGTTTCGATGGCCTTGGGCGAGGCGAAGAGGGCGCCGAACTGATATTCGTCGATGTCCGAGTACCAGCCGATGAGCTTGGCGTCACCGGCCGCAATCAGCGCCCGCGCGATGTGGGGTGCGATAATGACCGCATCCACCTGCGCGCCCTTGAGCGCGGCCGCCATGTTGGAGAGCGACTGCAGGGGCTTGAGGCTCACGCTGTTGAGGTCGAAGCCCTTCGCGCGCGCGATCTGCCCGATCTGGTAGTGGAACGAGGACCCGATCTGCGTGATGCCGAGCGAGTGGCCGGGGAAGTCCTCGAGCTTGCGAAAGCCCTTGTCCCAGGCCGCATTGGAGACGAGGACGGCGTTGCCCTGATAGCCCTTCTTCTCGCGCGCCTGCGCGGCGATCACCTTGAGGCCGCCCTTGCCGGCGAGATTGTAGAGCCCGGCCGTGAAGGCGGTGGCGCCGAGGTCGAGGTCGCCCGAAACCACCGCGACGGCGATCGGCTGCGCCGCATCGAAGAATCTCAGATCGACGTCGAGCCCCTCGTCCTTGAAGTAGCCGTTTTCGGCGGCGACGAAGAGGCCGCCGTTCGAGACAAAGCGCAAGGCCCCGACGTTGACCTTCTCCTGAGCGGAGGCCGTTCCCGCGGCGAGCAGCGCCAGGCCCGCCACGGCCGAAAGCCCGCGGCTCAAGACGGCGCCGGCGCGGCGCGCCATCAGCCTCACATGCGGCATGTCGATCTCCTTTCGCCCCATCGTTTCCACGGTCCACCTTCTAATCCGGAACGATCCCTGTTGGAAAATGGCGCACGCTTTCGGGGAGCGGAGCCGCAGCCCCCCTTCCGCGGATGGCCCGTCTCCTTCGAGGCTCGCTTCGCGCGCCCCGCAGGACGGCGGGCATTCACGACGCCCGAGCTTCTAATAGACGCCGGGGGTGGCGCCGCCGTCGACCGCGATGTTCGTGCCCTGGATGTGGCTCGCGCGCGGCGAGCACAGAAACAGCGCGAGCTCGGCGATGTCCTCGGGCTTGCCGATGCGCCGGGTGCCGCTCTTCTCGAGCATCGCCTTGCGCGCCTCCTCGACGGTCGTCCCGGTCGCCGTCGCGCGCTGACGGATGAGATCCATCACCCGGTCGGTCTCGGTCATGCCCGGCAGGATGGCGTTGACGTTCACGCCGTCCCTCTTGCCGAGCTGCGACAGGCCCTTGGTGAAGTTCAGCATGGCGGCGTTGACCGCCCCGCCGACGAGGAAGGTCGCGTCCGGCGTGCGCGCCGCGCCGCCGGCGATGTTGACGACGTGGCCCTGCGCCTCCTTGAGCATGGGCCAGAGCAGCCGGCAGAGCCGCACGGTGCCGAAGAACTTGGTCGCGAAGCCGTCGATCCAGTCCTCGTCCGGCTGGTCGAGGAAGGAGCCCGCCTTGGTGGCGCCGGCACAGTTGACCAGGACGTGGCAGCGGCCGAAGGTCTCCTTCACCAGCCCGTACACCGCCTGGCAGGCCTGCAGGCTGCCGAGGTGGCCGGCGACGATGGCGGGCCGCGGCGCCCCGGTCGCCGCGATCGCGTCCGCGGCGGCCTCGAGATTCTTCTGCGTCGTGGCGGCCAGAACGGTCTGCGCTCCCTCGCGCGCGAAGGCGGCGGCGATCGCCCGTCCGATGCCGCGGCTGCCCCCGGTGACGACGACGACCTTGCCGGCGAATTCCCCTGCCATGGCGTCTCCCCCATTCGTTCTCTTGCGCGCCCCGGCGGGCGGGCGGCGCGAGGAGTACCATCGAATGGAACGGCTCCACCAGAGGCCCTGACGGCGCCGCCCGGAAGCCCGCTTTGCGGACAGTGTGTACCGGGGATGCGCCGGCCGCGGTGACGGACCTTGCCAAAACCGCTAGGGTGAATTCACGAACCCGACCGGCCGGCCCGCCCCGGCCCACCCGGACATGCGATGAAGGCGCTCTTTCTCGAC
>JADGHE010000045.1 GCA_019689555.1 Variibacter sp. | reverse complement strand
CGGCCTCGCCGATCGACCGGGGCCGGCGCTTTTGCGGGCTGATTGCCGAAATCGCCGTTTGCGGCGGTGAATTGCCGAGCCTTGCCGACCTCGCAGACACCCTCGAACCCTGTTTGGAGCACCACATGCCCATCCCGAACCCTTCATCCCCGAAGCTTTGGGCGCGAACATCCTCGACATCGCCCGAAGGCGAGAAGCGTTAGTGTCAGGGCCCTCGCTGTCTTGGTCAGGCGTTCAGGAGACCGCCGTGAGCGAGAGGCCCGACCCGACCGTCGCATCGGGCCGGTGGCGGCGCCACGGTTCGGCGTTCGTTGGCCTGCTCGTTCCCGTGCTGGCGGTTGCCCTGGCGTTTGCCCTGCGATCGTGGCTCGACGGTCTTTTGGGCGACAAGGCGATCTTCATCGCCTACATCCCCGCCGTCGTGGCGACCTCGCTGATCGCCGGCTTCGGGTCGAGCCTGATCGCGATCCTTCTGTCTCTGGCCCTCGGCTTCTTCAGCTTCGACGGCGCGCCGGTCGACCCTTTGAACAGCCTCGCATATGCCGGCCTGTTCATCCTCGCCGGCACGACGGTCGCGGTTTCGTTCGAATACCGCCGCCGCATCCTCGCACGACTCGAGGCGGCTCTCGCCGTCGCGCGCGAAAGCCAGCGCCGAGCCGAGATGAGCGAGGAGCAGTTCCGCTCGGCCTTCGAACAGGCGGCCGTCGGCATCGCCTACTGGACGCTCGACGGTCGCTGGCTGCGGTTCAACGACGGCCTGTGCGACCTCACTGGATATTCGCGCGGCGAGCTCGATCGGCTTGATCTTCGGGCGATCACCCATCCGGACGATGTCGACGTCGACCGTGCTGCGGCCTGCGCCCTCGCGGCCGGCGAGCTGCCGTCCTACACGGCCGAAAAGCGCCTGATCCGAAAGGACGGCCAGACGGTGTGGACGAGCCAAACCGTATCGCACGTGCGCGATGCGGAAGGCAGGCCCGGCTATTACGTCGCGATCGTGCAGGACGTCTCGGCGCGCCGCGCCGCCGAGGACGCGCTGTCGGCGCGCACCGCGGAGCTCGAGACGCTGGTCGACACGGCTCCCGCCGCCATCTGGTTCACGTACGACCGCAGCAGCTGCAGGGCGGCGGCGAACAGTTATGCCCGCAAGCTCTTCCGTCTCGATGCGGCGGAGGACGAGGCCTTGGCCGAGCTTTCCGAGCTGCCGCTCAAGCACGTGCGGCTCTATCAGAACGACGCGCCCCTCACCGACGCCGATGCGCTGCCCCTTCGGCGCGCCGCCCGGGGCGAGCACGTGCAAGGCGAAGAGATCGAGGCTCGCTTCGACGACGAGAAGTCCCTTTGCCTCATGGTGAATGCGAGCCCGATGCGCGACGCCGCGGGGCAGATTGTCGGCGCGGTCAGTGTCTGTGTCGACATCACGCCGCGAAAGCGCGCCGAACTGAGCCTGCGCGAGAGCGAAGAGCGCTTCCACATCGCGGTCGACGCGGTGCCGGATATCGTCTTCATGCAGCGTTCGGACGGCTTCTACGAATACATCAATCCGCGCTTCAGCGATCTCACCGGATTGCCGGCGTCCGAGGCCGAGGGCTTCGGCTGGCAGCGCGCCGTGCACTCCGACGATCTCGGACCGCTGCTCGCGCGTTGGGCCGAGGCGGTGCGTCGCGAACGGCCATGGGAAAGCCGCCATCGGCTGCGAACGGCCGAGGGCGCCTTCCGCTGGGTCATCGGGCGCGCGCACCCGCTGCGCGCCGCTAACGGAGACGTGGTGCGCTGGCTCGGCGTGCTCACGGACATTCACGATCTCGTGGAGGCGGTTACCGCGCTCGACCGGCAGACGCGCCAATTGCAGCTCGCGCTCGCGTCCGGCCGGCTGGGCACCTGGGAGCTGGACCTCGACGCCGGCCAGGTGTCGGGGAACGAGGCCTTCTGGCGGGATCTGGGTCTTCAGCCCCAGCACAACCGGCCGCTCGCCGCGGTGTTCGAGGCCATTCATCCGGAGGATCGGGATGCCGTGCAATCCGCCCTGTCGAGCCGGTCGCCGCGCAACACGGAATTCGAGCTCGAAGTGCGGGTCGGCGCGGCGGACGGCGGCCTCCGATGGATCAATCTGCGCGGGCGGTTCGAAAAGACGGACGAGATGACACGGATGCTCGGCGTCTCCTCCGACGTCACCATGCGCCGCCACGCGGAACTCATGCGCACGCGCGAAGCCCAGCGGGACATCATCATCCACGAGCTGCGCCACCGCATCGAAAATCTGTTTCCGGTCATTCTCTCGGTCGTCGGACTGACGGCGCAGCATTATGACGACGTGCCGAGCTACCGGAACGCCCTCACGCAGCGGCTGCGGGCGCTCGAAGTGACCCACAATCTTCTCGTCCGTGAACTTTCGGAGGACGCCTCCATCGAAGAACTGGTCCGCCTCGAACTGGCCCCCTACGAGTCGGATGATCGGGTCAGCGTCGAAGGGCCGCCGCTGCGCCTCGCCGGCGGCGCCGCCGAGAGCTTCTCCATGATCGTTCACGAACTCGCAACGAACGCCGCCAAGCACGGCACGCTCAGCGTTCCCTCGGGCCAGGTGAGTGTCCGCTGGAGGCTCGCCAACGTCGACGGCTCGACCAGCAAGATCGTCTTCGAGTGGACCGAATCGAACGGTCGCGACATCGGCAGAATCGACCGGCGGGGATACGGGTCGTTCATCATCGGCCTCGACGGGCCGCCGCTCCTCGGGGATTCGGCGCGGATGGACCTCATCCCCGGCGGTCTGCGCTACACGCTGACGATGCCCCATGCGGGGGCCGGCGTCCGCTGCGACAAGGGGAGCGGATCGAGCCACTTACAACTGCTGTTTGTCTAACCAGGTCTTGACGAGGACGGCCGCCTCGGTGCGGTTGCGAACGCCGAGCGCGCGCATCAGGGCGGCGGCATGGATCTTGGTCGTCGCTTCCGCAATCGAGAGTTTGCGCGCGATCTCCTTGTTGGAGAGGCCTTCCGCCATCAGCTTGAGGACGTCGCGCTGGCGGGGCGTGAGCCGCCGTGTGTCCAGGCTCCGGTCCAGGCTGCCCTTTGCCTCGGAAAGGCTTTTCTCCGCGCTTTCAACGTCGGCATCAGCCGGCGGCTTGGCCAGCAGCGGCGGCACGTAGATCCGCCCGGACAGCACGTCGAACACCGCGGCGATGATCTCCGTCTCCCACTGCGCCTTGCAGATGAAGCCGTGCAGGCCGATGCGCAACGTTTCCAGAATGTCGAGCCGATTGCAGGACGCAGAAATTATGACGAAGCGGGTGTTCGGATAGCTCTCGCGAATCTCCTTGAGAACGCCGAAGGAGATGACGCCGTGCATGTTGAGATCGACGAGCGCGATGTCGATGTCGGTGTGTTCCTCGAGAAGCGTCAGCACGGCATCCCATGCCGTCGGCCTCGATCACCGCGACGCCGGGCTTCGCCGTTTCGAGGGCCGCGCGGAGTCCGCGGCGATACAGGCCGTGGTCGTCCGCGATGAGAACGCAAGGCATTTCTGATCCTTTCGCGCGGACCGCCAGCCGACCGGGGGCTCGGACGCGGCATGACCCCTTGTCAAAGCAGACTGGAAACGGGAGCGCAGCGTTCTCGTCGGCCACACCGGCAGGCCATTCATGAAATGGGCTGTGGGCAGGCGTCCGCTCGCCGTTCGATCCGCTCGCTCTGCGGCGCGTCCCGATCATCAGCCGGCGGCTGTACCACGCATTGTGTTCGAAACGAGATCACCGTGCAAGCCAATTGCCCAAACGACGGTCGAGACTCCTTTTCGGCGGCGGCGTCGACGCGGCAATCGCGAAAGACCTTGGGGGCCGGCCGCCCCTTCGTTCTCGTCGGCCGCCCCGTCGTTCTCGAAGGCGACTTCGCCGTTGCCGAGGAGCCGTCTGCGCGGCTGGTCGACCGGAGTGCGGCTGCGGCGCACCACGCCGCGCCCGCTTCCGGCTGCGCCGCGCGCGGGACACGGCGTCGACACTTGAACGAAGACGGCAACAGGAACGACGGGTTGGGCTCGCCCGCCGCCGGCTTCGCTCATTGGCTCGCCCGCCCGTTGACGTCCGGCCGGAAAACGACCTCGATGACGTCTCCCGGCTCGACCTCGGCGTCTTCCGCTGCGCTTTTCCGATTCCACTGCTGACCCGTTCGGCGGACGATGGTCACTTCCGGACGGAGGCTGTCTCTGCCGACCGGCTCCGGGGCTGTTGCGCCCGTCGGCTGCAGCTTGACGCTCAACGCCTGCAGCTTGATGCCCAGATCCGTCAGGCGCACGTGCGCTTCCTTGAGCTCGCGCAGCAAATTGATCTGTCGCTGGCTGCCGATGCGCTCGAGCTGCCGCCCGTAGTCCTCCCGCTGGCGCCGCGCGCGCATCAGCTCCACGCTGGTCTGCAGGCGCCGCGTCGCGGAGAACAGCAAGGCGCGCCGGATTTCCGCGACGCGGGGACTTGGCAAATTTCCCGAACCGTACGCCTTGATGGCGCGGTCCAGTTCGTGGGCGTCCTCCTTGACGCCCTTCTCCTCGTCTTCCTCTTGCTGCGTCAGCAACACGATCAGCTCGTCCGATTGCTTGATGGCGTTGTCGAGATAGCGCCGCTCGCGGCGATGATCGGTCAGCGCGACCTTCAACGTCTCCGCTTCGGCTTGCACGACCGCAGCGAGGGCGGGCGCCGAAACCAATGCGATCCGCGGCGGCCGTTGATCGAACGTCTCCTCGTCGTTCAGCTCCGCGCGGATGCGCAACACGCGGAAATATTCCTTGGCGTAGTCGATGGAATAGGACTCGTAATCCCGCCGCAGGTCGACGGGATCGAGGCCCGGCTGGGCCGCGGTCGAGCGCAGGAGACTGTATCCGCCCGCGACCGCGACGACCTGGCGCACCGTCATCATCGGCCGGTACGCCTGCTGTCCCGGGGTGAGCACGTCGCCCGTGACATAGACGGGCCTGTATTCCGCGACCGTGGCGGTGATGTCGCCGGGTCTGACGACCGCGATGTTTTCACGTCCGTCCGGCATGCGCTGGCGGAGGACTTTCGTCGGCAACACCGCTTCCATGTGCGCCTGCAATTCGGCGGGCGTGAGCCCGGCCACCGATACGGAGCCGACGCTCGGCAGGACGATCGTGCCGTCTGCCTGGATCACCACACGATGCCGCTGGTCAGGAAGCCCGGCTATGGCGATCTCCACCGCGTCGCCGGGTGACAGCCGGTACTGCGCCGGCGCGCGCTCGCCGGCCCCGAGCAGGAACGTCGCTGCGAGACCGGCCGCGGCGACGGAGCGCCGCAGTGTTCCGTTGAGGGCGAATGCCATGGCGGTCCTCTCGCGCTTGAGTTTTTCGCGCACGTGGCCCTCTCGCTCACCATCTGAGGCGCGTGACGAAATCGGAGACCGGCCCGCCGGGCTGATCCCAGTTGCTCGACCAGATGATCTGCGATCCGTTCGGGGACGGCGAGGCATGCGTTTCGCTCCAATAGTCGTGAGGTGCGTTGCGCGTGTGAGCGATGCGGCGGAATTCGCCGCTGCCGTCGATGCGCAGCGCGACGACTTCGCGGGCGAATGGCGCCCAATGGGGATATCGCACGACCGTGTCGGGACTTCCGGCGTAGCTCAGGATCACCCAGTCGGGTCGACGCAGCGCGCGCAAGGACGCATGCTGGGCGGTGCCATAGGGGGCGAGCGCCGTCACGAATCCATCCGTGAGCCGCCGCTTGATGATCTGGTACATGTCGGGCACGGCCTTGCTGATGCCGACATAGACCTCGTTTCCGTCGGCATCCACCGTCATGTCGCCGTGGCCCGGCCGATGGTGCTCCGTCCAGCTCTGGACGCGAACGCCGTCCACCGTGAAGACGAAGGCCTGGTCGGTGCCGTTCGTCAGGTTCTGCGAGCACAGCACATGCGCGCCGGCCGGCGAGATCGTGCACATGTCGTTCTTTCCCGGCAGGTCGGCAAGATGAATGTCGGGAAACTTCCGGCGCGCCGCGATGTCGTAGGCGAACGCGACCTGCGCGCCGTTGTCGGCGGTGGCGCGCACCACGATGCGCCGGCCGTCTCGCGACGGGTTCCCTTTGTTGGGACCGAACTGCAGCCTCTGGTGGTTGGCGGCGGTGTAGATCACCTCGTCGCGATCGCTCCGCGGCGCCCAAAGGGAAATGGCGCGGCCGCCGACGCAGATCATCGCCTCCGGATCGTCCGGATGCCACTCGCATTCGCGCGACCACGATCTGCGGAACAGCGGGAGGTAGGTCTGCCCGTCAAGAAAGCAGTAGCCGTTGCAGCCGTTGATGATCACGAGCAGGCTCTGATCCGCGTTCCAGGCCTGAGCGCTCGAATAGCGGTGGGTGCAGTAGTCGGGGCCGCAGATCACGCCCGCGCCCATGGCGCCGGGATAGGTGACGCGGTGAAAGGTGTTTCCGGAAGCCTCGTCGATCGCGGGCGTCAGATAGTCCGGCAGCGCCATGGGCGCAGCCGGGATGAACCGGGCGGTCGTGAGCGTTTCCGTCGCCGCGACGGCAACCGCAGCAAGCGCCGCGAAGGACAGCAGCGTGAGGCCGCCGGCGTTCAGGGCGGCTCGCCGGGCTCTCGTGGCGCGCGCGCTCATGTGATGAAGTCCTTTTGGCGGCGCACGCGGCCCTGGGAGAGGCGCGCGCGCCACCACGCGATGGTCTGCTCCAGTCCGTCGCGCAGGCTGACCTTGGGCCGCCATCCGGTCTCGCGCTCGAAGCGGGCGCAGTCGGCGAGCAGGGCGCGGACCTCGGAATTCGTCGGACGGAAGCGGCTGTCCTCCTGCTGCACGCGTTTGCCGCAGTCCGTCAGCGCGATCACCATGTCGATCAGGTCGCTGACGGGGCTGGCGCGCTGGCTGCCGGCATTGTAGGGGCAGCCGTACGCGATCTTGGGCGCCGCCCCGGCGGCCATGAATGCCGCGACCGTGTCGCTGACGAAGGTGAGGTCGCGCACCGGCGACGTGTCGCCGACCATGATCGCAGGACAGGACGGATCGAGCGCCTGCCGGATGAGGGTCGGGATGATCGCCCGTTCGCTCTGCCGGGGACCGAACGTGTTGAAGGGCCTGAGGATGACGACCGGAAGGCCGAACGAGCGCGCGAAAGCCTCCGCCATCATGTCCGCGCCGATTTTCGACGCCGAGTAGGGCGACTGCCCCTGCAGGGGATGCGACTCGGTGATCGGCATGGTGAGCGCCGTGCCGTAGACCTCGCTCGTCGACGTGTGGACGATCCGCTCCGTCCCGCATTGTCGCCCCGCCTCGAGCACGTTGAGTGTGCCGGTGACGTTCGTCTCCACGTAGGACTGGGCGGCGAGATAGGAGTGAGGGATCGCGATCAGCGCGGCGAGGTGGAACACGATCTCCTGCCCCTGCACGATGCGCGCCGTGAACGCCGGGTCCCGCACGTCGCCCCGCACGAGATTGACCTTGCGCCGGGTGGGTTCCGGCAGGTCGTCCAGCCAGCCGTGACTGTCGAAGGAATTGTACAGGGCAAGCGCCGTGACGCTGGCGCCCGAGGCGACGAGAGCCTCGGTCAAATGCGATCCGATGAATCCGTCCGCCCCTGTGACGAGGACCTTAACGCCGTCATACTTCATGGATCGTGCCCATCTGCATCGGGCGGGCCGCCGCGGCCCGGCTGCGTAACCGCGTCGTCGACAGCCGCCTCATCGTCGCGTCTCCCAGCCGAAGACCGCCAGGGTGCCGCGCGCGATCCACCCCAGGTCGGACGCGAAGGTGCGGCGGGGGAAATAGGCGAGGTCGATCCGACCCTTGGTCGGAAACAGGACTTTCCGATAGAAATCGGAGGGGTCCATATCCGGCGGATAGAGCCGGCCTTCGTGGCGGAACAGGATCTGGCTCGGGCCAAGCAGTCCGGGTTTGTGGTCGAGCAGTCGCTCGAAGCCGTCGCGGAAGCAGTCCGCGAAGGCGAGCGACTCCGGGCGCGGCCCGACGATCGACATCTCGCCCTTGAGAACGTTCCACAGCTGCGGCAGCTCGTCGAGCTTGGTGGCGGCGAGGATGCGGCCGACGGCGGTGAGACGACGATCGCCCTCCACCGTGAGCGGGGACCCTTCCGTGCCGCAGTTCGTGGCGAACTTGCGGAACTTGTACATGCGAAAAAGCCGCCCCTGTCTCCCCAGCCGAAGCTGCGAGAAGAGGATCGGCGGCCCCGTATCCACCCAGATGGCGACCGCGACGGCGAGCATGACCGGCGCGAGCAGGAGGGCCGCCGCAGCGGCGAGGACGAGGTCGGTCGCGCGCCGCAAGGCGGCGCTTCGCGCCTCGCGCGGCAGCGGCAGCGCGCTTTGCATCGGCCGCGCGGTCATGCCACGGCTCCGATCGCTGCGCCGGGCTCTACGGCTGCCGCCAGCGCGGTTACGACCGTCTCGACCGCCTGCGGAGGCATGCGCAGATGCAGGGGTACGGTCAGCTCCCGCCGCGCAAAATCTTCCGTGCGGGGCAGACTGACGGACGGGTAGAGGTCCCGGTAGAGCGTGAGGCGGTGGACCGGCCGGTAGTGAATCGTCGTCTGGATGCCGCAGTCCCGCAGCCGATCGATCACCGGTTGCCGATCGCGGCCTGGAGGCAGAAGGATCGGCATGATGTGGTGCGCCGACTCCCGCGGCGCCGAAAACGGTGCGGCGACCGAAGGGCAGCGCTCGGCGAGCAGCCGGCGATAGAGCGCGGTCAGGCGCCGCCGGCGTTCGTTCCATCTTGGGAGGTTCTTCAACTGGACCAGTCCGATCGCTGCCCGCAGCTCGTCCATCCGATAGTTGAAGCCGAGCATGGTCACGTCGTAATCCGGGGTGCGGCTGTTCACCCTCTGATGCGTGCCGCTCGTCATCCCGTGGCCGCGCGCTTGTCGGATCGCCTCGCGCAGCGAACTGTCGCGCGCGATGACCGCGCCGCCTTCGGCGGTCGTCATGTTCTTGTTGCCGTAGAAGCTGAAGGCCGCCGCATCCCCGAACGTGCCGGCTGTGGGCAGGCCCGGCGCGTGGGCGGCGTCCTCGATGAGGAACAGGCCTTTGCGGCGGGCGAACGCCTGCCAGGCCTCGCGGTCGGCGAGATAGCCCGCATAATGCATGAGGATGACGGCCTTGGTGCGCCCCGTGCACTTCGCTTCGGCCTCGGCGAGAGACATCAACGGAACGTCCGCCGAGTCGATGTCGACGAAGACCGGCGTGGCGCCCACGTAGAGGACGCAGTTCGCCGTGGCCACGAACGTCAACGAGGGCACCAGCACCTCGTCGCCCGGCCCGATCTTGAGCGCGTGCAGGATGAGGTGCAGGGCGGCGGTGCAGGAGCCGACGGCGACCGAATCCTCGGCCCCGTGGAGCCGCGCGAAAGCCTCCTCGAAGGCGCGCACGCGCGCCCCCATCGTGATCCACCCGCTGTCGATGACCTCCGACAGAGCGGACTTCTCCGGCGCGCCCAGAACCGGCTCCGATACCAGCAGCATTCGAGAGTCTCCAGGCTGAGAGGCGCTCGCGCCCGCGTGAGGCGCACGAGCGCGCGGCGGCGTTCACGCGGCGGCGTTCACGCGGCGACGTCGCTCGCCAGCACCGGCGACTGCTCGTCCCACGCGATTTCCTGCGCCTTGTGAAAGTCTTCCACACGGCCGATATCGAGCCAGAGGCCGTCGTGCTTGAAGATGTGCACGGGCGCGCTTTGCTCCAGCATCTGGAACATGAGATCGTCGAACCCGAACGGCACGCCCGACGGAATGAACGGCAGGACGGACGGGTTCATGCAGTAGAGTCCCATACTGACGAGGTGGGACAGCGCCGGCTTCTCGCGGAAGCCAGTGAGCCGGCCGTCGACCTCATCGATCACGCCGAATTCCATCTTGATGTTGCGGGTGGCCGTCGCGATCGTGACAAGCCCCCGATGTTGGCGATGGAAGCTCACGAACCGATTGAGGCTGAGGTCCGTCAGCACGTCGCCATTGAGCACCAAAAAAGGCGCATCGAACTGCTCGCGCAAAAGGGAAAGAGGGCCGATGGTGCCGAGCGGCTCCAGCTCCTGGGTATAGGTGATCTTCAGGTTCCACTGGGTGCCGTCGCCGCAGAAGCTGCGGATCAGGTGACCGAGATAGCCGGTCGTGATGAAGACGTCCTCGATGCCGTTGCGCCGCAGCCATTTGAGCAGCAGCTCCAGCACAGGCCGCGATCCGATCGGCATCAATGGTTTCGGCAGGACCGATGTGTATGGCCGCAGACGCATGCCCTTGCCGCCACATTGGATCACCGCCTTCATATGCACCTCCTGTTGTTGTCTGTTCTGTCTGTTGTTGTCTGTTCTGTTTTGCGCCGGCGTCGCCGTGCGGCTTGCGTCGCCGTGCAGCTTGGGGTTGTTGGCGAAACTCGCCTGTTTGTCGCGCCCCCGGTCGACGTCCCGGTCGACGTTTCGCGATGGTAGGCGCGTGGCGGGACACTGTCTTCGTACGTTTGAATGACGCAGGCGCGAAGGCGAGTGCCACGGCCGTTCCGCCCGCGTGTGGTGGAGCCGGATGAGGTAATCCTTTCGAGTTATTTACACGCGTCCGCAAAGCTCGTTTAACGAGTGCGACGTGCCGCCGTATCAGGAACCCCAAACATGCTCATGTCGAACAAGCTCGCCAGCGCGAGGGCGTCGGATGCTTCTACGGACGGTCGAACGCGCGGGTCATTGGCGCGTCGCACACTGTCGCCCGTGCGGTCGGAAGCGCCGAGCGAGAGCGATGGCGACGCGTCGTCCTGGAATGCCAGGCGCCACACCACGCTGCTCAGCATGCTGGAGCGTATCGGCTGCGGTTACCTTGTCTTGAACGATCGCAAGGTCGTCGAGTCGAATGCGACGGCTCGCATCATTCTCGAACGCGAAGGCGGCGGCACGGACCGCGTCGACGGACTCTCCAGAACCTTTCACCGGTTGCTGGACCGCGCGCGAGCGAAGATACCGCAGGGATCCGTGTGCTGGGCGGCCACGTCTTTCGCGGAAGGCTTCACGCTCGTTCTGAACCATGTCGACGAAGTCACGTCGGACGGGACCAGCATCGTCATCCTTTTGGACCTCGACGCCCATCCGGAGCCGAATCCGGCGACGCTTCAGCATGTGTTTGGCCTCACGCTGGCCGAAACGCGCCTTGCTTTGCTGCTCGCGCGCGGCAGCACCCCGAGCGATGTCGCCCGCATTCGGCGACTGAGCCGGACCACCATCCGCTCGCAGCTCGCATCCGTGTTCGCGAAGACGCAGACCAAGCGTCAGGCGGAGCTCGTCGCTCTTCTCGGGCGCCTTGCCGTTCTGCCGTAGCCCGTCGCCGCCCAATTCCCCGCAGACAGAGCCTCGAACATGGGCAACAGCACGCCGGCATCCGACGCCATGGACCGCAGCCGCACGGACCGGCATCCGACCCGCCGCGAGGTCCGTCGCGGAAGCGGGCCGCTGACGCTCGTGACGGGGGCGGCCGGGTTCATCGGCTTCCATGTGGCAAAGCGGTTGCTGAGCGAGGGCCGTCCGGTCGTCGGTGTGGACTGCTTCACGCCGTACTACGACGTGGAGCTCAAGCGCGCGCGGTTTGCCCAGCTTCTCCCCTACGCCGAATTCAAACCGGAGCCCGTCGACCTTGCGGACACGGCCGCAACGCGCGACCTCTTCGCCCGCCACGCGCCGGAGCGGGTGATTCACCTCGCCGCGCAGCCCGGGGTGCGCCAGGCGCTCGTCGAGCCGCATTCCTATGTGACCTGCAACGTCGTCGCGTTTCTCAATATCCTCGAAGGCTGCCGACATTCCGGCGTAGAACATCTTGTCTACGCCTCTTCCAGTTCGGTCTACGGGCTGAACGGGGTGCTGCCGTTCTCCGAACGTCACTCCGTCGATCACCCCGTGAGCCTTTACGCCGCGACGAAAAAGTCGAACGAGCTGATGGCGCACGCCTACAGCCATCTGTTCCGCCTGCCGGCCACCGGCCTGCGCTTCTTCACCGTCTACGGCCCGTGGGGCAGGCCCGACATGGCCGTCTACAAGTTCGTGCGCGGCATAGCCGAGGGACGCTGCATAGAGGTTGCCAACGCGGGGAAGATCCGACGCGATTTCACCTACGTGGATGATGTGGTCGAGGCCGTTGTGCGCGTCGCCGAGCGGGCCGCGGCTCCGGATCGCGCCTGGGATCCCGCGCGGCCCGATCCCGCGACCAGCAATGCGCCGCACAGGGTCTACAATATCGGCAACGACCGGCCGGAGGAGCTGAACGCGCTCATTTCGCTCATCGAGGCGGCGCTCGGCCGCAAGGCGGAACGGACCGAATGCGCGCTGCCGCCGGGCGACGTGTTGGAAACGCGGGCCGACATTTCCGAGCTTCGCCGCGACGTGGGGTTTGCCCCCAAGACCTCCCTGGAGGAAGGGGTCCGCCGGTTCGTGACCTGGTATCGCAGCTATCACGCGGCGTAAACCGCGCGCGGCGCGGGCGTGCCCGCTGTTTGCGGCGGTTTCGTGCGGCCGGGGATGTCTCCGCTGGTCGGCGCGGGCCAGACGTGTTGTGCAGAGCGGATATGGGAGCAGGGCCGGCCCATGTCGTCGGCCCGAGCACGTGGGCGTGCGCTCGCGCCTTCCACAATCATTCGAATGCATGAGGACAGGTGCGGGGCCGTTTCATAGGGTGGTTTTGCCAGACGCAGTTCGTGTGGACGCACGGCGGCGTGCGCGCAAGTCGCGCCGTTCGGCGAGGGGAGGTCATCCTGACGTTCGAGAGGGGAGCGGCGAAGGTGCGTCGAACAACATGGTCGACCAAGGCGCGGAGTCGGGGAGCATCATGACGCCGCACGTGCTCTGCGTGGGAGGCGAGGATCATGTTTTGCGCATTCCGTTCCTGCTCGCGCTGCGGGAGCGCGGCTTCCGCGTGAGCACCGCGGGCACGGGGGACGGACAGCCCTTTCTTCGCGCGGACCTCGCCTATCGCCGTTACCATTTCGATCGGTTCGCCACCCGCACGGCGCATCCGGCCGCCATCCGAAGTCTGGCGGAGCTGGTGCGAGAGGTGCGGCCGGATCTCGTGCAGACCTTCGACACCAAGCCCAATCTGCTCGTGCCCTTTGCGCTCCGGGGGAAGGTGCCTGTGGTGCGCACGATCAACGGCATGGGGTGGGTTTTTTCCGCGAAGGGCTTGCGCAATCTCGCATTGCGGCCGGTTTACTGTGCGCTGCAGCGGCTTGCCGCCTGCTGGACGGCGGCGACCGTATTTCAGAACCGGGAGGACAAGACGTTCTTTGACCGGTTCGGCCTGCTCGGCGCGAGCCCTGCCATCCTGATCGGAGGGTCGGGTATCGACATCGGCGCCTTCGAGCGGGCGCGCGCAGGCGCGCCGTCCCCCGCGGCTCTGCGGGCGCAGCTCGGACTCGGCGGCGATGCCGAGATCGTGCTGACGGTGAGCCGGCTCACCCGGCAGAAGGGCATACCGACACTGCTGCAGGCGGCCCGGATCGTGTGCGAAGCGCGGCCGCAGGCGCGCTTCCTGCTCGTCGGGCCGCGGGAAAGCGAGGGCCCCTTCGCCGTCGGTCGGGACGAGCTGGAGCGGCATGCGCCCTACGTGGTCGCGCCGGGCGCGCGGAACGACGTTCCCGCCCTGTTGGAACTGGCGGATGTGTTCGCCTTCCCGACCGAGTATCGCGAGGGCATCCCCCGCGTTCTGCTGGAAGCGGGACTGGCCGGGCTTCCGATCGTGACGACAGGCATGCCCGGATGCAACGACGTGGTGACGCATCTCTGGAACGGCTATCTCGTGCCGCCGCGCGACCCGGGCGCGCTTGCGGCGCGCATTCTCGACCTGCTTCGCGATCGCGCCGGCGCCCGGGTGATGGGCGGCCGCTCGACCGAGCGCGTGCGACGGGAGTTCGATTTGAACTCGGTCGTCGGCCGATATGACGCGCTCTATCGACAAGTTCTCGCGCGCAGCCGCCCTGACGGGGCCCTTGTCGCGCCTCTGCCGGGGGCGGACGCGCGCGGAGCGATCCGACGGCAGGATGGCGGCGCGTCATGATCCGCCACGCCATTCTCGCAGCGGGCCTCGTGCTGTCTTCGGCATCGCAGCTGCGGATTCCGGGCCTGCCGCTCGGCCCTGGCGAGGCGTGCCTGTTTCTATGGCTGGGCCTGTCGGCGGCGCGCATCATGGCCGGAGCCGGGAGTCACTATACGCCGGCGTTCGCGCGGTTCGCCCTGTTCTGGACCGTCTTCGCCTTCGCTTTGAGCGTCGGCGCCTTCGTCGGGTTCGTGATCAAGGACCATCCCGACACCGCCAGCATGCTGCACGACACGATCGCCTATCTGCTGATGGCGGCCATGACCTGTCTCGCGCTCGCGACGGTGGACGCGGAAATCGGCTTCCGTCGCATCGGCTGGCTCCTGGTCGTCTTCGGCAATGCGGTGCTTGCCCCCCAGATCGCGATGGGGTGGGACGCATTCAGCCTCTCCTCAATAGAGCCCTGGTACTGGGATCGATTCCGCGGCTGGTCCGAAAATCCCAATCAGCTCGCTCTCTACTGCGCGATCCTCGCCCCCGTCTCCATCTACCTGGCCATGAGTGCGCGGGGAGCCGGCCGGATCGTCGGACTTGCGGGCGCGCTGTTGCCGCTGATCGCCGGCCGGATGACGAAGAGCGATACCTTTCTCGTTGCAACGGTGATCGCCGGCACGCTCTTCGCCCTGCTGCGCCTGCGCACCTGGCTGACGGCGCCCGAGTGCCGCTTCGGCCTTCGCTATGCGTTCGCCCTCCTCCTCGTGGCCGGGAGCGTGCCCCTTGCGATCTCGCTCGCGCCCCATGGCATGGCCGCGGTCGATGAAGCGGAGGTCTTCGCGAAGGGCCTCGCGAAGGACAAGGGCGGAGATGCGAGCGTGCGCACGGCGGCGCTGCGGCTGCAACTCTGGGGCCAGGCGGTCCGTCGCGGATTGGAGTCCGGCGCGGTCGGCTTCGGGCCGGGACCGCATGTCGAGCGGTCGGACGTCCTCAGTCACGAGGTGTTTCCGACTCCCTTCGAGGCCCACAGCACGATCCTCGACGTGTTTACGCAGGGCGGCCTTCTCGCCGTTCTGGCCCTGCTCTGGCTCGTCGGCAGCACGCTCGCGCTCGCCCTGCGCGCAAGGTTCGATGCTCTGGCGGCGATGGTCGCGGCGATCGCCGTCTTCAGCGTCAGCCATTTCATCATCCGCCATCCGATCGTCTGGTTCGCGCTCGCTTTCTGCGCCGCGGTCGGCGTCTCGGCGTTGCGGCCGGCGCCGATCGGCAAACGGAGTTGATCGCGATGTGCGGAATCGCCGGCATTCTGCTCTTTCCCGGCGCTTCCGGTTCTGCGCGCCTCAGCGCGATCGAACGCATGACAGGCAGCCTACGCCATCGCGGGCCGGACGGGGAAGGCTTCTGGAGCGACCAGAGCGCCGGCATCGCCCTGGGACATCGGCGGCTCGCGATCGTCGATCTGACGGCGGCGGGCCGGCAGCCGATGCTTTCCCGCTCGGGACGCTTCGTCATTACGTACAACGGCGAAATCTACAATTTCCCCGCTCTGCGCCGGGACCTGCAGGCGCTCGGCCACTCTTTCCAAGGGGGCAGCGACACCGAGGTTCTGCTTGCGGGGTTCGAGCAGTGGGGCATCGAGGCGACCCTGCGCCGCACCAGCGGGATGTTCGCCTTCGGCCTGTGGGATCGCGGCACCCGTGCCCTCCACCTGGTGCGGGACCGCATGGGCAAAAAGCCGCTCTATGTCGCCCGCACGCTGAACGGGATCGTCTTCGCTTCCGAACTGAAGGCGATCGGCGCCGTCCCCGATTTCCGGCCGGAGGTCGATCCGAAAGCGGTCGCCGCCCTGGTGGCGTACGGCTGGGTGCCGCACGAACACTGCATCTGGCGCAACGTCTTCAAGCTGCCGCCCGCCGGCATCCTGTCGCTCGGAGCCGAGGCGCTCGCCGCATCCCCCGACGCCGAGGCGCTTCGTGCGAAAGCGCGCATCTGGTGGTCGCTCTCCGAAGTGGCGGAGAACGGCCGCAGCGATCTCTGCACCGCGGGCGACGGGGAGATGGCGGCGGAACTCGACCGCCTGCTGCGCCAGGCGGTGCGCGAACGCATGGTCGCCGACGTCCCGATCGGCGCCTTTCTGTCGGGCGGGATCGACAGCTCCACGGTGGTGGCGCTGATGCAGGCCCAGTCCTCCCGGCCCGTGCGCACCTTCACCATCGCGTTCGGCGAAGCCGCATACGACGAGTCGGTGAATGCCGCCGGTGTGGCCCGTCACCTCGGAACCGATCACACGGAGCTGCGCCTCACCCCGGCGGACGCGAGAGAGGTCATTCCCGAAATGCCCCGCGTGTGGGACGAGCCGTTCGCGGATGAATCGCAGATACCGACCCTGCTGGTCTCGCGCCTGGCGCGAAGGCACGTCACCGTGGCCCTCTCCGGCGACGGGGGAGACGAATGCTTCGCGGGCTATGCTCGTCACTTCGTCGCCGCCCGGCTCGATCCGCTGTTCGGCTCGCGCCTCGTTCTGCGTCGTCTCGCGGCGGCGGCCATGGCGCTGCTCGCGCGGGGATCGCGGCAGAACCTCGTCGCGGCGCTGCCTCTTCCGAACGGCGTGCGGCGGGCGCTGCAAGGCGATCGCCTGGGCCGGCTCGCGCATCTGGTCGCCGCGACGAGCGCGCGCGAGATGTACAAACGGATGACGCGCCTTTCGGAGCTGCCGCTGACGCTGAGCCCGGAAGGCGCCGGCCCCGACGCGACTCCGCCGTTCGACGACCTCGTATCCTCCCTGATCTTCCGCGACATGGCCGGCTATCTGCCGGACGACATCCTCGTGAAGCTCGATCGGGCGAGCATGGCGACGAGCCTGGAGGCGCGCTGCCCCCTGCTCGACCATCGCGTGATCGAGTTCGCCTGGCGCCTGCCGACGACGGCCAAGGTTCGCCACGGGCAAGGCAAGTGGATCTTGCGCGAGGTTCTGGCCCGCTATGTCCCGCCCCGTCTGTTCGAGCGGCCGAAGCAGGGCTTCGACGTCCCGGTCGGCGGCTGGCTGAGGGGGCCGTTGAAGGCATGGGCCGCGGACCTCCTCGCCGAACCGCGGCTCCGCAGCCAGGGCCTGCTCGATGCGCAGGCGGTTCAGGCCTGCTGGCAGGAGCATGCGAGCGGCCGCCGCGATCGCTCGCGGGTGCTGTGGGCGATTTTGATGCTGCAGGCGTGGCTGGACGCGCACGGCGCGCCCGCGGCCCGCCCGGCCACGGAAATTCTCGAGCCCGCGCTGGAGGGCGGCTAGGCATGGAAACGCTGACGGGCAAGCGCGTGCGGCTGCCGATCGCGCCGCCACCGGAACAGCCGCCGCGTGACGGCAAGGCACGACCTGCCCGGCCGGCCCCGGACCCGACGGACGGCGCGGAGGCCTTCCAGCAGGTCGCCGACAGCCTGCGCATGCGGAAGGGGCTGATCGTCGGAATGGCCGTCCTGGGCGGCGTCCTGGCCGCCGTCACGGGCCTGCTGCTCCCGCCGTCCTACCTCGCGACCGCGCAGCTCATCGTCGAACTTCGTCAGCCGGACGCGGCCGACTTTCGCTTCGCGGGGCTGACCGGCGGGTCTGCGACCGTTCCGCAGGCCGTCGAGGAATCCGCCATCGAGACCCACGTAACCGTCCTGTTGTCGGACGGGCATTTGCGGCGAACGCTCGAGGCGCTGCGCTCGCCCGGGAACGCGGCGGAGGAAGCCGAGGACTCGTCGGGCGGCTCGCATCCCGCTTCGTTGTCCCGGCCCATCCGCACTTACATCCGCGGCGCATGGTCTTCGGCGGGCCGGCTCCTGCGTGGAACGCCATCCGAGGCGGACGAGGCGGCCTCGCCCGCTGCGGCCGAGAGCGCCGCGATCCGGCGACTGAGGCACGGCCTGAAGGCGAGCCAGGAGCGCCGCTCCAGGGTCATCACCATCGGCTACATGGCGCCAGACCCCCGTCGGGCGGCGGAGACCGCGAACACGGTGGCCCGGCTCTATGTGGAGCACCTCACCCGCATCCAACGCGAGCAGGCCGAGCGCGCGCTGAGCTGGTTCGCGCATCGTCTGTCGGACATAGAACGCGAAGTGGCGCGCGCCGAAAATGCGGTGCAGTCGTTCCGCCTGGCGCACGGCACCCTGGAAGGAAGCGTTCCCGACGAGACAGGCCAGCAGATCGCGCAGGCGGCGCGGCAGCTCGCTTTGGCGCGATCGGGCGCGGCCGCCGCGCAGCAGCGGCTCGGCCGCTTCGAGGCCCTGCGCAGCCGCGGCGCCTCCACGGCCATGCTCGCGGATGCCGCGGGGTCGGGCCGACTCGCCGAGCTGGCGGAGCGCGAGTCCGGCCAGGATCGCGCGGACGTCACGAGCGAGGAGCGCGACGATCTGCGCCGCGCCATCGTCCATGAAATCGGGGTCGCCGCAAGCCGCCTGGAGGCGGACAGCCGCACGGCCGAAGCCCAGGTCCGCTCGATCGAAAGCCGGTTGAAGCTCCTGCAGGAGGCGGCGAGCGGAGCCGCCGGCGATCTCGCGACACTGCGCGCCCTCGAGCGGCAGGCCGCGGCCTTGGCGCAACTCTACGAGGCGCTTCTGCGGCGGCGGCAGGAGATCGCCGAACAGATCGAACTCGCGCAGCCGGAGGTGCGCCTGCTTGCGACGGCCTGGCCGCCGGAGCGACCGGCCTCGCTGCACCCGGCCCTTCTGATTCCTCCGGCGATGATCGCCTTCGCCCTTCTCGGCGGCCTGCTCGCGGTCGGCTTCGGCCGGCTGGACCGAACGATCCACGCGCAAGCCGAAGCTGCGGACATCCTGGGCGTTCCCTGCGCAGGCCTGGTGCCCGAACTCTCGCGCTGGCCGGTGCGCCGCCTGCCGGACCTGCTGCGGCGGCCTGACGGCGCTTACGCGACGGCGATCCGCTCCGTGCTGGCGGCGACGACGTCGCTCGGCGCTGCGACGCGAATGCAGAAGGTCGTCCTCGTCACGTCGAGCATCCCCGGCGAAGGCAAGACGACTCTGGCCTGGAGCCTCGCCTTGTGCGCGTCCCGGCTTCAGTGGCGCGTGCTCCTGCTCGACTTCGACCGCTCGTCTGCGTCCCCGGCCTCCAAGCTCATCGCCTCGCACAAGTTCGTTGCACCCGAGGCCCACTTGTCCGATGTGCTGGCGCGCAAGCGGCCGCTCGCCGACGCGATCGGGCGCATTCCGGAGCTCGCCATCGAATACCTGCCCGCGCCCGAGGCCGATGGCGGGCTGCTCCATTTCTTTGCGAGCCCGCAGGCGCCGTTCCTGCGGCAGCAAATGCGCGAGACCTATGACCTTGTGATCATCGACGGCCCCGCTGCGCTGGAGGGACCGGAAGCGAAGCTCATCGCCGGCTGGGCAGACGACGTGCTGTTTGCCCTGCGCTGGGGGAGCACGAGGCGGGACACCGCCCGCCATGCGCTTCGCCTGCTCGAGGCGGCGGAGTGCCGGGACCCCGCCGTGGCAACGCGCATCGCATCCGTGCTGACCCGAGTCGATCTGAAGAGGCACGTCGGCTACCGGTTTGGAGACGGCAGCGACCTGTTGTTGAGCCGAACGGCATGAACGCGCGAGTTCAACGACTCGATTTCGACGGCGGCGGGGAGTCGCGGCGCGTGGACTCGCAGATCTCCTGAGTTCGTTCAGCAAGTCAGGGAAGCAGGCCATGATCATCGAGCTCTTTGGTCCCGCCGGCGCGGGGAAGACGACGTTTGCTCATACGCTCGCCGAGCGCCTGCGAGAACATGGCCATGTCGCGGAGGTCGTCTTCACCTACCGGCCGGGCGCGCACACCTCGCTCTTCGATCGTGGTGGAGTCGTAGCCGCCGTGCGTCGCGTCGCGCGCGCCGCCTTCCAGATCGGCATGATGATGTGCCGTCCGCTGGCGAACGCCCGCGAGTTTCAAACGACGGCGCGTCTTCTGTGGCTGCTGCCGCCCAGAAACATCGTGTGGTTCGTCAGGTTCGGTCAATACATCGTGCGCCTCTCGCGCGTCTGGAACAATGCGTCGCGGTCCGATCGCATCATCATCTTTGACCAGGCGTTCGTCCAATCGGTGTGTTCGCTCGCCTTGTTCCATGGCCCGGTGAGCGAGCAGGCGCTCGCCTGTGCGCTCAACGTCACGCCGAAAGCCGATCTGCTGATTCAAATCGACGCGCCCCACGAACTTCTGGAAGCGCGCCTGAGCGATCGGCTGCGCCGCGAAAACTTCATGGAACGCCTTTTTGAGGCCGATTCGAAGACGAATCTCAAGGCGAAGCCGATCATGGACCGTGTGAGCGCGCTCCTGCGCACGCGTGGCTGCGCGATACGTCACGTCGAATCGTTCGACCAGCGATCGCTTTGTCAGGCTGTCGAACGTGCCGAAGAGGAGATCGTGGCGTGCCGCAACGGTGGAACCGAACTGGCGGCCGCGCCGCCGCTCGTTGCGGCCCGCACCGTAGGCCGCGGCCCGATCGAGGCCGGCGCCCAGCCTAAAAATGTCGCTGGTACGGGCGCCCAACCGGACGATCCCCTGGAAACGGCGGCCGAGAAACCGGACACGGGGCTCGCCACGCGCCTTGCTCACGCGAGCATCTGGGCCTTCCTCGTCTATGTCAGCGGCGCGGGGCTAACGTGCCTCGCTCAGTTCGTCGTCGCTCGTCTGCTCGGCGCGACGAGCTACGGCATCTATTCGTACGTGCTGGCCTGGGTGACGCTCCTCGCCTATGCGGCCATGATGGGCTTCCACGTCGCGCTCCTGCGCTTCGTCCCGGCCTACGGCGCCACGGCGCAGTGGTCGCTCGCCCGCGGGATCCTCCGGTTCGCCTTCCGCCGCGTCCTGCTGGCCGGTTCGCTCGTTCCGGCGGTGGGCATTCCCATCGTGCTCGCGCAATCGTCGCGTCTGCCGCCCGAACACGTCACCAGCATGGTGCTCGGCATGGCCGCCGTGCCGATAATCGCCATATATTTGACCGGCGCGTCGATGGTGCGCACGTTCGGAGGCGTCATCTTGGCCCTCGTTCCCGAACGTCTCCTCCGCGACGCCCTTCTGCTCGCGCTGGTCGGCGCCGCGGCCTGGTGGACCCTTTGGCCCTTGAACGCGACATTGGTGATGGCGGCGTTGCTGATCAGCTCGGCGGCTACTCTGGCGGTCACCGCCCTTGCGGCGCTTCGGCTGTGGCCGTCGGACCTGCGCGCCGTGCAGCCCGCCTATCGGGCGCTCGACTGGTGGGGTCTCGCATTCCCGATCATGGTGATGACGGGATTTGAGATTCTCATGACGCGGACCCCGGTCTTTCTCCTGGGCTGGGCCGGAAACATCCGCGAGGCCGGAGTCTTCGCGCTGGGCTTCAACCTGGCGCTGCTGATTGCATTGCCGCGCGTGGCCGTGAACACCTTCTTCTCGCCGACGATTTCCGCGCTTCACGCCCGCGACGATCGCGCCGGCATGCAAAGCCTGTTTGCGAAAGCCACGATCCTTTCGCTGGGCGGCGCCGCGGCGCTGGCGGTGCCGCTCCTGGTGCTGACGGGGCCGCTGCTGCGGCTGTTCGGAGGGGAGCTCGTCGCCGCCGTACCGATTGCCCAGATCCTGACCATAGGGCAGGTCTTCGCCGCGGCGACCGGCCCCCAGCAGAGTCTCCTGACCATGACCGGGCACGAACGGTCCGCCGCGGTCATGATGATCGCGAGCGCGGGCCTCAACATCGCGAGCTGCGTCGTCGGGATTGCGATGCACGGGGCGATCGGAGCGGCGATTGCGACCGCCGCAACGCATGTCGTCTGGAGCGTCGCCATGGCGGTTTACATCTACACGCGCCTCAATCTGCCGGCAGGCCTGATCCACGCCCTCGCAGAGTTTCGCCGGTCCGCCTGGACACGGCAGCGGCAGCCGCGCTGGCCCGTGAGCGCGGGCGACTGAGCGGCTCTCGCCCGCCTGCGCTGCCGCTCTCCGGAAGGTGCGGGAACGACGCTTCTGCGCTCGATCCATCCTTCATTCGGAGGATGCGAGCGCATCGCCGGTAACGTACCAGTGGCTGCCGCCGCACCAAGGAGGGCGTTCATGCTGGAAACGGGTTCGCGTCAGCAGAAATTGCCCTTGCACAGCGACCGTGTATCGCCCGATCGCGGGAACGGCGGCGTCGCCGCCGTCGAACGATTGCTGTCCGTAGACGCACGCCAACCGTCCGCACTGGCTTGGACGCCCGCGCCCGAGCGGCCTCTCGACAGCGGAGGGCCGATCGAGCGGCCTTTCGACCGCATGGGACCCGATTTTGCGAGCAGGCCGGCCGCGGAACATCTCGCGGCGGTCGCGACAAAATATCCGAACAAGATCGCCGTCAGCGACGGTGCGCAGCGGTTCACCTGTGCCGAGTTCGCGGCCCGCGTCGCCTCTCTGGCGCGGCTGATTGCAACCGCCGTGCCGGAGGATCGGGCCGTCGGCCTGCTGCTGCAACACTCGGTCTGGTATCCGCTCGCGATGCTGGCGTGCATGGCCGCGGGCAGGCCGTGCGTTCCGCTCAATCTCAGGGACCCGATGCAGCGCATCGCCGATGTGGCGCGCGATGCGCGACTTTCCGCCCTTGTCGTCGCGGGAGCCGAGGGGCCGCGCGACTGGACGGAAATGCCGGACGTGCGCTGGATCGATGCGACGGCGGCCTTGAACGATCGGCCGGAACTCCCCGCGGCGCTGCCGCCGGTCTCGGTCGATGCGCCGGCCGTCGTCCTCTATACCTCCGGGAGCACGGGTCGCCCGAAAGGCGTCATCAACAGTCAGCGGAGCCTCCTTCAGCGCGTCCAACAATACGTGGACGCCTGCCACATTAATGCCGACGACGTGTTTCTGCCGCTGAGCGGGCCCACCACGATCGCCGGCTGCCGAGAAATGCTGACGGCCGTGCTGACCGGCGCGACGCTGCATCTTGCGGACATGGAGACGGTCGGCATTCGCGGCATCCGCCGGCAGATCCGCGCGCACGGCGTCACGATGATGTATTTCGTGCCCGCGCTGCTGCGCGCCGTGCTGGCGGGCGCCGAAGACGGCGACTTTGCATCCCTGCGCAACGCGCGGATCGGCGGCGAGAAGGTGCTGTGGACGGACATCGCCCTGGTAAGGCGGGCATTGCCTGCCTCGTGCTTCGTTCAGGTCGGCTATTCGTCCACCGAAACGACCGGGTCCCAATGGTTCCTCCCGAACGACTGGCCTGAGCAGGGTCCCTCCACGCCGGCCGGTTATCCGCTTCCCGGCATCTCCTTCGCGGTGATCGATGACGCGGGAAGGGCCGTCGCTGCCGGGCAGATCGGGGAATTGTTGATCAAGAGCCGGTACGTGTTGCTCGGATACTGGGAGAACGGCGAGACGGTCCCGATGCCCGTCGATCCCTGCGATCCGCGCGAACGGATTTTTGCAACGGGCGATCTTGTCGTCGCCGGCGAGCGAAGCCTGTTGCAGGTGGTCGGGCGAAAGGGGCGGCAGATCAAGATCAACGGCAGGCGGGTCGAACCGGCGGAGCTGGAGCTCGCCGTCCACCGCGTCCCGACGGTGGAGGACGCCGTGGTCGTCGTCACGGAGGCGAACGAGCTCGTCGTTTTTGCCGTGCCGCATGTCGGCGCAGGCGCGAGTTTCAAGAGCGACGTCCGAGACGCCGTCAGAAGAACGCTCCCGACCGCGCTGCAGCCGACACGCCTGCACGACATCCCAGAGATTCCGCGGCTGCCGGGAGGCAAGGTCGATTCTGCGCGGCTGCGCGAACTGGATCGGATGAGCCGGGCCGGCGCGGAAGCGCCGCGGGCGAATGTCCGCGAAGCCGCGCAGATCAAGGAGACGGTCGAACGCGTGTGGAAGGAGATTCTCGGCACGCCGGTCGCCCGTGGGCGCTGGGACGAAGCGGGGGGCGATTCGCTCAAGCTGCTTCGCTGCGTGATGGAGCTCGAGGAAGCCATCGGCCGGGAGCTCGGCCTGGAAGCCTTCACCGTCGACATGAGCTTCGTCGACATGGTCGACGCGGCCGTCAGGCGCGCTCGCGAGGCGCCTGCGAGCGCGTCGGCGGAATCGCGTCCGCGCCTGTTCCTGCTGCCGGGCTCGATGGGCTACGGACCGAGCCTCGCCGCGTTCGGCGCGGAGATGGGCCGCGCGGCGCAGGTCACGTCCATCCGATATCCGGATCTCGTCGCCATTCTGGCCGGGCGGGCGACCGTGAAAGACATGGCCGAGTCGGCGCTGGAGCAGATCAAACTGGCTCAGCCGCACGGGGACGTGCGCCTGCTCGGATATTCGCTGGGCGGCGCCGTGGCCTTCGAAGTGGCGGCTCGGCTGATTGCCGAGGGGCGCTCCGTGAAGTTCTTCGGCATCCTGGACACCAGCGTCGGCCCCATGGAGGCCGCCTATCGCGAGACGTTCCTGCGTACGCTGCAGCGCATTCGGGCCCATCGCGTCACTGCTTATCGCATGCTGTGTCGCTCGACAGCGAAGGTCGTCGCGCGGCTCGGCTGGGAGGCCTCCTTCGCCGGCCTCCTCGAAGCAGGCGTGTGGACCCGTCTCGCGGCCACGCGGTTCATGCTCCGGCTGGAACTCGAAGAGATCCTCAGGATGCGGGCGTTCACCCGCTGGGTCGGGCAGCACAAGGCGCAATTGCCGATCACCGGCACGCTCTTTCTCTGCAGCCGCGTGGGGGCGCCTTTCGACCTCGGGTGGAGGCAGCTCTTTGCGCGGCTCGACGTCATCCCCATCGCGGGCGGCCATCTCGACCTGGTCGTTGAACCGCATCTCGCCATCAATCGGCCTCTCATCGAGCGCGCCCTCGTGGCGACCTACACGTGATTGCTCTGTCCGCAGGGGACCTCGACGCCGGCACCGCGCCGCGAGCGGGAGCTGATCGGACCGACGAACGAAAGGTGGATGGCCTGTGCGTATCGCGATGATCGGGGCGGGATATGTGGGGCTCGTTTCGGGCGCCTGCTTTGCCGATTTCGGCCACACCGTCTGCTGCATCGAGAAGCATCCGGATCGGCTCGCCATCCTGCGGCGCGGCGAGCTGCCGATCTTCGAGCCGGGGCTCGCGGATCTGGTCGCCGCCAATGTGCGGGCCGGCCGACTTTCGTTCACCAGCGATCTCGCGCAATCGGTGCAAGGCGCCGAGGCGGTGTTCATCGCCGTCGGCACGCCCTCGCGGCGCGGCGACGGATTCGCCGATCTCAGTTACGTCTATCAGGCGGCGCGGGAGATTGCGGCGGCCATCGAGGGCTATCTGGTCGTCATCACCAAATCCACCGTGCCCGTCGGCACGGGCGACGAGGTCGAACGCATCATCGCCGAGACTAGGCCCGGCGCCGAGTTCGCCGTCGTCTCGAATCCGGAATTTCTGCGGGAGGGCGCGGCCATCGCGGATTTCAAGCGGCCCGACCGCATCATCGTCGGAACGGACGATGTGCGCGCGCTCGCGGTGATGGAGGAGCTCTATCGCCCCCTCTATCTCAATCGATCGCCGATCCTCATCACGTCCCGCCGGAGCGCGGAGCTGACGAAATACGCCGCCAATGCCTTCCTCGCGACCAAGATCACCTTCATCAACGAGATGGCGGACCTGTGCGAGCGCGTCGGGGCCGACGTGCAGGACGTCGCGCGCGGCATGGGGCTCGACAATCGCATCGGCGCGAAGTTTCTGCACGCGGGCCCGGGCTTCGGCGGATCGTGCATCCCCAAGGACACCTTGGCCTTGATCAAGACCGCGCAGGAATGGGGCGCGCCTACCCGGATCGTCGAAACGGTGGTCGCGGTGAACGAGCAGCGCAAGCGCGCGATGGCGCGCAAGGTCATCGGCGCCTGCGGCGGCAGCGTCCGCGGCAAGACGATCGCGGTCTTCGGATTGACCTTCAAACCCAATACCGACGACGTGCGCGACGCGCCCGCTCTGGCGATCATAACGGCCCTTCAGGACGGCGGCGCCCGCGTGCGCGCCTACGATCCGCAAGGCACCCAGCAGGCGCGCTCCTGCCTCGAAAACGTCGTCTATACGGGCGGTCCTTACGCCTGCGCGGAAGGGGCCGACGCGCTCGTGATCGTAACGGAATGGGACGCCTTCCGCGCGCTCGATCTCAAGCGCGTCCGGCGCCTGATGAAGGCGCCTGTGCTCGTCGATCTGCGGAACATCTACGAACCGAAGGACCTGCTGGCGGCGGGCTTCGTCTACGTCAGCGTCGGGCGCCCCAGCGCGGCTCCGGACGCGGGAAGCGACGCGCGCTCGCCGCCGCTACAGCTTGCCCGCCGCCCCAGGCGATCAACACAGCCGCTGCGCGCCGATTCGGCAGAGGATTGAATACAGCCGGCGCGGCAATCGAGAATTGCTCGCGGCGGCCGCCTCCCGGCCGCAGAAATGGCAGTCCGGGGCCAATCCCGCTCGGATGCGGCGAGGCCGCGCGCCCGCACCCCTCATCGTCCGAGAGGCCGAGGCGCTCGGCAGCATGCCTGCCGGCCCGCCCGTTCCGAAGCGCCCTCATCTGCTTCCGATCGCCGCCGGCCGCGCGCCCTGCGCCTCCGTGGCGCCGCCGCCCATGGCCGGTCGACGCCGGCCTGAAACCGCGAGATTCGAGGTTCAGGGCCTGGGAATCGGCCTGCTTGCGCGGTCCGCTGCCTGAAAGGCCTGCAAGCTCCCCATCGGCCCGCACCCGGCCGTGGGGACGCGCATGACTGTGGCGCGCGGCGCCGACGTGCTATCGAAGGGGGCAGACCACCGGGGGCCCAGAGGCATGAAAAACATCACCTGCATCGACGATCTGCGCCGGATTGCCAAGCGCCGCGTGCCGCGTGCCTTCTTCGAGTACGCCGATTGCGGTTCCTACAGCGAGGAGACGCTGCGCGCGAACCGCGCCGACCTGGAAAAGATCAAGCTGCGCCAGCGCGTCCTCATCGACGTGGGCGAGCGCTCGCTCGAGACGACCGTTCTGGGCGAGCGCCTTGCGCTGCCGATCGTGCTCGCGCCCACCGGCCTCACCGGCATGCAGTATGGCGACGGCGAGATGCTGGCCTGCAGGGCCGCGCACGAGGCCGGCGTGCAGTTCACGCTCTCCACCATGTCGATCTGCTCGATCGAGGACGTGGCCTCGGTCGCGCCCAAGCCGTTCTGGTTCCAGCTTTATGTCATGCGCGATCGCGGTTTCGTCCGCTCGCTGATCGAGCGCGCCAAGGCCGCCGGGTGCAGCGCCCTGGTGCTCACCGCCGACCTGCAGATCCAGGGTCAGCGCCACCGCGACATCAAGAACGGGCTCACGGTTCCGCCCCAGGTGAAGCTCGCGAATCTGTTCGACATCGCGACCAAGCCGGCCTGGGCGCTCAGCGTGCTGATGGGCAAGCGCAAGACCTTCGGCAATCTCGAAGGCCACATCCCGGGCATGAGCGGCGTGAAGTCGCTCGCGCAGTGGATTGCGAGCCAGTTCGACCCCACGCTCTCGTGGAAGGACGTGGAATGGATCCGCGACCAGTGGGGCGGCAAGCTCATCATCAAGGGCATCCTCGATGTCGAGGACGCCAAGCTCGCGACCAAGATCGGCGCGCAGGCGATCGTGGTGTCGAACCACGGCGGCCGCCAGCTCGACGGGGCGCCCTCCTCGATCTCGGTGCTGCCGCGGATCGCGGATGCGGTCGGCTCCGAGCTCGAGGTTCTTTTCGACGGCGGCGTCCGCTCCGGCCAGGACGTGCTGCGCGCGCTCGCGCTCGGCGCCAGGGCCTGCCTGATCGGCCGCGCCTTCCTCTACGGGCTCGGCGCTGGCGGTGAGGCGGGCGTGCGCACCGCGATCGACATCATCCGCAAGGAGCTCGACGTGACCATGGCGCTGACCGGCGTCAGAAGGGTCGCGGACATTGATCGCCGCGTTCTCGCCGATCAGGCCTGAACCGGCCGCTTGAGGCCCACCACCCCTCGGCCCCGCCGCAGCCGCACGCTGCCCCGGTCTTCCGGGGGGCGACCGGCCTGCGCGGCGCCGTTGCGCCGGCCGGCGATTTGTGGGCGGAGCGGCGGAACCGCCGATGCCGGCTGGCGTTGCCCGGGCAAGGCTTGAGCATCCGGGAGGATACGATGAGCGCAACAGGCCTCGACGTATTCGACAAGACCTTGCATACGACCAATACGTGGCTGCACGAGATTTGCGAGGTCCTCGGACCGGACCGCCAGGTCGCCTGGCACGTTCTCGGCGCGGTCCTGCGAACGATCCGCGACCGCGTGCCCCTGGGTCTTGCGGCCCACCTCGGCGCTCAGCTTCCGCTTCTTGTCCGCGGGCTCTACTACGATCAGTGGCGCCCGAGGGACCAGCCGGAAAAGTGGCGCTCGCGCGAAGAGTTCCTGGCGCTCGTCGCGGCGGAGCTGCGCAACGTTCGTCCCGTCGACACCGCGAAGGCCATCCGGGCGGTGCTCAAGGTTCTGAACCATTACGTCGATCCCGGCCAGCTCCAGAAGGTCAGGGAGGCTCTGCCCGAGGACGTGCGCCGCATGTGGTCTGACGCGGCGTCCGGCGGCAGCCGGCTGGAACCGGCGGCCTGAGGCGTCCGCC
>JADGHE010000091.1 GCA_019689555.1 Variibacter sp. | reverse complement strand
GCCTGCGGGCGCGCCGCCGCTTCCGCCTGCGGGCGCGCGGCGGGCTGCGCGACCGGGACGGCGCGCACGATGTTCTGCTCGATCACGATGTCGGTCGGGCCGCCGATCATGAGCAGATGTTCGACGTTGTCGCGGCGGATCAGCACGAGGCGCCGCCGCCCGTCGACGGAGGCCGCGTCGATCACCGCGATGCGCGGCTGGCGCCCGCGCGCGGCGGCCGGCATCGCCCGGTCGCCGGCGAAGCGGCGAAACAGCCACGCCGCCAGCGCGATCAGCGCCAGCACGATGACGAACGCCAGAATCAGCTTCACCGGCAGGGGAAGTTCCACGCCCAAGAGACTATCGATCATCGTCGTCCCCTACTCTCCGTTGTGGTCGGCCGCTTCATCCGGCGCATCGTCGGTTAATGCAACGGGCAAAAATTGCCGGCGCTAACCCTAACAGACGGTTAACACCCCAATCGCGCGGCCTGTTTTGTGCCTCGGAATCCCACCCTTTTGGTGTGTTATGGGCGGTTTTGAGGCCGCTCACGGCATCATAGCGGCTTCGAGTCTCCCTGGCATCCCGCCGCCTTAACCAGCCGTTAACCATACGCCGGGAAGAATTTGCCCAATCCGGACCTGCGGCGAGGAGCGTGACGATGCCGATTTCGGACGTGCCCATCTTCACCATGCTGCGCACGCGCATGCATTGGGCCCAGGAGCGACAGCGCGTGCTCGCCGAGAACGTGGCCAATGCCGATACGCCGCGATTTCGCCCGCGCGACCTTGCGCCGCTCGATTTCGGCCGCGCGGCGGCGCGCCCCGCGGGGCTTGCGCTCGCGCGCACCAATCCCGCCCACCTCGGCGGCGCGTCCGGCGAATCGGGCGTATTCGCGACGCAGCGCGAGGGGCACTACGAAATCCGCCCCGCCGGCAACGCCGTCAGTCTCGAAGACGAGATGATGAAGGTCGCGGCGAACCAGATGGACTACCAGGCCGCGACATCGCTCTACAGCCGCAGCCTCGCGCTGCTCAAGACGGCGCTCGGCAAACGGTGAAGACGAACGCTGAAGAGGGAGAGTGTCGATGGATCTCATCAAATCGATCGCCGTCGCCGCATCCGGCCTGCGGGCGCAGGCGGGACGCATGCGGGTGATCGCCGAGAATCTCGCCAACGCCGAATCGACCGCGCAACGGCCGGGCGGGGACCCCTACCGGCGCAAGGTCCCCACCTTCCGCAGCGAGGTGGACCGCACGCTCCAGGTGAACGTCGTCGCGCTCGGCCGGCTGAGAACCGACCCGTCGGACTTTCAGATGAAGTACGAGCCCGGCCATCCGGCCGCGGACGCCAACGGCTACGTCAAATACCCGAACGTCAACGCGCTCGTGGAGATGGCCGACATGCGCGAGGCCCAGCGCTCTTACGAGGCGAATCTCAACGTGATCGGCGCCACCCGGCGCATGATCCAGCGCACCCTCGACATCCTCAAAGCGTAAACCCAGCGCGAACCCAGCGCGTAAACCCCCAAGCACAAGGAAAGCCCATGCCATCTCCTCTTGCCGCCGCCAACGCCTACGCCACGCTCGCCAGGATGGGCGGGCAGGGCGCCGGCCCCTCGCGCCTGCCGACGGGCGCGGACAAGACCGACGGGAGCTTCGCGTCCATGCTGAAGGAGGCGATCGGCGGCGTGCTCGAAGCCGGACGTAAGGCCGACCTGCAGGCGCAGGCGCTCGCCGCCGGCAAGGCCGACATCGTGGACGTCGTCACCGCGGTGGCGGAGACGGAAGTCGCGGTCGAAACCCTCGTTTCCGTGCGCGACCGCGTGATCCAGTCCTACGAGGAAATCATGCGCATGCCGATCTGACGATCGGCCCGGCAAAAGGCGCGCCTGCGCCTGGGGTGCCCCGATGACAGGCCCGGAAGTGCTCGACGTCGCGCGCGACGCCATCGTCACGCTGGTGCTGGTCGCAAGCCCGCTGATGCTGGTGGGCCTCGTGGTCGGCGTGGCGATCTCGCTCCTGCAGGCACTGACGCAGATTCAGGAAATGACGCTCGTCTTCGTGCCTAAGATTCTCGCGATCTTCATCGCCATGCTGCTCGCGCTGCCGTTCATGGGCGATGCGCTGCAGGGCCACATGGCGCGAATCGCGGCCCGCATCGCCGGCGGCGACTAGGCGCGCTGCGGGCGATGCGGATCGACGTGTCGTTCCTTCCCGCGGCCGCCGCCGCCTTTTTGCTCATGTTCGCGCGGATCGGAACGATGGTGATGCTGCTGCCGGGCTTCGGCGAGGCCGCCGTGCCGGTGCGCATCCGGCTCGTTGCGGCGCTGGCGCTGACGGCGGCGCTGTTCCCGCTGCATCGCAACGCCTTCGCCGTGGATCTCGGCGCCCTTGCGCCGGTGTTGCTGGCGCTCGCGCAGGAGCTCCTGGTCGGCGCCGTCCTCGGCGCGACGGTGCGGCTGGCGGTCTCGGCGCTGCAGGTGGCGGGCAGCATCGTCGCGCAGCAGCTCGGGCTCGGCTTCGTCACCGCGATCGACCCGACGCAGGGGCAGCAGGGCGCGATCCTCGGCAACTTCCTCACCCTGCTCGGATTGACGCTGCTCTTCGCGACCGACCTCCACCACCTCATGATCGCGGCGCTCAGCGAGAGCTACCGCCTCTTTCGGCCCGGCGAGATGCCGTTCGCGGGCGACGTCGCGGCGCTGACGACCCGCACGATCGCCACCGCATTCCGCATCGGCGTGCAGCTCGCGGCGCCGTTCATCGTGCTCGGGCTCCTGTTCAACGTCGCTCTCGGCGTGCTGTCGCGGCTGATGCCGCAGATGCAGGTCTTCTTCGTCGGCCTGCCGCTCTCGATTCTGGTCGGATTCCTTGTGCTCGTCTTCGTGATCGGCACGATGATGACCGTCTATCTCGGCTACATGGAAGGCGTGCTCGTCGAGCTTGCGCCGGCGCGCTGAGGGGGACCTCGCAGCATGGCCGAAGAGCAGAACGACGCCGAAAAAACAGAGGACCCGACACAGAAACGCCGCGAGGACGCGCTGGCGCGCGGCGACGTCGTCAAAAGCCAGGAGGTCAACACCTGGTTCGTGCTCACCGGCGGCGTGCTCGCGCTCTTCGCCTTCGGCGGCGCCGCGGCCGACGGCCTGCGGGCGACGCTGCGCGGCCTGCTCGGCCGCGCACATCTCGTCCCCGTCGACAGGGACGGCCTCATGCGCTTGAGCGAGCGGCTCGGGCTCGAGACGCTCGCCGCCGTGGCCCTGCCGTTCCTCGTCATCGCGCTAGCGGCCGTCGCCGGCAACATGATCCAGCACCGGCCGGTTCTCTCCGTCGAGCTGCTGCGGCCGCGGCTCGAGCGCATTTCGCCCGCCGCCGGAGCGAAGCGCCTGTTCTCGAAGCAGGCGCTCGTCACCTTCATCAAGGGCCTGGTCAAGATCGGCCTGATCGGAGCCCTGATGGTCTGGCTCCTGTGGCCGGACCGGGCCCGGCTCGACAGCATGGTGGCGGCGGATCCGGCCGCGCTCCTGGCGCTCACGGAAGGGTTGGCGCTCAAGCTTCTCGCCGCGACGGCGGCGGCGCTCGCCATCGTCGCCGTGCTCGACTACCTCTACCAGTACCAGGTGTGGTTCGCGCGGCAGAAGATGTCGCTGCGCGAGCTGAAGGAGGAGTTCAAGCAGACCGAGGGCGACCCGGCGATCAAGGGCAAGCAGCGGCAGCTCCGCCAGTCGCGCATGCGGCGGCGCGTGATCGCCGCGGTGCCCAAGGCCACGGTGGTCATCACCAACCCGACGCATTTCGCGGTCGCCCTGCAATACGAGCGCGGGATGAACGCGCCGGTGTGCGTCGCCAAGGGCGTCGACTTCCTGGCGCTGAAGATCCGCGAGGTCGCCGCCGCGCACGACATCCCGATCGTCGAAAACCCGCCGCTCGCGCGGGCGCTGCACGCGACGGTGGAGCCGGACCAGGAAATCCCGCCCGAGCACTACAAGGCGGTGGCCGAGGTGATCGGCTACATCATGCGGCTGCGCCGGGCGGTGCGGCAGTGAAGGGCACTCGTGATAAGCTGCGCGCCGGCCGCGAATCGATCAGCGCAAGCGAGTCGCCATGGCGATGCAGAACGTGAGTGACCAGCAGTCGGGGATGGGCGAGGTGGTCCCTCGCGGCGGCAGCGTCGGCATGGTGCTGCTGGTCGCGCTGGCGCTCGTCGGGGCGGCGCTCGGGCTGCTGCTGGTCGGGCGCGCCAATGCGGAGAGCTACATCCTCATCCTGCTCGCGGCGCTGGCCGTGGTCGGCGTGTTTGCGCTCTTTGCGGGCGCGGCGGGCCTTCTGCGCCTCGCCGGCGGCCAGGAGAGTAATCCCATCGGCCACGCCGTCGCCGAAGGGGCGAGCGAGGGCATTCTGGTCACCGACGCGGCCGGCCGGCCGATCTACGCCAACGCCGCCTATCGCCTCCTCACCGACGCCGCGGGCGGCCGGGACGTGCGGCCGGTCGAGCGCGTCTTCGTCGGCGATCCCGACATATCCGAGGCGGTCTATCGGCTGTCGAAGGCGGCGCGCGAGGGGCGGACCCTGCAGGAGGAGGTGCGCGTCACCGGCCTGCGGCAGGAGCCGGCCCGCTGGCTGCGGTTTCGCGTGCGCCCGCTCGCGCAGTCGGGTCGCCATGCGCGCAGCACCGTCTGGACGGTCGCGGACATCACGCGCGAGCGCGAGCGGCAGGAGAACGTCTTCCAGGAGCTGCAGCACGCGATCGACTTTCTCGATCATGCGCCCGCCGGCTTCTTCTCGGTCGATGCGAGCGGGCATGTGAGCTACCTCAACGCGACGCTTGCGGGCTGGCTCGACCACGATCTCGCCCAGGTCGGCTCCGGCGGCCTCGATCTCAACGACATCGTCGCCGGCGACGGGGCCGCTCTCCTGATGAACATCGCCGGATCGCCGGGCGAGGTGAAGACCGAGGTTCTCGACCTCGATTTCAAGACGCGCGGCGGCCGCACCCTGCCGGTGCGCCTCTTCCACAAGGTCGCGTTCGCGGCCGACGGCACCCCCGGGGCCTCGCGCACGCTCGTGCTCAACCGCGCCCGCGACGACGGCGACCCGCAGCGCGCGGCCGAGGTGCGCTTCATGCGCTTCTTCCACAATGCGCCGATGGCCATCGCCACCGTGGACCGCGCGGGGCGCATCGTGCGCCTCAACGCGCCCTTCGCCCGGTTGCACCGGGTGGCCCTGAAGGGGGACGGCGCGCCGGAGGAGGGCCGCTCCATTTTCAGCACCGTCGCCGAGCGCGATCGACCGGCGGTCGAGGCGGCGATCGCTCAGGCGGTCGCCGGGCAGGGGCAGATCGCGGCCTTCGACGTTGCGCTCGCGGGCGAGGGCACCCGTTTCGCGCGCCTGTTCGTCGCCGGGGTCGATGACGAGGACGGCGTCGGCGAGGCGGCCATCATCTATGCGGTGGAGACCACCGAGCAGCGCGCGCTCGAGGCGCAGTTCGCCCAGTCCCACAAGATGCAGGCGGTCGGGCAGCTCGCGGGCGGCATCGCCCACGACTTCAACAACGTGCTCTCCGCCATCATGATGGCCACGGATTTCCTGTTGAACGCGCATCGGCCGACCGATCCGTCGTTCCAGGACATCATGCAGATCAAGCAGAACGCCAACCGCGCGGCGAGCCTCGTGCGGCAGCTTCTCGCCTTCTCGCGGCGGCAGACCATGCGGCCGCAAGTGCTCGATCTCGGCGAGGTGCTGTCCGACCTCACCATGCTCTTGCGCCGCCTGATCGGCGAGAAGGTCACGCTCGAGGTCACCCACGGCCGCGACCTCTGGCCGGTGATGGTCGACCTCTCGCAGTTCGAGCAGGTGATCGTGAACCTCGCCGTGAATGCACGGGACGCCATGCCGGACGGCGGCAAGCTCACGGTGCGCACGGCCAATGTGACGGCCGAGGCCTGCGCCCGCTACGCCTATCAGGGGCTGCCGCCCGCCGACTATGTGTTGATCGAGGTGAGCGACACGGGCACGGGCATTCCGCCGGAGATCATCGACAAGATTTTCGAGCCCTTCTTCTCGACCAAGGAGGTGGGGAAGGGCACGGGGCTCGGACTGTCCACCGTCTACGGCATCATCAAGCAGACGGACGGCTTCATCTTCCTCGACTCGGAGGTGGGCAAGGGCACGACGTTCCGCATCTTCCTGCCGCGGCACGTGCCTGGGGCGGGCGCGCCCGGGGCGGAGGACCAGGTGGCGGCCCCGGCGCTCGTCCCCTCCGACGAGCCTCAGCGCGCCGCCGCCGACCTGACGGGCCGCGGCACCATTCTGCTGGTGGAGGACGAGGAGGGCCTGCGCGGTCTCAACGCGCGCGGCCTCGCCTCGCGCGGCTATACGGTGCTCGAGGCCGCGAACGGCATCGAGGCGATCGAGGTGCTCAAGGAGCACGAGGGCAAGGTGGACCTCGTCGTGTCCGACGTGGTGATGCCGGAAATGGACGGCCCGACGCTGCTCAAGGAGATGCGCAAGATCAATCCGAGCCTGAAGATGGTCTTCGTGTCCGGCTACGCCGAGGACGCCTTCGAGAAAAACCTCCCGGAAGGCGGGCAGTTCACGTTCCTCGCCAAGCCCTTCACGCTGAAGCAGCTCGTCGCCGTGGTGAAAGACACGATCGGCGGCCGCCCCTGACCGGCCGGGCCGCGCGCCGCTTCGGGTCAGGTTTTGCACCGAGGACGGAAAGGAGGGCGGGCGCCGGGGATGCAGCGCGTGTTACGAGCGGCGAAGGTATTCCCGCCGGGGGCTGGTGCGAGCTGTGAAGGCGTTCCGGCCGGGTCTCGTCCAGCACGTTCGGAAAGTTCTGCAAGAGACTGGCTCGAAACATTTTTCGCGGGGAGCCCGGATGGAGCGCAGCGACATCCGGGGAACGGGACCAAAGTTCACCGTGGCAGGTAGCCCGGATGG
>JADGHE010000090.1 GCA_019689555.1 Variibacter sp. | reverse complement strand
CCCCCGTGCCGCCCGCCCCCGGCGCCGACCCCTTCGGCGAGGAGACCATGGTCGCCGCCAAGACGGTCGTGATGATGAAGGGCAGCGCCACCTGGGACACGGCCTTCGAGACGCTGGTCGACAATTTCAAGTCGCTCTACGCCTATATCGAGCGCAACGGCCTCAAGCGCGCGGGCCCGCCCATGACGGTCTACACCGCGACAGACGACACCGGATTCCAGTACCAGGCGGCGGTGCCGATCGCGGAGGCGCCCGCGAATCCGCCGCGCGGCGACCTGGAGATCGGAACCTCCCCCGCGGGCCGGATGCTGAAGTTCGTGCATCGCGGGTCCTACGACTCCATGGACACCACCTACGAGGCGATTACCAACTACCTCGATTCCAAGCAGCTCGAGGCGCAGGACAACTTCATCGAGGAATACTTGACCGATCCGGTGACCACGCCGGAGGACCAGATGGTGATCAACGTCTTCGTTCCGGTGAAGTGAGGGCGAGGCGCCGCGGATCGCGAAATTTTCAAGCCCGCTCCGTAGGATACGTCGAATCCTTGCGCCGCCGCCGGCGGGGGGTTGACTTGGCGTTCGGCAGCGATTGTGACCTATTGTCGCGCGGCTCGTTCGAGAGGACGGACGCAACCGATGCGCGTCGCGCAGGGCTCGCGCGGCCCGGCGGCTGCGCGGAAAAGGCCGGCCGTCCTTGACTTGGCGGGCGCTCGGCTTCTAGTGTCGCTCGAGCTCTTGAACCGGAAAAATCTGTCTTGAGCCGCCGACCGGCCGGAGGGGCCGGAGGTCAACGCCCGACAGCGCTGTGCGCCCTCGGGCGCCATTGCTGTTTGGAGTCTGCGATGCCACATGCAGAGCTGCGGACCGAAGACGCCTTTGGCGCGATTTCTCCGCGGTCCGGCGGACGGCTGGCACGCCGTTTGCCGGGTTTGCGCCGCGGGGCGGTCGGCGTGAGCGCAATCGAGCAGGGGCGGCCCGGCCTGACGGCCGGCGGGCGCGGGCCAGGATTCTGACGGCATGTTTGAAAGTCTTTCGGACAAGCTCAGCGGCATTCTCGACCGGCTGACGCGGCGCGGCGCGCTGACGGAGGCCGACGTCGACGCGGCGCTGCGCGAGGTCCGGCGGGCGCTGCTCGAAGCCGACGTCGCCCTCGACGTGGCCCGGTCGTTCATCGAGAAGGTGCGCCAGCAGGCGGTCGGCGCGACGGTGATCAAGTCCGTCACGCCCGGCCAGATGGTCGTCAAGATCGTGCACGACCAGCTGGTCGAGACCCTGGGGCCGGAGGCCGAGCCGGTCGATCTCAACGCACCGGCCCCCGTCGGCATCATGATGGTCGGCCTGCAGGGGTCCGGCAAGACGACGACCACGGCCAAGCTCGCGAAGCGGCTCACCGAACGCGGCAAGCGCAAGGTGCTGATGGCTTCGCTCGACATTCGCCGTCCGGCGGCCATGGAGCAGCTCGCCGTGCTGGGGCGCGAGGTCGGCGTCGACACGCTGCCGGTCGTCGCCGGCCAGACGCCGGTGCAGATCGCGCGGCGCGCGCTCGAGGCGGGCCGCCTCGGCGGCTACGACGTGGTGCTGCTCGACACCGCAGGCCGCCTCACTCTCGACGAGGAGATGATGGCGGAGGCGGCTGAGATCCGGCGCGCCGTGAACCCCCACGAGGTGCTGCTGGTCGCCGACGCGCTGACCGGCCAGGACGCGGTCAACCTCGCCCGCGCCTTCAACGAGCGGGTCGGCCTCACCGGCATCGTGCTCACCCGCGTCGACGGCGACGGCCGCGGCGGCGCGGCGCTGTCGATGCGCGCCGTCACCGGCAAGCCGATCAAGCTGATCGGCACCGGCGAGCGGATGGACGCGCTGGAGGACTTCTACCCCGCGCGCATCGCCGACCGCATTCTCGGCATGGGCGACATCGTCTCGCTGGTCGAGAAGGCGGCCGCCACCATCGACGCCGAAAAGGCCGCGCGCGTCGCCGAGAAGATGCGCAAGGGGGCCTTCGATCTCGCCGACTTGCGCGATCAGCTCGAACAGATGTCGAAGATGGGCGGCATGGCAGGCCTGATGAACCTGCTGCCCGGGATCGGCAAGATCAAGAACCGGCTCGCCGAGGCCAATATCGACGAACGGCTGATCAAGCGCCAGAAGGCGATCATCGATTCGATGACGCCGGAGGAGCGGCGCAATCCCGACCTGCTCAAGGCGAGCCGCAAGAAGCGCATCGCCGCCGGCTCCGGCACGCGGGTCGAGGACGTGAACCGGCTGCTCAAGATGCACCGGACCATGGCCGACATGATGAAGGCGATGGGCGGCGCAAAGCGCGGCCCGCTCGCCGCGCTCGGCAACATGCTGGGCCTCGGCGGCGGCGCGCCGAGCCCGGAGGACATCGCGAAGTTGGCCGAGAAGATGCCCGGCGGCCTGCCCGGCATGCCGCCAGGGGGGCTGCCTCCGGGCTTTCCCGGCGGCGGCCTGCCGCCGCGATTCCCGGGTGCGCCGGGCGCGCTGCCCGGGCTCGGGGGCGGCCGGCTGCCTCCCGGATTCCCCGGCCTTCCGGGCGCGGGGAAGAAGAAGTGAGCGCGGAGGCGTTCTTTGAGTTTCCCGGGATGCCGGCGCAGCGCGCAGGCGCGTTCCGCGCGTTCGGCGCGGCCCGCGCCGGGTTTGCGCGGCGCGGCGGCCCCGGGATTGAGGTGTGGCAATCCATCGCGGTTCCGGGGCGGCGGCGCACCGCATCGCGTCGCCGCGCCTTCGGACCCTGAAGACACTGAGAAAGGAAGACCCGAATGCCCTTGAAAATTCGGCTCGCCCGTGCGGGCTCCAAGAAGCGGCCGTTCTACCACATCGTCGTCGCCGATTCGCGCGCGCCGCGCGACGGCCGCTTCATCGAGCGGCTGGGCTTCTTTTCCCCGCTCACGCCCAAGACCGCGCCCGAGCATCGGCTGAAGCTCGATCTCGACAAGGTCAAGGCGTGGCTGGCGAAGGGGGCGCAGCCCACCGATCGCGTCCTGCGCTTCCTCGACGAGGCCGGCGTGATGAAGCGGCCGCCCCGCAACAATCCGAAGAAGGCGCAGCCCAAGAAGAAGGCGCAGGAGCGTGCCGCGGCGGCTGCGGCCGCGGCGGGCGGTGGCGGCGAGGCGGCGCCGGCGGCCTGATTGAATGCCCGGGCCCGGATCGCGCACAGAGGGCGGTGCTGGGCGGGCGGAAGAGGCGCGCGTCTGCGTGGCGCAGATCGGCGCCGCGCACGGCATCCGCGGCGAGGTGCGGCTGAAATCGTTCACCGCCGATCCGCTGGCGGTCGCCGGTTACGGGCCGCTTGAAAGCGAGGACGGGAGCCGCCGCTTCCGCATCACGGGGCTGCGGCCCGCGAAGGACATGCTCATCGCCCGCATCGAGGGCGTGACCGATCGCACCGCCGCCGAGAGGCTGCGCAATCTCCGCCTCTATGTGCGGCGCAGCCGCCTGCCGCCGCCCGCGGAGGACGAGTTCTACCACGCCGATCTCATCGGCCTTGCCGTATTCGACAAAGGCGGGCTGCGGCTCGGCGCGGTGGTGGCCGTGCAGAATTTCGGCGCCGGCGATCTCCTCGAGATCAGGCTGGAGAGCGGAGGCGCGACCGCGCTGCTGCCGTTCACCAAGGCCGCGGTTCCCGAGGTCGACATCGCCGGCGGACGCATCGTGGTCGATCCGCCCGCGGGCCTGCTCGAGCCGTCCGCCCCGGCTGGGGCCGGTAGCGAGGCCGGGCCTCCCGAGCGGGAGGACGCCGCCGCCCGCAAGACCGGGCTCGAGCGGGCCCGCTTCCGCGTCCCGTCCGCGCCCGCGGCTCGCCCCGCCCGCAGCGCCAAGGAACGGGGCGGGGGCTCGGGGTGAGGGCATGACCTGGCGCGCCGCCGTACTCACCATCTTTCCCGAAGCGTTTCCGGGGCCGCTCGGCGTCAGCCTCGTCGGCAAGGCGCTCGCGTCCGGCCTGTGGTCGCTCGACGTGATCGACATCCGCGCCTATGCGACCGACCGGCACCGGTCGGTGGACGATACGCCGGCGGGCGGCGGGCCCGGCATGGTGATGCGCGCCGACGTGCTGGCGCGGGCCATCGACGCGGCCGCCGACGGGCGCCCGCGCCTGCTGATGAGCCCGCGCGGGGTTCCGTTGACGCAGAAGAAGGTCGAGGCGCTGGCGCGGGAGCCGGGCGTTCTCGTCGTCTGTGGGCGCTTCGAGGGGGTGGACGAGCGCGTCATCGAGGCGCGGGGCCTCGAGGAGGTCTCGATCGGCGACTATGTGCTCGCCGGCGGCGAGGTGGCCTCCATGGTGCTGCTCGAGGCCTGCGTGCGCCTCCTGCCGGGGGTCATGGGATGCGCCGAATCGGGGCGCGAGGAGAGCTTCTCCGAGGGGCTTCTCGAATATCCGCAATATACGCGGCCGCAGGAGTTCGAGGGGCGCCCCATCCCGGCGGTCCTGACCTCGGGCGACCATCGCCGCATCGCCGCCTTCCGCCGCGCGGAGGCCGAGCGGCTGACGCGGGAGCGCCGGCCCGATCTGTGGGCCGCCTATCTCGCCCGATCGGGCGCAAAAGGCGCGACAAAAGAGTGACAAGGCGCGCGGTTTGTCGTATAGGCGGCGGCGAATTTGCCAATTTGCCCAAGCATCGCCGTTCGCCCGCTTCCCACACCGGTGGAAAGCGGAGCAGGGCCCTTACGGCGCTTGGGCAGCGGCGATCCGAAGAATTCAGGGCCGCTTCCGCGTCGGCAGAGGCGGCTCGCCAACATGCCCGGCTCGCAGGCCGGATGGAGACCGCACCATGAACATCATCGAACAGCTCGAGCTCGAGCAGCAACAGAAGCTCTCCGCCGGCAAGGTCATTCCGGACTTCGCCCCGGGCGACACCGTCACGGTGAACGTGAAGGTGGTCGAGGGCGAGCGCACGCGCATCCAGGCCTATGAGGGCGTCTGCATCGCCCGCTCCGGCCGCGGGATCAATGAGAACTTCACGGTGCGCAAGATTTCCTATGGCGAGGGCGTCGAGCGCGTGTTCCCGCTCTATTCGCCGATGATCGACTCGATCAAGGTCGTGCGCCGCGGCAAGGTGCGCCGCGCCAAGCTGTATTATCTGCGCGGCCGCCGCGGAAAGTCCGCGCGCATCGTCGAACGCAGCGCGCGCACCGGCAAGGCCGAAGGCGATTCGAACCGCGCGAACGAAGCGGGCGTGACCGCCGCCGAATAGCCGGCGCCTTACGTTTACGGCACGTAGCGGACGCTGCCTGTCCCCTCCGTGTCGTAGCCCGTCATTTCCGCGGCCCGCTGCGCGAAGGCCGGACTGCGCATGAAGGCGAAGAGCCTCTGCAGCGGCGGGCGGAAGTAGTCGCGCTGGCGCATCACCAGGTCGAAGCGTTCCCAGGTCAGCGGCACGAAGTCGAGCTGCGCCGCGGCGGCGACGCCGCGCGTGGCAATCCCGCAGTCGGCGCGCCCTGCGCGAATCGCCTGCGCGACGTCGGAGCCCGTCGGGCAGACCGGCCCTTTTTCGAGCGCGTCGAGCCGATATCCGCTCTGCTTCAACAGCGACAGAAGCAGAAGTTGCGCGCCGGCGCCGCGCGGCCGCAGGGCGATGCGGGCGCGGCGCTCCGCGACGTCCTTGAGGGAGCCGAGCGACAGCGGATTGCCGCGGGCGACCAAAAGGCCCTGTTCGCGACGCACGAAAGCGATCAGCACCGCGTCCTGCAGACCGGGCCGTTCCCGCAGCGCGTCGGCATTGGCGTCGCGCTCCGGCTCCCCCAGCGCATGCAGATGGACGGCGGCGGCTACGACGCCGCCGGCGAGAAAGCGCGCAAGGCCTGCTTCGCTCCCCTCCGCCAGAATGGCGAGCCCCGAACCGCTCTCCCGCAGCGCCCATTCCATCAGCGGATCGTGGCTGCCGCCGACGATCGGCATCGGCTCGGCGCGCGCGAGGCCCGGCGGCCGTTCCAGCCCTGAAAGAACCCAGCGATCGAGGTCGGCCTTGGGAAACAGCCACCGGCCCGTGACCTTGGTGCAGGGCACGGCCCGCCGCGCCACGAGGTCGTAGAGCTTGCGTTCCTTCAGCCGCAGATAGGCGGCGGCCTCGGCACTGGTCAGAAGCTCCATGCGTCTTCTCCTGCACAGTCATGCATGAATTTCCATCAAGCGACAATGCGTTGCAAACGCAAAATTATGCGGGTTAAGTACATCGCATGGACAGCCTGTCGGCCTTGGGGCTCGTGCTGGGCGGCGACCCTGCGCTCTACGGGATCGTGGCGCTGTCGCTGCGGGTCAGCGTGACCGCGGTAGCGGTCGCGAGCCTCGTCGGCATGCCGCTCGGCGCAGCGCTGGCGATCACCCGGTTTCCTGGACGCACGCTCCTCATCGTCGTCGTCAATGCCGGCATGGGGCTGCCGCCGGTCGTGGTCGGGCTCGCGGTGTTTCTCCTGCTGTCGCGCTCGGGCCCGCTCGGCGGAATGGGCCTTTTGTTCACGCCGACCGCGATGATCGTCGCGCAGGCCGCGCTCGTGACGCCGATCGTCGCCGGGCTCACCCGCCAGGTGATCGAGGACCTCTGGGCCGAGTATCGCGACGAGTTCGCCGCGATGAACATCGGCCCCCTGCGGCGGACCGGGGCGCTCCTGTGGGACGCGCGGTTCAGCCTGGTCACCATATGGCTCGCCGGCTTTGGCCGCGCGGCGGCGGAGGTCGGCGCGGTGATGATCGTCGGCGGCAACATCGCGGGCTTCACCCGCACCATGACGACCGCGATCGCGCTCGAGACCTCGAAGGGCGACCTTCCGCTGGCGATCGGGCTCGGCCTCTTGCTGATGGCGATCGTGCTCGGGATCAACGCGCTCGCCTGGGGCGCGCGGCGCCTCGGCGAGCGGCTCGCGGGATGAGACGCGATGCGCCCGCCGCTCACCAATCTCCCCATCGTGATGACGGACGTGACGGTGCGCGCCGGTGACGTCACGGTTCTCGGCCCGCTCTCCGCCGCGCTCGCGCCCGGCGCGCCGACGGTGCTGCTCGGGCCCAACGGCGCGGGCAAGAGCACTCTGATCCGCCTCGCCATGGGGCTGATCGCGCGCACGAGCGGCCGCATGACCTGGGGCGGAAGGCTCGCGCCCATCCCCGAGCGCGCCGCGATCGTGTTTCAGCGGCCGGTCATGCTGCGGAGGTCGGTCCGTGCCAACATCGCCTTCGCGCTCGCCGGGCGGGGGCTGTCGCGCGCGGAACGGCGGGAGCGCGTGCGCGGCCTGCTCGACGCGGCGGCGCTCGGCGCGCTCGCCGAGCGCCCCGCCCGCCCCCCCCGCCGCGGGGCGGCCCGCCCGCGCCCCCCCGCCCCGGGGCGGGGCCCCCCGG
>JADGHE010000001.1 GCA_019689555.1 Variibacter sp. | reverse complement strand
CCGCCGTGAAGACGCGCCGGCGGCCGCGCGCGCCGCCGGCTGCGCGGGCAGGCCCGGAGGGCTTCGCCTCGCAACGAGGCGTTCGCCGGCGCCGCGAAACGTGATCCTGTCGGCGCGCCGCGCGACCTACGGCGTCTTCTTCAGTCCGACGAGCCGCATCAGGCGCGCAAGCTCAGCGTCTTCCTCGGCGATGAGGCGCCCGAAAGCCGCAGCCGGCATGAAGGCCGGGCGCGCCCCGAGCCGTTCGCAGCCGGCGACGAATTCCGCGCTCTCCACCGTGGCGCGGATCGCCTCTTCGAGCACGGCGATCACGGGCTTCGGCGTGTCCTTCGGAGCCGCGATGCCCCGCCAGGCGGCGAGCGAGACGTCGAACCCGCTTTCGCGCGCCGTCGGCACGTCCGGGAAGGCGGGGTCGCGCGCGGCGTCGAGCGCGGCGAGAAGGCGCACCTTGCCGGATTTGACGTGCTCCGACAGCGCGGCGGGAAGCTGAACGGCGGCATCCACCTGACCGCCGAGCAGGCTCGTCACCACCTGCGCGGCGCCGAAGGGCACGTCGACCACCTCCGCCCCCGCGGCCTTGAAGAGCGCGACGGAGGAAATGTGCGTGTGGCTGCCCGTGCCCGAATTGGCGACCGTGAGGGCCTTGGGCCGGCGCTTCGCCTCCTCGATCAGCTCCCCCACGCTCTTCCAGCGCGCATCCGCGCGCACGGCGAGCACGGGTGTTTCGACGAGCACGCGGGCGATCGCGTCGAACGCCTCGTAGTTGAACGCGAGCATGCCCGCGTGGAAGGTGGTCGAGATCGAATTGGAGTTCCAGACAAGCGAATAGCCGTCCGGCTTCTGCCCGGCCACATGGCGGTAGCCGATGGCGCCGCCCGCCCCGGGCCGGTTGACGACGACCACGCTGGCGCCGAGGCGCTTCGCCATTCCGTCTGCGAGCATGCGCGCGGTGACGTCGGCGGACGAGCCGGCGGGAAACAGCACCGTGAGTTCAATGGGCCCCTTTTGCGGATAGGGCGCCTCCTGTGCGACGCCCGCCGCCGCGGACCAGAGGAACGCCGCACCGGTCCATGCCGAAACGAACCGCATTTGCTCCTCCCTCGACCCTTGGTCTGTTTTCAGCCGGGGAATCGGTCCGGCGCGGCGAAAGCCGCCCGCCGATCCCCTGGGTCCGTGCCGCGGCGCGCGATCAGTCGTTCGCAAGAACCTCCGCGATCTCGACACGACGGCCCTCGCGCGCCGACAGGATGCCGGCGCGAACGACGGCCAGCGAGGCCGTCGCGCGCTCGCCGTCCACTTCCGGTGCGCCCTGCCCCCGCACCGCCGCGGCGAACTCCTCGAGCTCCTCGACGATCGTGTCGTTCTTCTCGCATGCGACCGGCCACGCGCGGCTCTCGCCCCGCTTGAGCAGGCGCAGGCCGTTCTCGAGGTCGTAGAAGGCGGTCGCCTCCTTGCCGTAGACGTTCATGAGATAGTACTCGGAGGCCGAGGCGTAGCTCGCGTTCAAAGTCGAGAGCGCGCCGCTTTCGTGTTCCAGCACGAGGCTCGCGACATCGGGATTGTCGCCCGGCAGAACCAGCCGCACGAAGCGTCCGCTCACCGCCTTCACGGGTCCGAGCAGGTATTCGAGCACGTCGGTGTAGTGGATCCCGATCTGCAGCATGACGCCGCCGGGCATGCCGGCGGCCTGATAGCGCCAGGACGAAAGGTCGATCTTGCCGAGCCGGTCGCGGCTGATATTCGCCTCGGCGTTCACGAGCGTGCCGAATGCGCCCTCGGCGATCTGCCGGCGCACGAGGCGAAACTGGCTTTCGCGGCGGCGCTGATAGCCGACGGCGAGCACGACGCCGGCCGCCCGGCACGCCGCCGTGATCGCCCGTCCGTCCGAGACCGTGTTGGCGATCGGCTTGTCGAGAAAGACGTGCTTGCCCGCTTGGGCGGCGGCGCGCGTGGTTTCGAGATGCGCGTTGTTGGGCGTGGTGTTGATGACGGCCTCGATCGCCGGATCGGACAGGATCTCCTCATAGCTTGCGGCGGCGCGGCAGCCGTATTTGGCGGCAAAGGCCCGCCGCTTGTCCTCCGAGCGGGAATAGCAGGCGACGATCTTCAGCTTGCCGGAACGTCGAATCGCATCGGCCAAAACGTCCGACCACCAGCCCATGCCGATGCAGGCCACACGCAGCGGCTCGAAACCCATCCCCGATCCTCCCCATCGGCCGGGCCGCGCCGCGCGCCCGGCGTCGTCACTTTTCGTCGATGCGCCACCCCGCGCCGATCGCCGCGACCGCCGCCTGGGCGATCTTCTGATCCTGCTCCCAGTCGCCGCCGCTTACGCCGATGCCGCCGATGCACTCCCCGTCGACAATGATCGGAAAGCCCCCCTCCATGGCGGTCCATCGCTCGGGCCCTGCGGCGAGCGCAAGCCCGATCGCGTGCGCAACGTCGAGCTCCTGCGCCTGTGCGCCGCGGGCGGAGGTCGGTCGTTTGTTGGAGGCCGCGCACACCGCCTTGGTGGTCGACGAGTACACCGAATGGAAGCGCCCGCCGTCCATGCGTTCGAACGCGATCAGGTGCCCGCCCGCGTCCGTGATGGCGACCGAGACCGCGATGTTGAGTTCGCGCGCCGTCTCGATGGCGATTGCCATCATCCTTCTCGCGCCTTCGAGCGTCAGGCGCCTCGCGTTCGCGATATACATGTCTGGAAGCTTACCGACCGATGGTGTAGAGAATTGTGCGCCATGTGGTGACGGCCATCAAGCGGCCACGTGGCCCGCGGCGAGAGTGCGGCCTCGGGCCGTCGCCGGCGGCGTGCCGGCGCCGCGATTTAGAAGGAGGCGCCCGCGCGCGGTCTCAAAGCTCCGAAAAGGTGAAGGGTGGACGCTCAAGCTCAAGATAACGTGATTGGCGGCCCTGAGCGGCGCAGGCGCCCGCGGCCGACGCCGAAGGGACGGCAGGTCGATCCGCAGGCGCGCGAGGAAGTCCGCGCCTTGCTCGGCACCCGCGAGCGCCGCCGCGATCTCCTCATCGAGCACCTGCATCTGATCCAGGATCGCTACGGCCATCTCTCCGCAGCGCACCTTGCGGCGCTCGCGGCCGAAATGAACCTGGCGCTCGCCGAGGTGTACGAGGTCGCGACGTTCTATGCGCATTTCGATGTCGTGAAGGAGGGCGAAACCCCGCCCCCTGCGGTCACCGTGCGGGTTTGCGACAGCCTCTCCTGCGCCATGGCCGGCGGCGAGCGGCTGCGCGCCGAGCTGACGGAGCGGCTGGGGGCAGCCGTGCGCGTCGTGCGCGCGCCGTGCATGGGCGCCTGCGACCGCGCGCCGGCCTGCGCCGTCGGGCACGTGCAGGTGCCGCACGCGACGGCGGAGAGCGTCGCCCAGGCCCTCACCCACGGCGCGCAGGCGCGCCCCGCCGTGCCCGGACGCGACCTTGCGGCCTACCGGCTCGAGGGCGGCTACACGCTGCTGGCGGACTGCCTCGCCGGCCGCCGCACGCGCGAGGAGATCATCGCGGCGGTGAGCGACGCGGGTCTGCGCGGCCTCGGCGGCGCAGGTTTTCCGACCGGACGCAAATGGACGCTGGTGCGCGCCGAGCCCGCGCCGCGCCTGATGGCGGTCAACGGCGACGAAGGCGAGCCCGGGACCTTCAAGGACCGGCACTATCTCGAACGCGATCCGCACCGCTTCATCGAAGGCATGCTGATCGCCGCCTGGGTCGTCGAGGCGCGCGAAGTCTTCCTCTATCTGCGCGACGAATACGCCGAGCTGCGGCTGATGCTGCGCGAGGAGCTCGCCAAGGTGGAGGAGGCGGGCCTTGCGCCGCACGCCAAGGTGCATCTGCGCCGCGGCGCCGGAGCCTATATCTGCGGCGAAGAGTCCGCGATGATCGAGTCGCTCGAGGGCAAGCGCGGGCTGCCCCGCCATCGGCCGCCTTACGTCGCGCAGGTCGGCCTGTTCGGTCGGCCGACGCTCGTGCAGAATGTCGAGACGCTGTTCTGGGTTCGCGACATCGTCGAGAAGGGCGCCGCCTGGTTCAACGCGCACGGCCGCAACGGGCGCAAGGGCCTGCGCAGCTTCTCGGTCTCGGGCCGCGTGCGCGATCCCGGCGTCAAGCTCGCGCCCGCGGGCATCACGGTGCGGGAGCTGATCGACGAGTTTTGCGGCGGCATGCTGGAGGGCCACACCTTCAAGGCCTATCTGCCGGGGGGCGCCTCCGGCGGCATCCTTCCCGCGTCCATGGCCGATTTGCCGCTCGATTTCGGAACGCTCGAGCCCTACGGCTGTTTCGTGGGTTCGCACGCGGTCGTGGTCCTGTCGGACAAGGACGATATGAAGGCGGTGGCGCTCAATCTGATGCGCTTCTTCGAGGACGAAAGCTGCGGGCAATGCACGCCCTGCCGCGTCGGCACCGAAAAGGCCGTCAAGCTGATGGAGCACGGACCGTGGGACGAGACCCTGTTGACGGAATTGTCGGCGGCCATGCGCGACGCCTCGATTTGCGGCTTGGGCCAGGCGGCGCCGAACCCGCTCATGTCGGTGTTCAAATATTTCCGGGAGGAATTGGCGAAGCCGCTGGGGCGGTGGTGACCGCCGCCGCTGCGGCCCGCTGACACCCGTGGCGCGAGCGGGACGAGCGGAAAGGATATCGCGTGCTGCGCTTCTGCAACGACGACGTGTCGAAGTCGCCCGGCGACGTTGGCGAAACGCCCTCGGAAGCAATAAAATGCGCGTTTAGGCTCCATCCCCGGCCCCTCCCCGCGAGGGGAAGGGGGGCGGGTCGGCGCTAGCGGCAAGGGTTCCGCACCATGAGCAAGACCAACGGCTCGGCCCCGCCGATCAAATTCATTCTCGACGGCCGCGAGGTCGAGGCGCGCGACGGCGAGACCATCTGGCAGGTGGCGCAGCGCGAGGGCATCGCCATTCCGCATCTGTGCTATCTGCCGGAGCCGGGATACCGGCCGGACGGCAACTGCCGCGCCTGCATGGTCGATATCGAAGGCGAGCGCGTGCTCGCCGCGAGCTGCATCCGCAAGCCCACGCCGGGGATGAAGGTGAACACGGCGTCGGAGCGCGCCAAGGCCGCCCGCGCCATGGTGTTCGAGCTTCTGCTCGCCGATCAGCCGGAACGCGCCACCAAGGCGCACGATCCTTCGTCGAAGTTCTGGGGCTGGGCGGACCGCCTGGGCATCGCCACGAGCCGCTTTCCCCTGCGCGATGCGCCGCCGCCCGACCGCAGCCACCCCGCGATGGCGGTGAATCTCGACGCCTGCATCCATTGCAATCTGTGCGTCCGCGCCTGCCGCGAGGTGCAGGTCAACGACGTCATCGGCATGGCGGGGCGCGGCGCGCACCAGTCGATCGTGTTCGATTTCGGCGACCCGATGGGCCAGTCGACCTGCGTGGCCTGCGGCGAATGCGTGCAGGCGTGCCCGACCGGCGCGCTGATGCCGGCGACCCTGGTGAATGCCGACAACGTGCGCACGGCGGAGCACTACCCCGACCGGCAGGTCCACAGCGTGTGCCCCTATTGCGGCGTCGGCTGCCAGATCACCTACCACGTCAAGGACGACAAGCTGCTCTACGTCACCGGCCGCAACGGCCCGGCCAACCAGAACCGGCTGTGCGTGAAGGGCCGCTTCGGCTTCGACTACGTTCACAATCCGCAGCGGATCACCCAGCCCATGATCCGCAAGGACGGCGTGCCGAAGATCCCGCACGAGGCGATCGATCCCTTAAATCCGTGGACGCACTTCCGCCCGGCGACCTGGGAAGAGGCGCTCGACCGCGCCGCCGCCGGCCTGAAGAAGATCCGCGATCGCGACGGCGCCCAGGCGCTCGCCGGCTTCGGCTCCGCCAAGGGCTCCAACGAGGAGGCCTATCTGTTTCAGAAGCTGGTGCGGGCCGGCTTCGGCACCAACAACGTCGATCACTGCACGCGGCTGTGCCACGCCTCGTCCGTCGCGGCCTTGATGGAGGGCATCGGCTCCGGCGCCGTGACGGCGACGTTCAACGAGTGCAAGAACTCGGACGTGATCATCGTCATCGGCGCCAATCCGACGGAAAATCACCCGGTGGCCGCCACCTTCTTCAAGCAGGCGGCCAAGCGCGGCGCGAAGCTCATCGTCATGGACCCGCGCGGTCAGGCGCTGAAACGGCACGCCTGGCGCATGCTCCAGTTCCGGAATGGCACCGACGTGGCGCTACTCAACGCCATGCTCAATGTGATCGTGACCGAAAACCTCTACGACAAGCAGTATGTGCAGACCTATACGGAAAACTTCCCGGCCTTCGCCGAGCACATCAAGGACTTCACGCCGGAGGAGATGGCCCCGATCTGCGGCATCGACGCCGAGACGTTGCGCGAGGTGGCGCGCACCTATGCGCGCGCGCAGAGCGCCATCATCTTCTGGGGCATGGGCGTCTCGCAGCATACCCACGGCACCGACAATGCGCGCTGCCTGATTGCGCTCGCGCTCATCACCGGCCATATCGGCCGCCCCGGCACCGGCCTGCACCCGTTGCGCGGGCAGAACAACGTGCAGGGCGCCTCCGACGCCGGGCTCATTCCGATGTTCCTGCCCGACTACAGGTCGGTGGAGGACGCCGAAGCCCGCGCCAAGGCGGAAAAGCTGTGGGGCGCGAAGCTCGATCCGAGGAAAGGTCTCACCGTCGTCGAGATCATGAAGGCGGCGCACGAGGGCGCGATCAAGGGCATGTACATTCTCGGCGAAAACCCGGCGATGTCCGACCCCGATCTCAACCACGCCCGCGAGGCGCTGGCGCGCCTCGAGCACCTCGTCGTGCAGGACCTGTTCCTCACCGAGACGGCGGTCTATGCCGACGTCTTCCTGCCGGCCTCGGCCTGGCCGGAGAAGGACGGCACCGTGACCAATACGAACCGCCAGGTTCAGATGGGCCGCAAGGCGCTGCCGCTGCCGGGCGAGGCGAGGCCCGACTGGTGGATCACGCAGGAGATCGCGCGGCGCATGGGGCTCGACTGGAACTACAGCCACCCGCGCGAGATCTATGCCGAGATGTCGCTGCTGATGCCGTCCCTCGACAACATCACGTGGGAGCGCGTCGAGCGCGAGAGCGCGGTGACCTACCCGGCCGACGCGCCCGACAAGCCGGGCCGCGAGGTGGTGTTCGACAAGGGCTTCCCGCGCCCGGGCGGCTTCGGCAAGCTCGTCGCCGCCAAGCTCACCCCGCCCGACGAGGTGCCGGACGACGACTATCCCTTCATCCTCACCACGGGCCGCCAGCTCGAGCACTGGCACACCGGCGCAATGACGCGCCGCGCCTTGGTGCTGGACGCGATCGAGCCCGGTGCGGTGGCGAGCCTCTCGCGCGGCAGCCTCGCCAAGCTCGGCATCCAGCCGGGCGACACGGTGCGCGTCTCCACCCGGCGCGGCACGATCGAGCTTGCTACCCGCCTGGACGACGCCGTTCCCGACGGGGTGGTGTTCATTCCCTTCGCCTTCGTCGAGGCCGCGGCGAACGAGCTCACCAATCCCGCCCTTGACCCGTTCGGCAAGATCCCCGAATTCAAGTTCTGCGCGGCCAGAGTCGAACCCGTCCATGCGCCGCGCATCGCCGCGGAGTAGTGCGGGTCTGAGCCGATGTCACTTGCCTCTGTTGCCGATTGCGCGCAACCGGCCTCGCCGGAGGCCGTACGCCACGACTGGACGCGCGAGGAAGTGCGGGCGCTGTTTGCGCGCCCCTTTCCCGACCTCATGTTCGAGGCCCAGCGCGTCCACCGCCTCCATTTCGACCCGCGCGCGGTGCAGATTTCCACGCTGATGTCGATCAAGACCGGCGGCTGCCCCGAGGACTGCGCCTATTGTCCTCAGAGCGCCCATTACGAGACCGGCGTCAAGGCCGAAAAACTCGCGAGCCTCGAGGCGGTGCTGGCCGAGGCGCAGGCCGCCAAGGCGGCGGGCGCGACCCGCTTCTGCATGGGCGCGGCCTGGCGCACGCCCAAGGACCGAGACCTCGATCGGGTCTGCGCCATGATCGAGGGCGTGAAGGCGCTGGGCATGGAGACCTGCGTGACGCTCGGCATGCTCACCGCCGCGCAGGCCGCGCGGCTCAAGCGCGCAGGGCTCGACTACTACAACCACAACCTCGACACCTCGCCGGAATTCTACGGCCGCATCATCACGACGCGCACCTATGAGGACCGCCTGGCGACGCTCGCCCATGTGCGGGAGGCCGGCATCGCGGTGTGCTGCGGCGGCATCGTCGGCCTGGGCGAGAGCGTCGAGGACCGCGTCGGCATGATTACGGTGCTGGCGAACCTGCCCAAGCACCCGGAGAGCGTGCCGATCAACATGCTGGTGCGCGTGGCCGGCACGCCGCTCGCGGAAGAGCCCACGGTCGATCCGCTCGATTTCGTGCGCACCGTGGCGGTCGCGCGCATCACCATGCCGCGGTCCTTCGTGCGCCTTTCCGCCGGCCGCGAGGAGATGAGCGACGAGATGCAGGCGCTGTGTCTGCTCGCGGGCGCCAATTCGATCTTCTTCGGCCCGAAGCTCCTGACGACCCCGAACCCGGCCCACAGCCACGACCGGCGGCTGCTCGACCGGCTCGGCATGGTGGCGATGGAGGCAGCGGACCGCCCGAGCTGAGGGGGCGTCCTCAGGCGAGCTGGCGGGCGAGCAGCAGGCCCGCGAAAAGCCCCAGAAGCGACAGCGCGACGGAGGCCACCACGTAAGTCGCGGCGAGCCCGATCTGCTGCCGCTCCCACAACAGGGCGACGTCGAGCGAGAAGGCGGAAAACGTCGTATAGCCGCCGAGCACGCCCGTGGTGAGGAACAGCCGCCAGTGCTGCGACGCCTCGCCCACGAAGGCGAAATAGCCGGCGATCGCCCCCATCACGAACGATCCCGTCACGTTGACGATGAACGTGCCCCATGGGAAGGCCGCGCCGAGCAGCCCGGCAACGCCCAGATTGATGCCGTGACGGAGGGCGGCGCCGATCCCGCCGCCAAGAAAGACGATCAAATACCCCACGTGCTCACCCTTCTGTCAAAAGTCAGGGCGGCACAGACCCGCCTGAGGCGGACGCGAGACACGCTCCCGCCCGGCAGCGGCCTGCGGCCCTGCTCGGCAGGAGTCATCAGCCTTGCGGCGGTTGTCGGGGGACCCCATCCCCATCCCACGCGGCGAATTTGAAAGATCGGATATCCGCCGTCAATACGCGCCAGCGGCATGGCCTCGGCGTCTATTCCAGCTATTCCAGCGTCTCGAGCAGGCGCTGCATCAGCCGCAGTCGCGGCGCGATCGACGAGATCAGCGCGTGCTCCCAGTGCGTGTGCGCGCCGTCGCCCTCGACGCCGAGCCCGTCGAGCGTGGCCACGCCGAGCGCGGCGGTGAAGTTGCCGTCGCTGCCCCCGCCCGTCATGTCCGCGTCGGAAAGCTCGAAGCCGATCTCGCGCGCGCAGGCCTGCGCATGGCGCAGCAGCGCCGCGATGGCCGGCGTCTTCGCGAAGGGCGGCCGGTTCATGCCGCCTGTGACCTTGAGCTTCACGTCCGGATCGGAGGACTTGAGGGCGAGGATCTTCGCCTCCATTTCCCGGCCGGTCTCGGCGTCGCGCACACGCAGATCGGCGGTGATGCGGCAGTGCTGCGGAATGACGTTCGGCGCCGTGCCGCCCGCAATCATGCCGACCGTCGTGGTGATGCCGCGGGCGTAGTCGGTCATGCCCTCGATCGCCAGCACCAGGCGGGCCATTTCCTTGATGGCGCTGCGGCCATCCTGATGGCGCGCGCCCGAATGCGCCGGGACGCCGATCGTCTCGAGTTCGAAGCGTCCGACGCCCTTGCGCGCGGTGATCACTTTGCCGCCGTCGCGGGCGGGCTCGGTCACGAGCACGTAGCGCGCGCGGCGCGCCTCCGCCTCGATGACGGCGCGGGAGCTGGGGCTGCCCACCTCCTCGTCGGGCGTGAACAGATAGGTGATCGGCAGGCGCGCCGAGCCCGCGCGGACCACGCGGCGGAACGCCTCCATGGCGACATAGGCGCCGCCCTTCATGTCGAAGACGCCGGGGCCGTAGAGCCGGTCGCCCTCGCGGCGCAGGGGCAGCGGGCCCGCAAGCGTTCCGATCGGGTGCACCGTATCGACATGCGAGAGGATGAGGACGCCCGGGCGTTCGCCTGCCCCCGGGCTGCGCGCGACGAGGATGTCGGCGAAGCGGTCGCGCCCGGCCAGGCGCTCGAGCGTGATGGGCAGGCCGGCGAGATCGTGCGCGACCCGGTCGATCATGCGGTTGACGGCGGCCTTGTCGGCGGTCGGGCTTTCGATCGCCACCCACTGCTCGATGCCGTCGAGGATGCGGCCGAGATCGTCGGACGCGGCGCTGACCTTTGTGCTCACGGCGATATGGCTCCGACTCTGGGCGCCCCCTGCCCGCGCGTCCTACGCAGCCTCCACGCCGCCGCCCGGCGCCTCGGCTTGCGACGCGCGGTCCTCGAGGGCCGCTGCGATCACGTCGTCGACCCGCTCCAGCCAGACGAATTCCAACTTGCTGCGGACGTCTTCCGAAATCTCCTCGAGATCCTTCCGATTGCGGGCCGGCAGCAGCACCCGCGCAAGCCCCGCGCGCGCCGCGGCGGAGGCCTTTTCCTTGATGCCGCCGACAGGCAGCACGAGCCCGCGCAGGCTGATCTCCCCGGTCATGGCGGTGTCGCTGCGAACGTTGCGGCCGGTGAGCAGCGACACCAGCGCCGAGAACATGGCGACACCGGCGCTCGGGCCGTCCTTGGGGATGGCCCCGGCCGGCACATGAATGTGAATGTCGCTCTTCTCGAACAGCGCCGGGTCGATGCCCATCGTTTCGGCGCGGCTCTTGACGAGGCTGAGCGCCGCCTGGGCGCTCTCACGCATCACCTCGCCGAGCTGCCCCGTGAGAATGAGCTTTCCGTTGCCGGGCACCCGCGTCGCCTCGACGAACAGGATGTCGCCGCCGACCGGGGTCCAGGCGAGCCCGGTCGCCACGCCGGGCACGCTCGTGCGCATCGCGACCTCGTTCTCGAACCGCGGCGGGCCGAGCGCGGACGGAAGGTCGTCGGCGTCGATGCGCACCTTGCTCGCGGTTCCCTCCGCGATCTGCACGGCCGCGTGCCGGAGCGCCTGCCCGATTTCGCGCTCGAGATTGCGCACCCCCGCCTCGCGCGTGTAGTGCTGGATGATGCTGCGCAATGCGCCTTCGGTGATGTCCACCTGGTCGGGCTTGAGGCCGTTCGCTTCGAGCTGGCGGCGAACGAGATAGCGGCGCGCGATCTCGAGCTTTTCGCTTTCCGTGTAGCCGGCGAGCGCGATGATCTCCATGCGATCGCGCAGCGGCCCCGGGATCGTATCGAGGACGTTGGCCGTGGTGATGAAGACGACGCGGCTCAGGTCGAACGGCACGGCGAGGTAGTTGTCGCGGAACGTGCTGTTCTGCTCGGGATCGAGCACCTCGAGCAGCGCGGCCGACGGGTCGCCGTGGATGCCCGCGCCGAGCTTGTCGATCTCGTCGAGCATCATCACGCAGTTGCGGGCGCCGGCCTTGCGGACCGCCTGGATGATGTTACCGGGAAGGGCCCCGATATAGGTGCGGCGATGGCCGCGGATTTCCGCCTCGTCGTGCACGCCGCCGAGGCTCACGCGGACGAACTTGCGGCCCATGGCCCGCGCGATCGACTGCCCGAGCGACGTCTTGCCGACGCCGGGCGGCCCCACGAAGCAGAGGATCGGCGCCCGCCCCTGCGGCGCGAGCTTGCGCACCGCGAGGTATTCGATGATGCGCCGCTTGATCTTCTCGAGGCCGTAATGGTCCTCGTCGAGGATGCGCCGCGCCTCCGCGATGTCGATCGGCTTCTCCTCGGGCAGGGCCCAGGGCAGCTCGATCAACCAGTCGAGATAGGTGCGGACCATGCTGTACTCGGCCGCGGCCTCCGGCATGCGTTCGAGGCGGCGCAGCTCCTTCCTCGCCTGCTCCTCGACCTCCTTCGGCATCTGCGCCTTGGTGATCGCCTCGGAGAGTTCGGCGATTTCGGCCGCCTTGCCGTCCCCTTCCCCGAGCTGGCGCTGGATCGCGGCCAACTGCTCGCGCAGCAGCACCTCGCGCTGGCGTTCGTCGAGAGCGGCCCTGGTCTGGCGGCCGATCTCCTGGGAGAGGCGCAGCACCTCGATGCGGTGCGCAAGCAGCCGCGAGACCCGGTCGAGCCGGGCCGTGATGTCGATGGTCTCCAGGACCTCCTGCTTCTCTTCCGGCTTCAGGTCCATATAGGCGGCGACGAGGTCGGCGAGCTCGCCGGGCACGCTCACCGCCTGGACCGCCGCGATCAACTCCTGGGGCGCCTGGGGAAGAAGCTGGAGCGCTTCGAGCGCCTGCTGCTGAAGATTGAGGAAGCGCGCCTCGATCTCCGGCGTGCGCGTATCGATCTCCTCGATGCGGATCACCCGGGCCACCAGGAACGGAAAACCGCCAAGGAAATCGACCACGCGGAAGCGCTGCTCGCCCTGGCAAACGAGGTGATGCGAGCCGTCCCGCCCGGTGAGATAGCGGACGATGTTGGCGATCGTGCCGACGCGGTGCAGGTCGATCGGGGTGGGCTCCTCGACCGCCGCGTCGCGCTGCATGAGGATGCCGATCTGGCGCTGCCGCCGCACCGCCTCCTGGGCCGCGGCGATGGACCGCGGGCGCCCCACGGTGATGGGAAACACCATGCCCGGAAACAGCACCGCCTGTCGCACCGGCACGATGATGATGGCGTCGGCAGGCAGCTCGGGGAAGCTGGCGATGGGCTCCGGAGCGGGCGCCGTCTGGTCAGCAGTCACGAGGCTCCACCCTCAAACCATCTTGCGCAGGCGGACCTGCAGACAACCGTACACGAATTCGCGCTCGACGCCACTGTAGCGGCCCGGCGGCAAGGGAAGCCGCCGCTCGAAGCGCCCCTGAGGCAGTTCGAGGCGATAGATGAGGGCGTCGCGCAGCTCCGGCGGGAGGACCCGCACGCCGCTCACGACCAGCTCGCCGTCCTCGATCGCGGCTTCGACGCGATCAGGGCTGACGCCCGGCAAAGCGAGCAGCACGACGACCTCCCGCTCCGTCTCCAGGACGTCGGCCGGCGGCTCCCAGGCCGGCGCCTGCCGCGACCGTTGCAGTTGGAAGAATTGGCGGTGCAGCCGCTCGGCGCGCGCAAGCATGTCGCAGGCCTGCGACCACATCCAGATTTCCGCCTCGCGTACAGCCATGATCGTGGGTCCTTGCTCCGCGCCGCCACGTGCCGAGCGCGCCGTCGGTCGATAACGCGCCGCAGCGGCCTTCGTTCTTAGACCGGAACCTTAGACCGGAACGGGCCAAGCCCTGCCATCCATATCATGAATAGCGGCAATGCCGGGCAGCCATAACCGCGGACGCCGCGCCGGACAAGTCCGGGAGAACCCGCCGAGCGCGCCCCGACTTCGCCCGATCGGCCGGTCCTTCTCCGCCCCTATCCGCTCGCCGTCTCCGCGGCCCCAGCGTCCGACCTGCGGGGGGACGACACGAAGTCCTGGAAACCGGGTTCAGCTCGCCGGGAAGCGCCGCGGATCGGAGGAGCCGCCGGACGCAGTCCAAAAGGACAGGAATTAAAGTTCTGACGGGCAGGAACCTCTCGGTCAGGGACCTCGTTGACAGGAACCTAGCACGAGACCGGGAGCCGCCCGCCCACGCGCCCACTATACGCCCGAGCCACGATTTCGGAGGCGCACGAGGGGTCGGCTTTCCTCTCCGACGGACCCATCTCGGCGATTGAAGGGGGTCTTGCCATGGAAATCACCAACTTCAAGGATATGTATCTGGCTGAGCTGCAGGAGCTCGCGAACGCCGAACGTCAAGTCGCGGCTTCACTGCAGCGCATGGCGGCGGCGGCGACGCATCCGGCATTGAAGAATGCCTTCGTCAGCCATCGCGCAGAGAAGCAGGCCCAGAAAGAACGGCTCGAGTCGATCCTGAAGAAGCACGGCGCGAGCACGCGGGCACATACGGACCAGTCGATGCAGGCGCTGGTCGGCGAAGCGGAAAAAATGCTCACGATCCTGAAGGGAAACAACCTTCGGGACGCCGGCCTCATCGCATCGGCACAGAAGCTCGAGCATTACGAAATCGCGGCTTACGGCACCGCGGCCGCGCTCGCAGACCAGCTCGGCCTGCGCGACGACCAGCAGATGCTGCACGAGAGCCTCGAGGAGGAAAAGCAGGCGGACAGCCTGCTCACGCGACTCGCGAAGAGCGAGATCAATCGGGACGCACTGGCCGCGTGATCGGGGCGCGAGCCGCGCCCGTGTGCGCCCCAAAAGGCGGTCTCGGAAGGAGACGCCATGAATGAGTGGAGAGGCGCCAGGCCGTCCGACGTGGTGAAGCTGATCCTGGGGGGCGACCCTGTCCTTCTCTCCTTGGATCTTCGGCTCTCGCCCGGCGGGCAATCGCAGAACGCCGTTTGCGGCGGCCTCGTCGCTGCCGCTCGCGATGGCCGCCGTGGGGGCCGTGGGCCCGTGGCAGAAGCGGCCGGCGCCGAACTCCGGGCCCTCCGGACCGTGTCCGGCGCCCGCCGCGGCCAACCGCACCCCCATGACACGTTTTGGGAAGTCCGCCCGCTCCGGCATCTGGGGCGGGCGCTTCCGTTGGCAGGGAGAGTAAGATGAAGCACAGGCCACTGGACGAAATCAAAAACGAGGCGAACGTCACGACGTTGGCGCCCTACGCGCCAAAATCCGCACGCACATTGCGACGGGAACGGCTGGAACGGTTCGCGACGGTGCTGGAGCGCCACGAGGGGCCCGTGAGGCTCTTGTCGCGGATCGAGTATCTCCCGGAATCGGAACGCATGCGGCTGCGGTCCGACGACTCTCCGCTGGCCATTGCCTATCGCGATCCCGTGTTGCGCGAGGACGGCTTGGCAAGCGACCGTCTCGGCGACGCCATGACGTTCTTCGACCTGACGCTGGGCGAAGCGCATCACCTGCTGTGCGACTGCCACTACACCGGCGCGGTGACCCCGCGCATCGTGGCGGCGCGGGCGCGTTCGCTGGCGCAGCGGATGAGCTGGGGCGAAGTCTGGACCAAGATTCGTTCGGCCCTGGCATTCCGGTGACGTCCCGCGCGGACGTTGCGTGAGGCGAGCTGCGGGCGGGTGACGGCGCGCCGCCGAGGCGCGCCACCGCACGCGAGGATTGTCTACGCCCCTCCTGCAGGGAGCGGCGGGAGGAACGGTGCGAGCGCGGACCCGAAGGCCGGGCTCAGAACAGCCACTCAGAAATAGCCACTCAGAGCAGCCACATCGCCGCGACGATGCCGCCGATCAGCACCACGGCGAACAGGGTGGTCCACAGACCGAGCCGCTTCTCGATGATCTCGCGCGCCTGCGCGCCGTAGCGGTGCAGCAGGAAGGCGAGAACGAAGAAGCGCCCGCCGCGGGTGATGATGGAAAGCACGACGAATAGCAGGAAATCGTATCCCGCAAAGCCCGACGTGATGGTGATGAGCTTGTAGGGAATGGGGGTTAAGCCCTTGAGCAGAATGATCCATGCCCCCCACTCGGCATAGGCGGCGCGGAATTCCGCGACCTTGTCGCTGTAGCCGTACAGCTCCATCAACCACTGGCCGACCGAGTCGTAGAGAAGCGACCCGATGAGGTAGCCGAGAATGCCGCCGGCGACCGACGCGGCGGTGCAGAGCGCGGCGTAATGATAGGCGCGGTCCGGTCGCGCGAGCGAGATCGGAACCAGCATCACGTCGGGCGGGATCGGGAAGAACGAGCTTTCCGCGAACGACACCGCCCCCATGATCCAGGCCGCATGCCGCTGTCCCGCCGCGGCGATGCACCAGTCGTAGAGGCGTCGCAGCATGGCCCGCGTGCTTAGCCGGCGCCGAAGCGGTTGTCTATCTTGATCATGACATCTCGCCCCCGATCGGCCTGCGCCCGAGCGAGGACAGCGCCATCCCGTATTCGCATGAGGGCCGTCACGCGCGTTCAGCGCCGCTTGCGGGCGCGACGGGCTTCGAGCGCCACCACCTTGCGCGGGGGATCGACGTCGAAAAGCTGCTTGGGAAGCTTCTCGGCGATGCCGAGCAGGCGCTCGCGGCGCGCCATCTCCTTCCACACGTCGGCCGGCTTGACCCCGGCGGCGACCCACAGCACGACGAGGTTGTAGATGAGGTCTGCGCTCTCGCGCACGACGGCCTCCGGTCCGCCGTGCATGGTGTCGATCACCACCTCCACGGCCTCCTCGGCGAGCTTCTTGGCGATCTTGGCGCGACCCGATCGCAACAGCCGCGCGGTCCGGGACGTCGCCGGGTCCGCGTCGCGCGCCGCCAACACGGCGGCATGGAGGCGCTCCACCGAATCAGCCATGGCGTAACCATAATCCACTTTGAGCGGCAACGGGTTAACGAATATCGCGGCGGTTCGGCGCAGGGGGGCCGGCCGCCGCCTCCGCCGCCCGCCCGGTCAGGCGCTCGCAGCGCGCAAGGCGCGGTCGAGATCGGCGTAGAGGTCGTCCGGGTCCTCTGCCCCGACCGAGAGCCGCAGGAGGTCCGGCGGGCACGGCGAGCCCGGCCCCTCGACGGAAGCGCGGTGCTCGATCAGGCTCTCGACGCCGCCGAGCGAGGTGGCCCGCTTCCAGACCGTGACGCGGGCCGCCGCGGCGATGGCTGCCGCCTCGCCGGCCGCGACGCGGATGGACAGCATGCCGCCGAACCCGCCGCTCATCTGCCGCGCCGCGATGGCGTGGCCGGGGTGGCTCGGAAGCCCCGGATAGAGCACCTGCGCCACGGCCGGATGCTGCGAGAACCGCTGCGCGAGAAGCGCGGCGGATTGCGCCGCCGCCCGCACCCGCAGATCCAGCGTGCGCATGCCGCGCAGCAAAAGCCAGGCCTCGAACGGGCCCAGAACCGCGCCCTGGCGCGCCCGCCATGCGCCGATGCGCGCCCACAGGGGGTGCCCGCGGTCGCGGACCGCGAGGGCGCCCGCCAGCACGTCCGAGTGCCCGTTGAGGTATTTGGTCGCCGAGTGCATCACGATGTCGGCGCCGAGCGCCAGCGGCTGCGTGAACACCGGGGTGGCCGCGGTCGAGTCGACCGCCACCCAGGCTCCGGCGCGACGTGCGATTTCGGCGACGGCCGCGATGTCGGTGACCGTCCACAGCGGATTGCCCGGCGCCTCGATCCAGACGAGCTGCGTCGCGCCGGGCCGCACCGCCTTTTCGACCGCATCGAGATCGGTCATGTCGACGAGCTCGGCCCGGTAGCCGAACCGGGCCGCGTCCACGGTGAGCCAATGGCGCAGCGCCCAGTACATGACCCGCGGCGCGACGATATGGGCACCCGGATCGAGCGCCAGCACGACCGCCGTCGCCGCCGCCATGCCGGAGCCGAACAGCATCGCCTCGTCCGCGCCCTCGAGTGCGGCGATGACGGCCTCGGCCTGGCGCACCGTGGCGTTGTCGGGCCGGCCATAGCCGTAGCCCGAGCGATACTGGTTGTCGGGGTCGCGCAGGAAGGTGGTCGCCGCGTGGACCGGCGGCACGATCCCCTTTGTCGTGGGCTCGATCACCCCCAGGGCCTGCGCGGCGAGGGTGCGGGGCTTCAGCTTCAGCGGCGACGGATCGGTCATGAGTGCTTCCGGCGGGTCAAGATGGACGGCGGCGGCCTCGTCTCCTCCTCCGCCCTCCCCGCGCTCGCGGCACGCATGGCCGCAGGCGGCGGAGAGTGCTAAAACCGTGGGCGAGGAGATCGCATGTCGAATTTTCTTTACCACCTCGCGCCGTTCGCTGTCGCGGCCGTCGCGGTGGTGCTCGTGCTCGGGCTCTGGAACATGATGCGCGGCGGCTCGCCCGACAGATCGCAGCGCTTGATGCGGCTGCGCGTGCTGCTGCAGTTCGTGGCCGTGGTCATCATCATGGCGACGATCTGGGCGATCGGGCGCTGAGGCGGCGCGGGGCGCGCCGGGCCGCGCGCGACGAGGTGACGCTTCATGGTCGTGCTCAACCGCATTTATACGCGCGCCGGCGACGACGGCATGACGGCGCTCGGCACCGGGGAACGGCGGCCGAAATACGACCTGCGCGTCGCCGCCTACGGGACCTTCGACGAGCTCAACGCGGCGCTCGGCATCGCCCGGCTCTACACGGGGGGCCGGGCCGACGTGGATGCCGCGCTCGCCCGCATCCAGAATGACCTCTTCGACCTCGGCGCCGACCTCTGCGCGCCGGAATCGGCCGGCGAGACGCGCCCGCGGCTGCGGGTCACCGAGGCCCAGGTGAGGCGGCTCGAGGAGGAGATCGACGCGCTCAACGCCCGGCTGTCGCCCCTGCGCTCGTTCGTGCTGCCGGGCGGCAGCGCCGCCGCCGCGCATCTGCACCTCGCGCGCACAATCTGCCGGCGCGCCGAGCGGCTCGCCTTCGAGCTCGCCGCCCGCCCCGGCGAGCAGGTTTCGGCGACCCTGCTCAAATACGTGAACCGGCTGTCGGACTATCTCTTCGTGGCCGCCCGGGCCATGAACGACGACGGCGCCGGCGACGTGCTCTGGCAGCCGGGGCAGAACCGCTAGCCGAGGCGGCCGATTCCGCCGCGGGAGGCCGCCAACGCCGCCTCCCTCCGTTGACACTGCGCTGGCGCGGCCAGTACGGTGCGCCCGCCTCGCAGACCAAAAGTCTCAGCCGGGAGATCGCGCATCCCATGAAGATCCTTGTGCCCGTGAAGCGGGTGGTCGATTACAACGTCAAGATCCGCGTCAAGGCCGACGGATCGGGCGTCGAGCTCGCGAACGTGAAAATGTCGATGAACCCCTTCGACGAGATCGGGGTGGAAGAGGCGATCCGGCTCAAGGAGGCCGGCAAGGCGACCGAGATCGTGGTGGTGTCGATCGGCCCGCAGCAGGCGCAGGAGACGATCCGCACCGCGCTCGCCATGGGGGCCGACCGCGGCATTCTCGTCAGGACCGATGCCCCGGTGGAGCCGCTCGCGGTTGCCAAGATCCTCAAAGTGGTGGCGGAGCAGGAGCAGCCCGGCCTCATCATTCTCGGCAAGCAGGCGATCGACGACGACTGCAATCAGACCGGCCAGATGCTCGCCGCCCTGCTCGGCTGGCCCCAGGGCACCTTCGCATCGAAAGTGGCGATCGACGGCTCGGAGATCGCGGTCACGCGCGAGGTCGACGGCGGCCTGCAGACCGTCCGGCTGAAGCTGCCGGCGATCGTCACGACCGACCTGCGCCTCAACGAGCCGCGCTACGCCAGCCTGCCCAACATCATGAAGGCGAAGAAAAAGCCCATCGACGAGAAGACTCCGCAGGACTACGGGGTTGATATCAGCGCGCGGCTCGAAGTGCTCAAGACGGCCGAGCCGCCGCGCCGCCAGGCCGGCGTGAAGGTGGCCTCCGTCGCCGATCTCGTCGCCAGGCTGAAGAACGAGGCCGGGGTCCTGTGATGGCGGGCGCCATCCGCGGCTCTATTTCTTGCGCGGCTGCCCGTCCGGCGCGGCCGGGCCCGGCCTGACGATGTTTCACGCTTTTGGATGACCGCCCATGACCACGCTTCTCGTCGCCGAGCACGACAACAAGACGCTCAAGGACGCAACCCACAAGGCGCTCACGGCCGCCAAGGAGCTGGGGGGCGACGTCCACGTGCTGGTCGCGGGCACCGGCTGCCGGCCGGTCGCGGAGGCCGCGGCCAAGCTCGAGGGGGTCGCAAAGGTGCTGCTCGCCGAGGCGCCGGCCTACGAGCACGCCTTGGCCGAACCGATGGCGGCCCTGATCGTCTCGCTCGCGCCCGCCTATGACGCGCTCGTCGCCCCGGCCACCACGTCGGGCAAGAATTTCATGCCCCGCGTCGCGGCGCTGCTCGACGTGATGCAGGTCTCCGACGTGCTCAAGGTGCTCGGGCCCGATACCTTCGAGCGGCCGATCTATGCCGGCAACGCCGTTCAGACGGTGCGCTCACGCGACGCGAAAAAGGTCATCACCGTGCGCACCGCCGCCTTCCGGGCGGCGGGCGAGGGCGGCGCCGCGGCGCCGATCGAAAGCGTGGCCCCGGCCGGCGATCCGGGGGTGTCGCGCTTCGTCGGCGAGGAGCTCTCCCGCTCGGAGCGGCCGGAACTCACCTCGGCGCGGATCGTGATCTCCGGCGGCCGCGCCCTGCAGAGCCGCGAGAACTTCGCCAAGTACATCGAGCCGGTCGCCGACAAGCTGGGCGCCGCCGTGGGCGCCTCGCGCGCCGCAGTGGACGCCGGCTATGCGCCGAACGATTGGCAGGTCGGGCAAACCGGCAAGGTGGTGGCGCCCGAGCTCTACATCGCGGTGGGCATTTCCGGCGCCATTCAGCATCTCGCCGGCATGAAGGATTCGAAAGTCATCGTCGCGATCAACAAGGACGAGGAAGCACCGATCTTCCAGGTGGCCGATTACGGGCTCGTGGGCGATCTGTTCCAGGTGCTTCCCGAACTTGCCGAAGAGTTGGGCAAGCACGGCCGCTGACGACCGCTGCACGCCTGACGACAAAGCTGCTAGCATTGCCGTAAGTCTTCGTCGGACATGGACATGACCGAGAGCAATATCCGCAGCGTCGGCGTCATCGGCGCCGGTCAAATGGGCAACGGCATCGCGCATGTCTGCGCGCTTGCCGGATACACCGTGTACCTCAACGACGTGACGCCCGACCGGATCAAGGCGGGGCTCGCCACGATCAACGGGAACATGGCGCGGCAGGTCGCCAAGAACGTCATCACCGAGGAGGACCGCAAGAACGCGCTCGCGCGCATTCGCCCCGCGGAGACGCTGGAGGAGCTGAGCGACTGCGACCTCGTCATCGAGACCGCGGTGGAGAAGGAGGAGGTCAAGCGCAAGATTTTCGCGGAGCTGTGCGCGACCTTAAAGCCCGACGCGATCATCGGCACCAATACGTCGTCGATCTCCATTACCCGGCTCGCCGCCTCGACCGACCGGCCGGAGCGCTTCATCGGCATCCACTTCATGAATCCGGTGCCGGTGATGGAGCTGGTCGAGGTCATCCGCGGGATCGCGACCTCGGACGCCACCTTCGAGACCGCCAAGGCCTTCGTCGGCACGCTCGGCAAGACGATCGCGGTTTCGGAGGATTTCCCCGCCTTCATCGTCAACCGCATCCTGCTGCCGATGATCAACGAGGCGATCTACACGCTGTACGAAGGCGTCGGCAATGTGGAGGCGATCGACACCGCAATGCGGCTCGGCGCGCACCATCCGATGGGGCCGCTGGAGCTCGCCGACTTCATCGGCCTCGACACCTGCCTTTCGGTAATGCAGGTGCTCCACGAGGGGCTTGCGGATTCGAAATACCGCCCCTGCCCGCTGCTCGTGAAATATGTCGAAGCCGGCTGGCTCGGCCGCAAGACGCAGCGCGGCTTCTACGACTACCGCGGCGAAAAGCCCGTGCCGACGCGCTGACCGCACGCGGCGGGCGCCGTGACACGCAAGCCGCAAGGTGTAGGGGCGGCGCCGCGGAGGGCCGATTACGCGCTCGCGGGCGTCATCCAGCCGACGACGGCCCCGCCAGGTTCGCGCAGGATGGCGATGCGGCCGACGCCGGAAATCTCGAAGATCGGACGCATGAGCGAGGCGCCGGCAGCGGTGGCCCTGTCCACCCGCCGATCGACGTCGTCCACCGCGAGGTACGACATCCAGTTCTCGGGCACGCTTTCGAAGTCGGGACCCTTCATCTCGAAGATGCCGCCGACCGGCTTGTCCGCCGCCTTGGCGACCCAGTAGGTCATGTCCTCCATCGGCATCGCGTCGAAGGTCCAGCCGATGGTGTCCGCGTAGAAATTGCGGGCGCGGGCCGCGTCCCGCGTCATCAGCTCGTTCCAGCAGAAATTGCCGTGCGACCACGCCATTGTCCTCTCCCGGACGTTTCTGCTCCTTTGGAGCGTGCAAGCCGGCCTGGCCCCGATGTCCCGACAGCGCGCCGACCCGAACCGACGCTGTCAGGCAAAAAGGCGTTCGAGCTTGTCGAGGGCTCCGCTCCAGCCCTGGGCATGCCGGCCGCGCCTGTTCGTCGAAGAACTGCTCGTGCGTCAGCGTCAGAAGCGTTCCGTCGCCGTCCGCCTTCAGCGTCACGGTCACGCGGGATTCGCGCTCCGGCGCGCTGCGCCAGGCCCAGGTGAAGACGCGCCGCTCGTTCGGCTTCACCTCGCGATAGACGCCGCTGACTTGGTGCTCCTCGCCGTCTGGCGAGCGCATAAGGAACCGGAAGCGGCCGCCCTCTCTCGCGTCGATCTCGGCGCTGAGCATAGCAACCCTTTCGGGGTCCATCCAGCGCATTATCTTTTGCGGATCCGTCCAGGCGCTGAAGACCGCGGCGGGCCGCGCCCCGCGGGCGGACGGGATCGGGCAGACGCTCAGGCGCGCCCGCGCGTTGAGGAGCGCCCCTTTCCGAGCCGGCGCGCGAGTCGCCCGTCGATCGCCGCGAGCCCGAGCGCGATGATCGCCATGCCGGCGATCTGCCGCGGCGCGAGGCGCTCGCCCAGAAGGCCGACGCCGAGCAAAATCGCGCTCACCGGCACGAGAAAGTTGACGAGCATCAGGTTGGTCGCGCCGGCGCACGCCAGGATGCGGAAATAGATGAGATAGGCGAGCGCCGTGGAGAGGACGGCAAGGCCGGCGATGGCGCCGACAGCCGCGGGCGATGGCGCCGGCAGCGTCCAAACCTGGTCGATGAACAGCGCGGTGGGCAGCAGCATCGCCGTCGCGGCGATCATCTGTCCGGCCGCGATAGCCGCCGGCGGATAGGCGCTGAAGCGCCGGCCGTAGACCCCCGAGACCGCGAAGAAGAACGCCGCGAGAAGCAGCGCGAGTTGCGCCAGCACGTCGGCGCCGAGCTCGTGCAGCAAATCGGGCCCGAGCATGACGACGACGCCGGCGAGGCCGGCCGCGAGGCCGAAGGCGCGCGCCGCCGTGAGCTTGTCGTCATCGGTGACGAGGTGGGCGATGAGCACGCTGAACAGCGGCGTCGTCGCGATCAGGATCGAGGCGAGGCCGCTCGCCACGTGGGTCTGGCTCCAGAGAATGAGGCTGAACGGCAGCACGTTGTTGAGGAGACCCATGGCCGCCAGCGGCCGCCAGAGCTTGCGGAACGGCGCCTGCGCGCCCGTGGCCCGCGCGATAAGGACGAGCAGCACGGCGCCGAAGCCGACACGGGCGCAGGCGACCGTGACGGGCGGCACCTCCCCGACGGCGATCTTGTTGAAGAAGAACGACCCGCCCCAGAGCGCCGACAGGATGCAGAGCAGCCCCCAGTCGGACGGGGACATGGATCGGCCCGCCGGCATCCGCCTCTCCCCTCGGCAAAGCGCGCATTGAAACCGGAAGTTCGCCCGGGCGCCAGCCGTTGCCTGGACGCCACGCCGACGTAAACCGCTCGTTAGCCGTGCGCCGATAAGCCGATAATCAGCCCGGGGGTCGGAACCGATGGCCATGCAGATCAAGCGCTTCAACTGGCTGCGTTCCCCTACGGGCTGGGAGCGGATGCAGGCATGGCAGGCGCGGCGCAGGGCGATGCGGGAAGACTTCGAGGCCGCCAACGACCTCGCCCGCTCGGGCTTCGCGACGGCCTGGTCCAACCAGATCAGCGGATTGGCCGATCTCGCGGCGCAGGCGGCGCGCGCCCGCATTTCCGCCGCCGTCCGGACGAAGATCGACAAGAGCGTCTGAGAGGAGCCGGCGCCGCCTCGAGGGGGCGGACTGCCGGTCCGTGCAACCTCACCGCTGCAGCGCCGCCGAAACGAGCCTGATCGCGTCCTCGCTCGCCCATTCGGCGGGGCCCGCGAGCGAACCGATCTCGCAGCCGTTGCGGTCGACGAGCACCGTGGTCGGCATGCCGAAGGCCTTTCCGGCGGCCTTGAGGTCCTGAAAGATTTTGGCACTCGGATCGGCGAAATAGGCGAGGCGCCGAATGCCGGCGGCCTCGAGCCACGCCTTCGGCTTGTCGGCGTCGCGCGTGTCGATATTGACCGCCACGACCTGGAAATCCGGCCCGCCGAGCTTCGCCTCGAGCGCGTCGAGGGCCGGCATCTCCTTGCGGCAGGGCACGCACCACGTGGCCCACAGATTGAGCAGCACGACGCGCCCGCGCCACTCCGCGAGGCTGCGCCGCGCGCCCTCCGCGTCGCCGAAGGCCAGTTCCGGCAGCGGCCGCGGGTCCCCGGCGAGGGTGACGGCCGCGACCTCGCCGCGGGCGAGCGGCGCGAGCCGCTGGGCGAGGGCGCGTGTGACGGTGCATTCGGCCGCGCCCGATTTGCCCCCGAAGCCCGCAATCCCGTATACCGCGGCGAGCCCCGCCGCCGTCACGAAAGCCGCGGTCAGCAAAAGCGGCGCGCGCACGCGCGGCGCGCGAGGCGGAACTTTGTCGCGTGAACTGGTCATGGGCGGCGAGAACCTCGGGTGTGACGCCATGAGCAACAAAATGTGGGGCGGACGCTTCGCGCAGGCGCCCGACGCCATCATGGCGGAGATCAATGCGTCGATCGACGTCGACCGCAACCTCTACCGCCAGGACATCGCGGGCTCCAAGGCCCATGCCGCCATGCTCGCCAAGCAAGGCATCATTACGGCCGAGGACGCGGAGGCGATCGCCCGCGGGCTCGACGCGATTCTCGGCGAGATCGAGAGCGGGCGGTTCCAATTCCAGCGCTCGCTCGAAGACATCCACATGAACGTGGAGTCGCGGCTCGCCGAGCTGATCGGGCCTGCGGCCGGCCGGCTGCATACCGCGCGCTCGCGCAACGACCAGGTGGCGACCGATTTCAAGATGTATGTGCGCGAGGCGGCCGCCGCCATCGACGCGCAGCTCGCGGACTACCAGCGCGCGCTGGCCGAGAAGGCGCTCACCCATGCCGCGACGGTGATGCCGGGCTTCACGCATCTGCAGACGGCGCAGCCGGTGACCTTCGGCCATCACCTGCTGGCCTATGTGGAGATGGCGGCGCGCGACCGCGGCCGCTTCGCCGATGCGCGCCGGCGCGCGGAGGAGTGCCCGCTGGGCGCCGCGGCGCTCGCCGGGACGTCGTTCCCGCTCGACCGCGACATGACGGCGCGCGCGCTCGGCTTCGCGCGGCCGATGGCGAATTCGCTCGACGCCGTCTCCGACCGCGATTTCGTGCTCGAGGCGCTCGCGGCGGCCGCCATCACGGCCGTGCATCTGTCGCGCTTCGCCGAGGAGATCGTGATCTGGACCTCCCCGCTCGTCGGCCTGATCACGCTGTCCGATCGATTCACGACCGGCTCCTCGATCATGCCGCAGAAGCGCAATCCCGACGCCGCCGAACTGGTGCGCGCGAAGGCCGGACGCATCATCGGCGCGCTCAACGCGCTGCTCGTGGTCATGAAGGGGCTGCCGCTCGCCTACCAGAAGGACATGCAGGAGGACAAGGAAGGCGCCATCGACGCGCTCTCCGCCCTCTCGCTGTGCATCGCCGCCATGACCGGGATGGTGCGCGACATGGAGCCCGATACGGCCCGCATGCGCCAGGCGGCGGGCGCCGGCTATGCCACGGCGACCGACCTTGCGGACTGGCTGGTGCGCAAGCTCGGCATTCCGTTCCGCCAGGCCCATCACATCACCGGCCGCATCGTCGCCGCGGCGGCGGAGGCCGGCGTCGCGCTGCACCGGCTGCCGCTCGCCGCGATGCAGGCCGTCGAGCCGCGCATCACCGAGGACGTCTATTCCGTCCTCTCGGTCGACCGCTCGGTGAAGAGCCGCACGAGCTACGGCGGCACGGCGCCCGCCAATGTGCGGCGCGAGGCGCGCAAATGGCTGAAGCGGCTCGACAAGGAAAACCCGGCTCGGAAGGAAGACCCGACCCGATAGACCGCGGAGGCGCGCTGTGCACAACACCCAGTCTCTCGACCGATGGCAGCATGACCACGTCTTTCTGGGCCGCCACCACGCCCGCAACGAGCGTCGGACCTGGCTCGTCGTCGGCGTGACCGCCGCCATGATGGTGGCCGAGATCGTGGGGGGCACGATCTTCGGCTCGATGGCGCTGCTCGCCGATGGGTGGCACATGTCCACCCACGCATCCGCGCTCGCTATTGCCGCGCTGGCCTACCGCTACGCCCGCAAACACGCGCATGACCGGCGGTTCACCTTCGGCACGGGCAAGCTCGGCGAGCTCGCCGGGTTCGCGAGCGCGGTCGTGCTGGCGACGATCGCGGTCCTCATCGCCCTCGAGAGCGCCGTGCGGCTCGCAAGACCGGCGTCGATCGCCTACGAAGAAGCCATCGCGATTGCGATCCTCGGGCTCGCGGTCAATCTCCTGTGCGCTTGGCTGCTGCGGGAACAGCACCAGCACGACCATGGCCATGCCGACGCGCAGGGGCACGGCCGTCATGGCCACCACCACACGGACCACAACCTGCGCGCGGCCTATCTGCACGTGCTCGCCGACGCGGCCACTTCGCTGCTGGCGATTGCCGGCCTTGCCCTCGGCTGGGCTTTCGGTTGGCGGTGGGTCGACCCTGCGGCCGGCCTTCTGGGCGCGTGCGTGATCGCCAGCTGGTCCTACGGCCTGATCCGCAGCGCCGGAGCGGTGCTGCTCGACATCGTCCCCGACGAGGAGGCCGCGAGGGACATTCTTCGCCGGCTCGAGACCGACGGCGATCGCGTGGCCGATTTTCACCTCTGGCAGGTGGGGCCCGGCCACCGGGCCGCCGTGCTGTCGATCGTGACGGACCGGCCGCAGCCGCCGTCGGCGTACAAGCGCCGCTTGCGCGGCGTGCGCGGCCTCAGTCATGTCACGATCGAAGTCGAGCCGTGCACGCCCGATGCGTCACGGGCGGCTTAAGGCGGCGCCTCCCGCTATTTTGAGGCGCGCGCAGCGCGTGTCGCCGGGGGGTCGCGTTTCACCGCCGATCTGATATGGTGCGCGGCACGAGGAGCTTTTCGTGAATTGCGCTGTCTTCCGCTTCGTTCCGCTCGCGCTGGCGCTCGGCCTTGCCGGCTGCGGCGTCAAGGGCCCGCTCGAGCCGCCGCCGGAATCGGGCGTCAAGCCCAATGCGACCGCGCCGCAGCCGGCCACGACCCCCGTGATTCCTGGCACGCTTGCGGGGCCGGACGCGCCGACCTACTCGCCGAGCGTCGGGGCGGTCGCGCGCGGAACCACATCGGAATCGGTCGTGAACGCGCCGGCGGCGGAGCGGTCGAGCCCGCTCGACTGGCTCATCGATTGACCCGAAAGCGATGCACCATTTCGCCTATCGCAACGGCGTGCTGCACGCCGAGGCGGTGAGCCTCGCGGACATCGCGCGCGTGGTCGGCACCCCCTTCTACTGCTACGCGACCGCGACGCTCGAACGCCACTACCGGGTCTTCGCCGGCGCCTTCGCGGATGTGCCCGCGCTCATCTGCTACGCCATGAAGGCGAACTCCAACCAGGCGGTGCTGCGCACGCTGGCCCGGCTCGGCGCCGGCGCCGACGTCGTCTCCGAGGGCGAGCTCAGGCGCGCCCGCGCGGCCGGCATTCCGCCCGAGCGCATCACGTTTTCGGGCGTCGGCAAGACGGCCCGCGAGCTCGCGCTCGCGATCGACGAAGGCATTCTCTGCATCAACGTCGAGTCCCGCCCCGAGCTCGAGCTCCTGTCGCGGATCGCCGCCGCCAAGGGGCGCACGGCCGCGATCTCGATCCGCGTCAATCCCGACATCGACGCAAAAACGCACGCCAAGATCGCGACCGGCAAGGCCGAGAACAAGTTCGGCATTCCGATCAGCCAGGCCCGCGAAATCTATGCGCTCGCCGCCAAGCTGCCGGGCCTGCGCGTGACCGGCGTGGACATGCACATCGGCAGCCAGATCACCGAGCTCAAGCCGTTCGACGACGCGTTTGCGCTGTTGTCCGATTTCGTTCGCATGCTGCGGGCGGACGGCCACGCCATCACCCATGTCGACCTCGGGGGCGGCCTCGGCATTCCCTATCGCGGCGACAACGAACCGCCGCCGCATCCGGAGGCCTATGCCGCGGTGGTCAAGCGCGCGACTTGCGATCTCGGCTGCACGCTGATCTTCGAGCCCGGCCGGCTGATCGTCGGAAACGCCGGCATCCTGGTGACGCAGGTGCTCTACGTGAAGCGCGGCGAGGCGAAGACCTTCGTCATCGTCGACGCGGCCATGAACGACCTCATCCGCCCGACGCTCTACGACGCCCACCACGACATCTGGCCGGTGCGGGAGGCCGCCTCCGGCGCGCGGCGGATCGTCGCAGACGTGGTCGGCCCGGTGTGTGAGTCGGGCGATTTCCTGGCTCTCGATCGCGAACTGCCGGAGCCCGCCGCCGGCGACCTTTTAGCCGTCATGTCCGCCGGCGCCTACGGGGCGGTGCAGGCCGGCACCTACAACAGCCGCCCGCTCGTGCCGGAGGTGCTGGTGCGCGGCGACGAATGGGCGCTGGTGCGGCCGCGCCTCGAAGTCGACGCATTGATCGGTCTCGATCGACTGCCGGCCTGGCTGGCTTGAGCCGCGCCCCGCGAACCGCCGGCCGGCCCGGCGCGTTGTCGGTGTGCACGCGGGTGGCCGGTGGTATAGTGTTTACCAAATGGAGTGGCCCGTGACGGACCGGCCTTCGGGAATGGGTCGCGAGAGGCTCGGCGACGCTGAAGGCGTCCGGGAGCGGCTGACGCGGGCGCTCGGGCGCGCCTGGTGGGTCGTGTCCTGGGAGCGGCTATGGCCCCGCCTCGCCCTCCTGGCGGGCGTGATCGGCCTTTTCCTTTCGCTCTCCTGGGCCGGCCTGTGGTTCGTCCTGCCGCCGCTCGGGCGAGCGATCGCGATCGCGCTCTTCGCCATTCTCCTGCTCGCGAGCGCCGTGCCGCTCCTGCGCCTTGACTTTCCCACCCGCCTCGAAGCGCTTCGCCGGCTCGATCGCGAGTCGGGCCTCGCCCATAGACCCGCGACGACGATCTACGACACCATCGCGGTCGGGCGCGACGACAAGGCGGCGCTCGCCTTGTGGGAAGCGCATCTCGCGCGGGCCAGTGCCGCGACGCGCCAGCTCCGGGCGGGCCGGCCGCGGCCGCGGCTCGCGGCGCGCGATCCTTACGCGCTCCGCGCGCTCATCCTCCTGCTCGTGGTGGCGACCTTCGTGGGCGCGGGCGGCGAGCGCCTGCGGCGGCTCGCGGCGGCGTTCGACTGGCACGGCGTCGTGGCGAGCGCCAATTTCCGCATCGATGCATGGGTGACGCCGCCGACCTACACCGGCAAGCCGCCGCTCCTGCTGCCCGGCATCCGAGCGGGAGAACCGCTCCGCGAGACGCGGGCCTTGGAGGTGCCGGCGGGCAGCGTCCTCGTCATCCGGGCGACCGGAACGCCGCTCCAGGTGGTCGCCCAGGGGCTCGCCGAGGGCGGGGCCGGCGACGGCCGCGCGCCCGTGGGCGTCCCCGCGGGCGTCGACGAGCGGCGCTTCACGATCGGCGGCTCGGGCAGCGTGACGCTGCGCGGCGTCGGCGGGCGCGACGTGACCTGGCGCTTCACGGCCATTCCCGACCGGCCCCCGACCGTCGCGCTCACCAAGGAGCCGGAGCCGCAGCTCCGGGGAACGTTGCAGCTCTCATACCGGCTGGAGGACGATTACGGCGTCACGCATGCCGAGGCGCGCCTGGCGCTGAAGCCCCCCGCGCAGCCGCCCGAAAAGCCCGCCCGCCCGCTCTACGACGCGCCGAACTTCCCTCTGATTCTCCCACAGGCCCGCACCCGCAACGGAGTCGGGCAGACGACGAAGGACCTGACCGAGCATCCATGGGCCGGCGCCACCGTGGTCCTGACCCTCGTCGCCCGCGACGAGGCCGGAAACGAAGGCCGCAGCGAACCTTACGAGTTCCGGCTGCCGCAGCGGCCGTTCTACAAGCCGCTCGCGCGCGCGCTGGTCGAGCAGCGGCGGATTCTGGCGCTCGACGCGGAGGCGCGCGGGCGCGTCCTCCGGGCCGTCGACGCGCTCACCATGGCGCCCGAGCGCTTCACCCCCGATGCCGGCATCTATCTCGGCCTGCGCGCGATCTATTGGCGGCTCGCCAACGCACGCGGCGACGACGATTTGCGCGAGGTCGTGGACCGCCTGTGGGCCATGGCGGTGACGATCGAGGACGGCAACGTCGCCGACGCCGAGCAAGCGCTGCGCGCCGCGCAGGACGCCTTGCGGCAGGCGCTGGAACACGGGGCGAGCGACGAAGAGATCAAGCGTCTGACGGACGAGCTGCGCGCTGCGCTGGACCAGTTCATGCAAGCGCTCACCGAGGAGCTGCGGAGGAACCCGCAGCAGCTCGCCCGGCCGCTCGATCCCAACGCCCGGGAGCTGAGACCGCAGGACCTGCGCAACCTGCTCGACAGGCTCGAAAACCTCGCGCGCTCGGGCAACAAGGACGCGGCGCGCCGCCTGCTCGAACAGCTCCAGTCGATGCTCGACAACCTGCAGATGGCGCGTCCCGGCCAGATGGGCGGCGAAGACGACATGATGTCGGCGCTCGACGAGCTCGGCGACATGATCCGCCGCGAGCAGCAATTGCGCGACCGCACCTTCCGCCAAGGGCAGGAGCGGCGGCGTGATCGCCAGCGGGCCCAGCGCGGCCAGCAGGGAGAACAGGGCCGGCAGGGTCAGCAGGGCCGGCAGGGTCAGCAGGGCGACGAGTTCGGCGATCTGCGCGACCGCCAGCGCGCGCTGCGCGAACAGCTCGGGCGACTTCTCGAGGGGCTGAGGAACGGCGGCCAGGGCCTTGAGCCGGGCGAGCAGGGCCAGGACGGCAGCGGCGCGCTGGGGGACGCCGAGCAGGCGATGCGCGAGGCCGAGGGCCACCTCGGCGAGGGCGACGCCGACGGCGCCGTCGATGCGCAGGGGCGCGCGATCGAATCGTTGCGGCGGGGCGCCCAGGGCCTCGCCCAGCAGATGCAGCCGGGGCCGAACGGTCCCGGCCCCAATGGCCAGCCGGGGCGCGTCGGCCCCCAGCGCGCGCAGCAGGAAACCGATCCGCTCGGACGGCCGCTGCGCGGGCGCGACTACGGCGACGACGTCACCGTGAAGGTGCCGGGCGAGATCGACGTGCAGCGGGCGCGCCGGATTCTCGAGGAGCTGCGGCGCCGCCTCTCCGACCCGCAGCGGCCGCAGATCGAGCTCGAATACATCGAGCGGTTGCTCAAGGATTTCTGAGCCCCGTTTTTCGGCTTTCTGTTCGGAAGGAAAGGTTCAGGGGCTCCGCGCCGCCCGGTGCGCCAGCGCCGCGTCGACGCGCAGGCGCAGGTCCGACAGCGTGAAAGGCTTCGGCACCACGCCCTGGATGAGCGCGTCGAGCCCCTGCGCGCGCTCGCGGTGTTCCGCCGAGCCGGTCATCAGCAGGATCGCGAGGTTGGGGTGGTCGCGCGCGGCGGCGAGCGCCAGGGCGATCCCGTCCATGAGCGGCATGCGGATGTCGGAAAGCAAAAGATCGAAAGGCCGCCCCTGCGCCGACAGCATTTCGATCGCCTCGGTGCCGTCGGCGGCGACCGCCACCTCGTGCCCCTGCTCCCGCAGCCCTCGCTGGAGCAGGTCGCGCAGCGCGTCCTCGTCCTCGGCGATCAGGATGCGCGCCATCGGCGTCTGCCCCTCGTAACGCGCGCCGGCCCGCGGGTCCGGCGGAATGCCATCAGCGGGCCGCGACGAGATCGCGGCGGTGAAAGAAGCGGACCAGCACGTCCTTGACATTGGCCGGCGGCGAAGCGAGCCGGCTGCGGAAGGGCAGCGCCTCGGCTGGATTGAGCACCGGTCGGTCGGGCACGGCCGTCCAGGCATAGACCTCGACCCCGGCGGGGTCGCGCAACGCAAAGCGCAGGCGCGGCACCTCGACCGTCCGCTGCGTCGCATTGACGATGCGGCCCTGCACGACGAGGAGCGGCACGCCGTCCTGCATCTCTTCCGCGACCTTGACGTCCTCGAACACGAGGCCGCGCAGGTTCACGGGCAGTCCGATCAGGCCGTAGAGTTGCGCCGTCTGCGGCGCGATGCGAACGACCTCCGCGCGCCAGCCGACGAGACCGGCAAGGATCGCAACGAGAACGAAAATCGCAATCGGCAGCAAGGCGCGGTGGCGCCGGCCGGTGCGGGCCTCGCGCGACAGGCGGGCCCGCCGTGCGGCCGCAGTCTCGATATCCTCCGGTGCCCGCCCGGGCGCCGCCTCGGCTGGCGCAGGACCGGAGGCGGACGGCTCGAGGATCGCATCGCCCGCTGCGGAGGGCTGCCCCGCCTCTGCCTGGGCGCCCGGCGCCGCGGCTTCGCCGTTTCCCTCCATGCCGGAACGCGGGCTGCCCGCGGGCGCGGCCGCGGCCGCGGCCGCGGACGAGGCTTGCGCGAACCAGGTGCCCTGGCAGCGGGCGCAGCGCACCGGGCGGCCTTGCGGCCCCAGCTTGTCGAGATCGACCCTGTAGGACGTCGCGCAGTTCGGACAGACGATCAGCATGTGTTTCCGCAAAACGCCGACCCCTTGATCCTAGCAGCGGTGCGTTAACGGATCGGAAACCACGAAAACTGAAAAACGTTTGAAACAGGCCGTCCGCGGGGAACGCATATCGTTAATGCGATCTTAATGGCGAGCGGGCCAGGATTCGGCATCCGGAGACGCGGGCGTGGTCCGATTCGAGAACGTAGGGTTGCGCTACGGAACGGGACCAGAGGTCCTGCGCGATGTTTCGTTCTCCATCGAGCCCGGTTCCTTCCAGTTCCTCACCGGGCCGTCGGGGGCGGGCAAGACCTCCCTGCTGCGCCTCCTGTTCATGGCGCTCAAACCGACGCGCGGGCTCATTTCGCTCTTCGGCCACGACGTCGCCATGCTGACGAAGGACGCGCTGGCGACGCTGCGGCGGCGGATCGGCTTCGTCTTCCAGGACTTCCGCCTCATCGACCACCTCAACACCTATGAGAACGTCGCGCTGCCGCTGCGCGTCATCGGTCGCAGCGAGACGAGCTACCGCAACGAGGTGATCGAGCTGTTGCGCTGGGTCGGACTCGGCGATCGCCTGTGGGCGCTGCCGCCGGTGCTCTCCGGCGGCGAGAAGCAGCGTGCGGCGATCGCCCGCGCCGTCATTTCGCGCCCCGAACTGCTGCTTGCCGACGAGCCGACCGGCAATGTCGACCCCAATCTCGCCCAGCGGCTCCTGCGCCTGTTCGTGGAGCTGCACCGGTCCGGCACTGCGGTGGTGATCGCGACGCACGATCTCGCGCTGATGAACCAGATCGACGCGCGCCGCCTCGTGCTGCACGAGGGCACCCTCCATGTCGCTGACTGAGGCCCATGTGCGCTATCCCGTCTATGATCTCCGCCAGGCCCGCAAGGCCGCGGCGCGGGGCGCCGCCGCGCAGCCGCAGGTGCTGACCCCGATCGTACCGACGCATTCGGTCGCCGGGCGCGCCCTGCTCGGCGTCATCGCGATCATGAGCTTCCTCGCCTCGCTGACGCTCGGCGCCGTGGTCCTGGTTCGCACCAGCGCGGGCGACTGGCAGTCGCAGGTGTCGCGCGAGGTCACGATCCAGGTGCGCCCCGTGGACGGCCGCGACATCGAGACGGAGGTGAACCGCGCGGCGCTGATCGCGCGCGCAAGCCACGGCATCGCGCAGGTGAAGCCCTACACGAAGGAGGAATCCCTGCGCCTGCTGGAGCCCTGGCTCGGCTCCGGCCTTGCGGTCGACGAGCTGCCGGTGCCGCGCCTGATCGTCGTGACCATTGGGCCCGGCGCGCGGCCCCATCTCGAGGAGCTGCGCAAGGCGCTTTCCGAACAGGTCGCCGGCGCGAGCCTCGACGACCATCGCGGCTGGGTCGAGCGCATGCGGGCCATGACCCGCACGGCCGTGGCGGTCGGCTTCGCCGTGCTCGGCCTCGTGCTGTTCGCGACCGTGCTGCTCATCGCCTTCGCGACCCGGGGCGCGGTGGCGACGAACCGCGGAATCGTCGAGGTGCTGCACTTCGTCGGCGCCAAGAACCGTTTCATCGCCGGCCAGTTCCAGCGCCACTTCCTCGAGCTCGGGCTGAAGGGGGCGGTGCTCGGCGGCGGCGCGGCGATCGCCGTGTTTCTGCTCGCCGATTTCGCCGCAGGGCCGCCGGCCGACACGGCCGGCGCCCAGGAGATGGCGGCGCTGTTCGGCGGCCTGATGCTGCCCCCGGAAGGCTATGCCGGCATCGTCGGCGTGATCGTGCTCATCGCCGCGGTCACCGCCCTCGCGTCCCGCTGGACCGTGCATCGCACGCTCGACAGCCTCGATTGATATTGTGCCGCGCAGAAGCCAAATTCGGCGCTAGGATCGGTGGCGGATTAAAAACCATGCAGGGTTCCGCGCTGCATTCGAAAGACGGGGCTGCGCGCGCGCTCGGATCCGCCCCGCGGCCGGCGCGCTTCCCTCGGCTGTGGCGCGTCGCGCTCGGCGCTGCGGCCGCGCTGATTTTCACGGCGGGGCTCGCCTTTATGGGCGGGTTCCTCTGGTTCGTGCGCTGCATTCCGACCGAGGAGATCGCGCTCGAGCGCGATGCGGACGGCATCGTCGTCCTCACCGGCGGAGCCTCGCGCATCGCAGACGCGGTCGAGCTTCTGGCCAGCGGCCACGGCAAGCGGCTCCTGATCACGGGCGTCCACCGGGCGACCTCCGCGCGCGAACTCGCCCGCGCCATGCCGCGCCACGAGCGGCTGCTCGCCTGCTGCGTCGACCTCGACCATTCCGCGCTCAACACCTTCGGCAACGCCACCGAAACGCGGCGCTGGGCCGAAAGCCTGGGCTTCCGCTCCCTGATCGTCGTCACCTCGGCCTATCACATGCCGCGCTCGATGGCCGAGCTCGGCCGGCAATTGCCGGGCTTCCAGCTCATCGCCTTCCCGGTGGTGACCGACAGGCTGCGGGCCGAGCCCTGGTGGGCGAGCCTTGCGACCACGAAGCTCCTCTTTTCCGAATACGTGAAGTATATGCTGACCCAGGCGCGGATGCGGCTGGAGCCGGCTCCCGATACGACCGAAGTGGCGCGCACGCGCAACGGCATCGGGGGCTGACGGACGCTCCGCGTCCCAACCTCCGGTCCGCCTGTGCTGATCTTTCTGCGTTCGCTCGCCTTCAACGTTCTGTTCTATCTGAACCTGGCGGTTCTGCTCGTCGCGGCCATTCCGACGCTCGTTCTGCCGCACCACGCGATTCTCGCGATGGCGAAACTGTGGGCGCGCAGCAGCCTGTGGCTGTTGCGCGTCATCTGCGGCCTCCACGTCGAATGGCGCGGACTGGAGAAAATCCCGCCGGGCGGCGTCCTCGTCGCCGCCAAGCACCAGTCGACCTGGGAGACTTTTGCGCTGGTGCCGCTCTTCGAGGAGCCGACCTTCATCATCAAGCGCGAGCTGATGTGGATCCCGCTGTTCGGCTGGTACACGGTCAAGGCCGGCATGATTCCCATCGACCGCGGCGCCGGCGTGCAGGTCATTCCCGCGATGATCGCGCGGGCGCGCGACGCGCTGCGTCGAAGGCGGCAGATCGTCATCTTCCCCGAAGGCACGCGCCGGCCTGCCGGCGCCGAGCCCGCCTATCGGTTCGGCGTGGCCAAGCTCTATGCCGGCACCGGCGCGCCGTGCGTGCCGATCGCGCTCAATTCCGGCCTGTTCTGGCCGCGCCGGAAGTTCCTGCGCTATCCCGGCACCATCGTCGTTGAGGTGCTCGACCCGATTCCGCCGGGTCTCGACGAAAAGACCTTCTTCGCGCGGCTGCAAAACGACATCGAGCAGGCGACCGCCCGGCTGATCGCCGAGGCCCGTGCCGGTTCGCCGGCCGCGCGGTCCGGCTGACGCACTCCCTCCGCGAAGAAGCCCCGTGCGGCGCTTGGGCGAAGGCGGCCCCTCGGCGAGAGCCGGCCTTGCGTCGGTGGAAACGGCGTTAAGGGTTGGCGCGTATCTCGTGCACGCCCTTCAGCCGTTCGGCGAGGAGGTGGAGGTCGCGGTCGCGGCAGCCGAGGGCTTCGAGCGCGCGGACGGTTGCGAGCACATAGTCGCGGTTTGCCCCCGATTGGCCATGACCCTGCCGTACGAGGTGCAATTGTTCTTCGAGCGTGAGGCGGCCGGCATATTGCGGATGACTGCGATCGACTACATAGCAAAGCGCCGAGACGCGATTCTCGGGCGTGCCGTCGAGCCAGACCGATCGGATTGCCTCGCGGTACACGGCGGTGACCTGCTCGCGCGCGCGGAGATAGGCGATGGTCTCGGCGCGACGCGCCGCTTCGACCCGGAAGGCTATGCCGCGGCAGGCGCCGCCCTGGTCGAGACCGAGCACGAGTCCCGGCCGGTCCGGCGTGCCCCGGTGCACGTAAGAGAACACGCACAGCGCGCGGTGTGCGCCGACGAGAAGGGCCGGCCGCCGCTCGGCGAAGGCGAAGCCGGGTCGCCACATCAGCGATCCGTAGCCAAAGACCCAGAAATCCTCGTCGGCGTGATCGGGCGGGGGATTCATTGCGGGAGAAGGAAACGCCGCGTTGACATCGGGCGCCGCGCGCGCTCGCCTACCAAGCCGGCCGGCGCGAAGCAAGCGTCACGGCAGAAGGGATAATTCCGCATGGCGCAAGCTTCGGCCCAGGCGGCCCGGCGGCGGTGGACCTACGCGCCGCTCGCCATCATTGTGCTGCTGGCGCTCGCCTGGAGCGCCTTCTGGTTTTATGCGGTGAACCGCGCCGAGGCCACGCTCGCCGCTTGGATGGAGCGGCAGGCCGCGGCCGGCCGCCTGTTCGCGTGCGAAGGTCGCACGATCGGCGGCTTTCCCTTCCGCATCGAGCTGCGCTGCGCTCGGCCGCGGGCCGAGGTGCAGGCGGGCGACCGGACGGTCGTGCTGGAGGCCACCTCGCTGTTTGCCGCGGCGGAGGTCTTCCAGCCCGATCTCGTCGTCGTGGAACTCACCGGGCCCATGACGATCGCGACCGGCCGCGGCGGCGCCCCACTGACAGCCGACTGGCGGCTCCTGCAGGCGAGCCTGCGCGGCTTCTTGCGGGGCTTCGAGCGCCTTTCGGTTTCGATCAACGAGCCCGCGCTGCGCACGGCGCGTGCGGCCGGCGCCGCCCCGCTGGTGCAAGCGCGGCACGTCGAGGCTCACGCGCGGTTGCGCCCCGGCTCGGCCGACGCCCAGCCCGTGTTCGACCTCGTGGCCCGCGCCGAGGCCGCTGTCGTGGCGGGGGCGGCGGCCCTCGCGCAGAAGCCGTTCGACGCGGAGGCGGAAGCGGTCGTGCACGGCGTGCGGGATCTTTCGCCCGTGCCGCTCGCGACGCGCCTGCGGCAATGGCAGGCCGATGGCGGCCGGCTCGAAATCGTGAAAGCGCGCGTCGCGCAGGGCGAGATCGTCGCCGTGGCCAAGGGCGAACTGGGCTTGACGCCGCAGGCGCGGCTCGACGGCGGGCTGCAGGTGACGCTGGCCGGGCTTGCGGAGATCGGCGGCTGGCTCTTCGGCCAGGACAGCCAGGCGCAGGCGAGCATGTTGAACGGGCTCGCCATCCTCGCGGGCCGCGCCGAGCTCGAAGGCAAGCCGGCCGTGGTGGTACCGCTGCGATTCAGGGACGGCGCGGTGTTCTTCGGGCCGCTGCCGCTCGGCCAGACGCCGCCGCTTTACTAAGAGACGGCGGAGGCGCGCCCGCCGCGAAGGGCATTGCGTGCCCGGCGCCCGGCATGGGATACCTCGCCCCGATGCGGACGTTTGTACGTGTCATGGGAGGATCGCCTAAATGCTGAAGAGGCTCTTTTTTGCAGCGCTCGCCGGTCTGTTGCCCCTGGCCGATTCGGCCGGGGCTCAGCCGTATCCGAACCGTCCCGTCACCATGATCGTCCCCTTCGCCGCCGGCGGCCCGACGGACGTGCTGGGCCGCGTGGTCGCCCAGCGCATGAGCGAGGTGCTGGGCCAGCAGGTGGTGGTGGAGAACGTGGGCGGCGCGGGCGGCATGACCGGCGCGAAGCGCGTCGCGCAGTCCCCGCCGGACGGCTATACCTTCGTCCTCGGCACGGTGGGCACCCACGCGCAGAACCAGACGCTCTATAAGAAGCCGGCCTACGATGCGGTGACGGACTTCACGCCGGTGGGCCTCATCGCCGACGTGCCGATCCTGCTCATCGTCCGCAAGGACCTGCCCGTCAACAGCTTCCGCGAATTCGTCGCCTATGCCAAGGCGAACCAGGCCAAGATGAGCTACGGGTCGGCCGGCGCCGGCTCGGCGACGCATCTCGGCTGCGTGGTGCTCAACAGCGCCCTCGGCACGAACATCACCCATGTGCCCTACCGGGGCACCGGCCCCGCCATGCAAGACCTGCAGGCCGGCCGCATCGATTTTCTCTGCGAAATCATCACCACGGCGAAGCCGCAGATCGACGGCGGCACCGTGAAGGCGCTTGCCATCATGGCGCCGCAGCGCTCGCCCGTGCTGCCGAACCTGCCGACCGCGGCCGAGGAGGGCGTTTCCAACCTCGAAGCCTATACGTGGAACGCCATCTTCCTGCCGAAGGACGCCCCGACCGACATCGTCAAGACGCTCAACGAGGCGATCATCAAGACGATCGACACGCCGGCGGTGCGCGAGCGGCTCACCAGCATGGGCGCCAACCTCGCCGCGCCGGATCGGCGCAGCCCCGAATATCTCGCCAAGTTCGTGCGCAGCGAGATCGAGAAATGGGCGGAGCCGATCAAGGCGAGCGGGGCGTCGATCGAGTGAGCACCGGGGAGCGCCGCGTGCTCCAGTCGCAGAAGGAGACCTGCGGATGCGGCCCGGCAACGGGCCCGATTCCGAGCTGACGGTGAGCGGGATGGACTCGCGGCACGATACGAGGCGCGTCGACGTGCTGATCGTCGGCGCGGGGCTTCCCGGCCTCGCGCTGGCGGTCGCGCTGAAGCAGGCGCTCGGAACGTCCTTCGACGTGATGGCAGTCGATCCGGCCCTCACGCCGGAGGGGCGCGCGCGGCGGCGGCGCGATCCGCGCGCGCTGGCGATCGTGGCGGCCGCGCGCCGGCTGCTCGAGACGATCGGCGTGTGGGAACGCTTCGCCGAGAACGCCCAGCCGATCCTCGACATGGTGGTGACCGACAGCCGCCTCACCGACACGGTGCGGCCGGTCTTCCTCACCTTCGCGGGCGACGTGGAGCCCGGCGAGCCCTTCGCCCATATGGTCGAGAACCGCGACCTGCTCGCGGCGCTGAACGCGCAGGCGGAGGCCGCCGGCGTCGTCCTGCGCGCCGATTCCGTCGCCGGGTTCGAGCCGGGCCCCTTCTGGGCCACGGCCTCGCTCGCCTCCGGCCTGCGGATGGCGGCGCGCGTGGTCGTGGCCGCGGACGGCGCGCATTCGCGCCTGCGGGAGCTCGCCGGCATCGACGTCGTCGCCTGGACCTATCCCCAGTCGGCCATCGTGACCACGGTGGCCCACGAGCGCGACCACGGCGGGCGCGCGATCGAGCACTTCCTGCCCGCCGGGCCCTTCGCGATCCTGCCGCTCACGGGTCGCCGCTCGTCGATCGTGTGGACCGAGGACGCGGCGGAGGCGGTGCGCATCGCGGCGCTGCCGGAGGCGGAGTTCCATGCGGAACTCGAGCGCCGGTTCGGCCTTGAGCTTGGGGACATTTCCGTGGTGGGCCCGCGCCAGGCCTATCCGCTGAGGTTTTCGCTGGCGCGCCGCTTCGTCGGCGAGCGGCTCGCACTCGTGGGCGACGCCGCCCACGTGATCCACCCGATCGCCGGCCAGGGGCTGAACATGGGGCTGCGCGACGTCGCCGCGCTCGCGGAGACGATTGCCGAGGCCGCGCGCCTGGGCCTCGACCCCGGGGGGCGCGAGGCGCTGGCCCGCTACCAGCGTTGGCGCCGATTCGATACGGCGACGATGGGCGCGGTGACGGACGGATTGAACCGCCTTTTTTCCAACCGGTCCGCCGCGCTGAAGCTGGTGCGGGACTTCGGGCTGGGCGTGGTGGATCGCCTGCCCGCCCTGAAGGCGCTGTTCATTCGCGAGGCCGCCGGGCTTGTCGGCGAGGTTCCGCGGCTGCTCAGGGGCGAGCCTCTCTAGCCCGGTGTTGGAAGTCCCCTGTTCGGTGGACGCTGGGGCCCGCCGGACATAAAATATCCCTTCTCAACGAAACGAAGAAGAGACGACGGAGCCGTGGTGAGCAGGGCGAAAGCCAACGAGATCGAGGCCAAATGTGTCGCCAAGGGCATGCGCATGACCGAGCAGCGGCGCGTGATCGCGCGCGTGCTCTCGGCCTCTGGCGACCATCCGGACGTGGAGGAGCTCCATCGCCGCTGCTCCGCGATCGACGACCGCATCTCCTTGTCGACCGTCTACCGGACGATGAAGCTGTTCGAGGACGCCGGCATCATCGAGCGGCACGACTTCCGCGAGGGTCGCGCGCGCTACGAGCAGGCGCCGAAGGACCATCACGACCACCTGATCAACATGCGCACCGGCGATGTGATCGAGTTCCGGTCCGACGAGATCGAGCGTCTTCAGGCCGAAATTGCGCGCCGGCTCGGCTATCGCCTGGTCGATCATCGGCTCGAGCTCTACGCAGTGCCGCTCGACGAGAAGTCCACGCGTTGATGCTGCGGCTCGTGATCGTTGGAGCAGCGATCGCGGGCATCACGGCGACCCTGATCCCGCTGCAATGGCTGTCGCTCAAGCTCGGCCTGCCGACGCAGCGGACGATTCCGGTCGCCTATCACCGCATGCTGTGCCGGCTCATGGGCGTGCGCGTCCGCGCGGTCGGCGCGCCGGCCCGCGCCGCGCGCCTGCTGATCGTGGCGAACCACGTCTCGTGGCTCGACATTTCGGTGCTCATCTCGCTCGCGCCGGTGGTCTTCGTCGCCAAGCAGGAGGTCGCCCGCTGGCCGCTGTTCGGGCTCTTGGCGCGGCTCAACCGCTCCGTTTTCGTCGACCGGAACCGCCGGCACAAGACCGCCGCCGTGAACCGCGAAATAGCCGCCCGCATGGCCGCCGGCGACCCGGTCGTGCTCTTTGCTGAAGGCACGTCCGGCGACGGCAACCGCGTGCTGCCGTTCCGCTCGAGCCTCATCGGCGCGGTCGAGGCCGCGCTGGAACAGGACCGCGACGGCGAGCTGTGCGTGCAGCCGCTCTCGATCGCCTATACCGGCCTCGACGGGCTGCCGCTGGGCCGCCAGCACCGGCCGCACGTCGCCTGGTACGGCGCGATGGACCTGCTGCCGCACCTCGCCAACATTCTCCGGCGGGGTGCCGTCGACGTGGTCGTGTCATGGGGGGAGCCGACGCGCATCGCGCCCGGCACCGACCGCAAGGCGCTCACACGCGCGCTCGAGACCGAGGTGCGCCGGCTGACGGCGCACCAGTTGCGCCAGCGGGGCTGATGCGGGGCTTTCGGGCCGTCTCCCGCGGCCGTCGCGCCGCTCCGGCCGGTCTTGCAGGGCTGTGGAGGTGCGAGCCGCCGCGGCCGATGGCGCCTCGCGGGCGTTTCTTTTCGCGCGCAAACCCGCTAGAAGACGGCATGCACGGGCGGCCTCTGCCGCCCGAACGCCGATGGGTCGTCGACCGAGTTTGAATGCAGGACAGGACGCGTCCACATCCCGAGATCGCGGAGACTGGCGGCGCGGCGGCCCGCCCTGACGCGCGCAAGCTCTACGTCAAGTCCTACGGCTGCCAGATGAACGTCTACGACTCCCAGCGCATGGCCGATGCGCTGGCGCGCGAGGGCTTCGCGGAGCAGAGCGGACCGGAAGGCGCGGACGTCGTCATCCTCAACACCTGCCACATCCGCGAAAAGGCGGCCGAGAAGGTCTATTCGGAGCTCGGCCGCCTGCGGAAGCTCAAGTCCGCCGCCGAGCGCGAAGGCCGGCGCATGATCATCGCCGTCGCGGGCTGCGTCGCCCAGGCCGAGGGCGAGGAGATCATCCGCCGCGCGCCCGTGGTCGATCTCGTGGTCGGGCCGCAGAGCTACCACCGCCTGCCCGACCTGCTCGCTCGGGCCGAGCGCACGCCGGGCGTCGTCGACACGAGCTTTCCGGTCGAGGACAAGTTCGACGCGCTGCCGCCCGCGAGCGACGCGGCGACGCGCCGGCGCGGGGTCAGCGCCTTCCTCACGGTGCAGGAGGGCTGCGACAAGTTCTGCACCTTCTGCGTCGTGCCCTATACGCGCGGCGCGGAGGTGTCGCGGCCGGTGACGGCGATCGTGGCCGAGGCGCAGCGCCTCGCGCGCGCCGGCGTGCGCGAGATCACGCTGATCGGCCAGAACGTCAACGCCTATCACGGCGAGGGACCGGACGGGCGCAGCTGGTCGCTGGCGCGGCTCATGGCGCGCCTCGCCGAAATTCCGGGCGTTGCGCGGCTGCGCTACACGACCAGTCACCCGCGCGACATGAGCGACGACCTGATCGCCGCCCACCGCGACCTGCCGATGCTCATGCCCTACCTGCACCTGCCGGTGCAATCGGGCTCCGATCGGGTGCTCGCGGCGATGAACCGGCGGCACACGCGCGCCGACTATCTGCGTCTCGTCGAGCGCCTGAGGGCCGCGCGGCCGGCGCTCGCGCTCTCCTCCGATTTCATCGTCGGCTTCCCCGGCGAAAGCGACGCGGATTTCCGCGATACGCTCGCGCTGGTCGAGGAGGTCGGCTTTGCGGGAGCCTTCTCGTTCAAATATTCGCCGCGGCCGGGCACGCCCGCTGCGACGATGGAGGCTCAGGTCCCCGAGGAGGTGAAGATCGAGCGGCTCGCCGCCCTGCAGGCGGTCATCGACCGCCATCAGGCGGCCTTCAACCGCGCCTGCCTCGGCCGCGTCTTCGACGTGCTGCTGGAGAAGCCCGGGCGGCATCCGGGCCAGCTCACCGGCCGCTCGCCCTATCTGCAGCCCGTCAACGTGGATGCACCGGCCGATCGGATCGGCGAGATCGTGTCGGTGCGGATCACCGATGTCGGACCGAACAGCCTGTTCGGCGCGCTGGAATCGCCCCGACGGGAATCGCCCCTATATGAAAGGGCAGAGTCTCTTGCGGCTGGAGCCTGACGCCTTTTGCGCCGTAGCTCGTCCAACACCCATCCGTTGATCCCTCCCCTCGACGCCGGAATGGGAGACCGCCACCAGATCGTGCTCGCTTTCGACGACAACCGCCTCGCCTCGGCGCTGTTCGGCCAGTACGGGCAGAATCTGGCGCTGATCGAGCGGCGGCTCGGCGTCACCGCCGATCAGCGCGGCAACCATGTGAGCATCGAAGGCTCGCGCGATTCCTGCGAGCAGGCGCGCCGCGTGCTCGAAAACCTGTACGACCAGCTCCGGCGCGGCCGCGAGCTCGCCGCCGGCGACGTCGAGGGCGCGGTGCGACAGACCCTGGCCCAGGGCACCCTCTTCCCCGACGAGGCGGAAGAGGCGCGTCCGACCTTCGAGGAGATCAATCTGCGCAAGCGGCTGGTGCGCGCGCGCACGGCCGGGCAGGACGCCTATATCCGCGCGCTCAAGCGCCACCCCCTCGTGTTCGGCACCGGCCCCGCCGGCACGGGCAAGACTTGGCTGGCCGTCGCGCATGCGGTCGCGCTGTTCGAGCGCAAGGAGATCGACCGCATCATTTTGTCGCGACCGGCCGTCGAGGCGGGCGAGCGCCTCGGCTTCCTGCCGGGCGACATGCGGGAGAAGGTCGATCCTTATCTGCGGCCGATCTACGACGCGCTCTACGACCTCATGGACGCCCGCATCGTCGAACGCGCGCTGCAGACCGGCGAGATCGAGATTGCGCCGCTTGCCTTCATGCGCGGCCGCACGCTCTCCAACGCCGCCGTGATCCTCGACGAGGCGCAGAACACGACCTCCATGCAGATGAAGATGTTTCTCACCCGCCTGGGCGAGAACTCGCGCATGATCGTGACCGGGGATCCGAGCCAGGTCGACCTGCCGCCCGGCCAGACCTCCGGCCTTGCGGAAGCGCTCCGCCTGCTCGCCAATATCGAGGGCATCGTGCAGGTGAAGTTCACGTCGGCCGATGTGATCCGCCACGAACTTGTCGCACGCATCGTCGATGCCTACGACTCGGCGCGGCGCGAGCCGAAGGGATGACCGCCAGGGTTCGCAAGAAGACCAATTCCCCGCCCGCGGTCGCGCTCGAAATCGTCAGGACGTCCGACCTGTGGCGCGCCGAGCCGCGGGCGGCCGCGACCGTGCGCCGGGCGGTGGCCGCAGCCGCCAAGGCCTGCGGGCGCGCCCCGCGCAATGCCGCCCTCACGCTTGCGCTGGCGGACGATTCGACCGTGCAGGCGCTCAATCGCGAATGGCGCGGCCGCGACGCGCCGACCAACGTGCTGTCCTTTCCGGCCGCGGCGACCGCCGCCCCGGACACGCCGGCCTTTCTCGGCGATATCGTCCTCGCCTACGAAACCGTGGCCCGCGAGGCCGCCGAGCAGGGCAAGCCGCTGGTTGATCATCTTGCCCATCTCGCGGTGCACGGCTTCCTGCACCTTGTCGGGTTCGACCATGCAACCGACGCCGAGGCCGAGGTCATGGAGGGGCTCGAATCGCAGATTCTGCTCTCGCTCGGCATGCCGGACCCCTGGGCTCGCGCGGAGTGAGCCTTTCACTTCGTCCCGGCCTTTCCCGGCTCACGATTTTTCCGACCGAAGGCGTCCCCTTCCCTTTTGCGGCCACGCTTTCCGCGCAAGGGCGCATGCTAACACTCCGCGATGACTGATTCGCCCGATCGTCCCATGCTGAGAAGGATCGCCGCGTCCATCGTGATCGCCTGGGGCTGGCGGCGGGCGGCGATCGCCTTCGGCGCCGGCGCGGCCTCCGCGCTCGCCATGGCGCCCTTCCACATCTGGCCCGTCCTGTTTGTCACATTTCCGGTTCTGGTCTGGCTGATCGACGGCGCGGCGGGCCGCTTCGGCCGGCTTTTTGCCGCGGGCGTGACCGGGTGGTGGTTCGGCTTCGGCTACTTTCTCGCGGGCCTCTACTGGGTCGGCATCGCCTTTCTGGTCGACGCCAAGACCTTCGGCTGGTTGATGCCGTTCGCGGTTCTGGGGCTGCCGGCGGGGCTCGCGGTCTTGACGGGTCTCGGCACGGCGTTCGCGAAGCTGCTGTGGAGCCGCGGGGCCGTGCGCGTTCTCGCGCTCGCCGCGGCGCTGACGATCGCCGAGTGGCTGCGCGGCCATGTCCTCACGGGATTTCCCTGGAACGCCTTCGGCTACGCGCTCGCGGCACCGCTCGCGCTCGCGCAAGGCGCCGCGCTCGTCGGCCTGTGGGGGCTGACGTTCGTCGCCGTCGCCGCGTTCGCAAGTCCTGCGGTGCTGGCGGACGACCGCACGGAGACGCGGCGGCCCTGGCTGCCCCTCGCGCTTTCCCTCTCCGTCCTCGCCGGCCTCGCGGTCTACGGGGCCGTGCGGCTCGCCACGACGCCGACGACCTTCGTCGAAGGGGTGCGGTTGCGCATCATGCAACCCAACCTGCCGCAGGACGCAAAGTTTAACTACGGCGCCAAGCAGCAGGTGATGGCCACCTATCTCGCACTGTCGGACCAGGCGACCGGCCCGGATCACCGCGGCGTGCGCGACGCCACGCACCTGATCTGGCCGGAATCGGCCTTTCCGTTCCTGCTCGCGCGCGAGCCGGAGGCGATGGCGCAGATCGCCGATCTGCTGCCGCAGGGAACCGTGCTGATCACCGGGGCCGCGCGCGCGGCGGAGTCCACGGGCGGCGGGCGCGTGCGCCACGGCTACAACTCGGTCTATGTGATCGACGACGCCGGGACGATCCTTTCGGTCTACGACAAGGTTCATCTGGTGCCGTTCGGGGAATACCTGCCGTTTCAGGATGCCCTGGAGCGCCTCGGCCTGATGCCGCTGACCAAAGTGCGGGGCGGCTTTCTTCCCGGCCCGCGGCGCCGGCCGCTGAGCGTGCCGGGCGCTCCCGCCGCCGCGCCTTTGATCTGCTACGAGATCATCTTTCCCGGCGCCGTGCTCGGAGACGGCGAGCGCCCCGGCTGGCTCCTCAACCTCACCAACGACGGCTGGTTCGGCGCGAGCAGCGGGCCCCACCAGCATTTCCACCAGGCGCGCGTGCGGGCGATCGAGGAGGGACTGCCGCTGGTGCGCGCCGCCAATACGGGCGTTTCGGCCGTCGTCGATCCGCTCGGCCGCGTCGTCCGCGCCCTGCCGCTCGGGGTTGCAGGCGTGCTCGACGCGCGGCTGCCGCACCGCATCGAACCAACGCTTTACGCACGCTTCGGCGATCGCGGAACCGCAATCTTGTTGCTGGTTTCAATTCTGTTGTGCGTGATAGTGCATTGCACAGAAGCGCGCTCCAGGAAGAAAATAGATGAAACTACCTCACGTTGAAATGACGGTTGCATACCAACGACTTGGACGCTCGTCCCGCGCCACTCGCAAGTATTCGGAAATCATGTTACGACATCTCCAGGTTGACGGGCGGCCGCGAATGTCTGGGAGGAATTGCCTTTCTGCATTGCAACATGACATGCACGTGACCTGCACATGATATGCAAGTGCAAGAATTGGAGATCACGAGATGGTTACGGCCAAGAAGGCGCCCAATCCGATTGACAAGCACGTCGGCAGCCGCGTGCGCATGCGCCGCATGATGCTGAACATGAGCCAGGAGAAGCTCGGCGAGGCGCTTGGTCTCACCTTCCAGCAGGTGCAGAAATACGAGAAGGGCACCAACCGTATCGGCGCGAGCCGGTTGCAGCAGATCTCGGAGATCCTGCAGGTGCCGGTGTCGTTCTTCTTCGAAGGGGCGCCGACCCCGGGCCAGGCCGCCGGCATGGAGGAGGCCCCCTCCCCCGCCTACGTATCGGATTTTCTCGCCACCGCGGACGGTCTCGCCCTCACCAAGGCCTTCGTGCAGATCAAGGACAGCAAGCTGCGCCGGCGGATCGTCGATCTCGTCCAGGCGCTGGCCGAGCAGCGATCGACCTGACCCATCGCCGCCGCCCCCGCACCTTCGACCCGTCGGGCCGGGGCATGGGCTGCGGGAGGCGCGCCTTGGCGCTTGACCCCGCCCTTCACCGCTGCAACAAACGCGCGCTCCCTTGTCATAATGGGGGGTGGTCCACGTTCACCAGGAGTGTCGGGTGTCTCGCACCAGCTACATCTTCACCAGTGAATCGGTTTCGGAGGGTCATCCCGACAAGGTCTGCGATCGCATTTCGGACGAGGTCGTGGATGCCTTTTTCGAGCTCGCGCCGCGCTACGGCTGGGATCCGACCCGCGTGCGCGTCGCGTGCGAAACGCTGTGCACGACGAACCGCGTCGTGATCGCCGGCGAGACGCGCGGGCCCGCAGCCATCACCAAGGACTACATCGCCCACATCGCGCGGCTTGCGATCAAGGACATCGGCTACGTCCAGGAAGGCTTCCACTGGGAGAAGGCCGACATCTCCGTGCATCTGCACGCCCAGTCGGCCGACATCGCACAGGGCGTCGATTCCGCGGGGAACAAGGACGAAGGCGCCGGCGACCAAGGCATCATGTTCGGCTACGCCTGCCGCGAGACCCCGGAGCTCATGCCGGCGCCGATCTACTATGCGCACCGCATTCTCAAGCTCCTGTCGGAGGCGCGCCGCTCGGGCGAAACCGAGCAGCTCGGTCCGGACGCCAAGAGCCAGGTGACGGTGCGTTACGAGAACGGCGTGCCGGTCGAGGCGACGCAGATCGTCGTCTCGACGCAGCACCTCGACGAGCACCTGTCCTCCCACGACGTGAAGGCGCTCGTGGAGCCCTATGTGCGCAAGGCGCTGCCCCCGTCGTGGATCACGAAATCCACCGTCTGGCACGTCAATCCGACCGGGAAGTTCGTCATCGGCGGCCCCGACGGCGACTGCGGCCTCACCGGGCGCAAGATCATCGTCGACACCTATGGCGGCGCGGCGCCCCATGGCGGCGGCGCCTTCTCCGGCAAGGACCCGACCAAGGTCGACCGCTCGGCCGCCTATGCGGCGCGCTATCTCGCCAAGAACGTGGTCGCCGCGGGGCTCGCCTCGCGCTGCACCATCCAGCTCTCCTACGCGATTGGCGTGTCCAAGCCGCTGTCGCTTTACGTCGACCTGCACGGCACCGGCGAGGTCGCGGAGGCCAAGCTCGAAAAGGTGCTGACAGAGGTGATGGACCTTTCGCCGCGCGGCATTCGCGAGCACCTCAAGCTCTCCCGTCCGATCTATGCCCGCACGGCGGCCTACGGCCATTTCGGGCGGGCGCCGGAGCCCGACGGCGGCTTCTCGTGGGAAAAGACCGACCTCGCCGACGAGCTGCGGCGCGCGCTGTCCTAGACGCGAGGCCGCCGGCCTCCTTTTCGGCGCAATGCGCCGGCGCCGGGACGGCCGGGCCGCGAGCGCGGTCGCATGCGCCGGCTTGACGGCGGCGGACGGGAGTTCGTTCGACGACCCCGATCACGATGATGCAGGATCATCCCGCAGCCGGCGCGCCGCGCGCCTTCTTCGGTCGCCGCAAGGGACACCGGCTGCGCCCCCACCAGCAGCAGCTCCTGGACACGCTGCTGCCGCGTCTCGCGCTCGACCTCGCCGCCCCGGCGCCGGCCGATCTGCGGTCGCTCTTCGAGCCTCCGGTCGACGAGGTGCGCCTCGAGATCGGCTTCGGCGGCGGGGAGCATCTGGTGGCCCAGGCGGCAGCCGAGCGGCGCATCGGCTTCATCGGCTGCGAGCCGTTCGTCAACGGCATGGCCAAGGCCTTGGCGGCGATCGAGGCGCGCGCGCTCGGCAATGTGCGTCTGCATTTCGGCGACGCGATCGCGCTGCTGCCGTGGCTGCCGGACCGCGCGCTCGTCCGCATTTTTCTTCTCTACCCGGACCCCTGGCCGAAGCGGCGGCACTGGAAGCGCCGTTTCATTCAGCCGGGGCGCATCGCCGACCTCGCACGGGTGCTCGCGCCGGGGGGCACATTCCATTTCGCGACCGACAGCGCCGACTATGCGGCCTGGACGCTCGCGCTGATGACGCAATCCGCCGATTTCGAATGGACGGCCGAGCGCGCCGACGATTGGCGCCGGCCCTGGCCCGGCTATGTCTCCACCCGCTACGAGGCCAAGGCCCTGCGCGAGGGCCGCAAGTCCTGCTACCTGGTGTTCCGGCGCAAGTAGCGGGAAGGCCGCACGGACGTCTTGCCAACGGCAAAGACAGCCTATAGCTATCTGCGCGGCAGAGGCTCCGGCCGTGGCGCCGGAAAGTCAGCCGTCCTTTTAGAAAAGCGCGCCCGTAGCTCAGCTGGATAGAGCACCAGACTACGAATCTGGGGGTCAGAGGTTCGAATCCTTTCGGGCGCGCCACCTCCCTCTTCCGCCGTCCTCGGCAGAGCCGAGCTTGTCCTGCGCCGCGCGGTAGCCGCGCCGCGAGGACTTAACGGCTAGGACCCTTTCTCCGCCGCATCGAAACGCTGCCGCGCGGCCAGGATGGCGGCACGGTTCTGCCGCGCCCATGCGGCGAGCGCGCTCACCGGCTCGAGCAGCGAGCGGCCGAGCTTCGTCAACTCGTAGTCGACCCGCGGGGGGATGGTCGGAAACACCGTCCGCGTGACGAGCCCGTCGCGCTCGAGCCCGCGCAGCGTCAGGGTCAGCATCCGCTGGGAGATGCTGCCGAGCGCGCGACGCAGCTCGTTGAACCGCTTCGGCCCATCGCCCAGCACGGTGACTACGAGCACCGTCCACTTGTCCCCGACGCGCGCCAGAAGCTCGCTGATGGCCCGGCAGCCCTCGGGTTCATGCAGGTGACTGGGTAACAAGGCTGTGCCTTCTTGTCGGCGCGGATTGGTCATCTATCTAGCCTCGGTATCAAAGCGTAACCAACAGATAGGTGGCCCATGTCGAAAGCCAACATCGCCGTCGTCGTCGGCAGCAACCGCCGGGAGTCGCTCAACCGCAAGCTCGCGCAGGCGCTGGCCCGGCTCGGGGAGGACAAGCTGGCCTTCACCTTTGTCCGGATCGACGACCTGCCGCTCTACAACCAGGACCTCGAGGCCGACCTGCCCGGGAGCGTGGTCCGGCTCAAATCCGAGATCGCGGCCGCGGACGCGCTGCTGTTCGTGACGCCGGAGCACAGCCGCTCCATCCCCGCCGTTCTCAAGAACGCGATCGACTGGGCCGCGCGCCCCTGGGGCCAGAACTCGTGGACCGGCAAGCCGGCTGCGATCATCGGCACGTCGCCGGGGGCGATCGGGACCGCCGTGGCGCAGCAGCATCTGCGGCATGTTCTCGGCGTCCTCGGAGTCATCGTCATGGGGGGCGAGGCCTACATTAGCTTCAAGCCGGGCCTCGTCGACGAGAAGGCCGAGGTGACCGACGAGAGCACGCGCGCCTTCCTGCAGGATTTCGTCGATCAGTTCGCCGCATTCGTGAAGCGGTTCGCGTCCCACTCTTCCGCGCAGCCCCGCGAGGCGGCCGCCTGACCGTTTCTACGCACGGTCGCGCTTGAGGCGCCACGAGGGCGCCGGGAGATAAGGTCAAGACGTCATGTCCATTCGGCCGGTGAAGCGCATCATCGAGTCAAAGCCCACGATCGAAGGCGCAGGGGTGAAGCTGCGCCGCGCCTTCGGGTTCGGGAACACGAGGGAGTTCGATCCGTTTCTGCTGCTCGACGATTTTCGCAGCGACCGGCCGGAGGACTATCGGGCCGGCTTTCCCTGGCACCCCCATCGCGGCATCGAGACGATCACCTACGTGCTCGCGGGCTCAGTCGATCACCGCGACAGCCTGGGAAATCACGGCACGCTCGGCGCCGGCGACGTCCAGTGGATGACCGCCGGCAGCGGCATCCTGCATCAGGAAATGCCGCAGGGCGACGAGCGCGGGCGCATGCACGGCTTCCAGCTCTGGACCAACCTGCCCTCCTCCCTGAAGATGGCGGCGCCCCGCTACCAGGACATCAAGGCCGCCGAGATTCCCGAGATCGTCGACGACGACGGCACGCGCGTGCGGGTCGTCTGCGGCGCGTTCTGGGGCCGGCGCGGGCCGGTGGAGGGCGTCGCCGCCGACCCGCGCTATCTCGACGTCTGGGTCCCGCCGGGCCGGCGCAAGACCCTGCCGTTCGAGATGGAGCGGCACGGCTTCGCCTATGTGTTCGAGGGCTCGGGCACGTTCCGCGCCGCCTCGCAGCCGTTCGGCGTTCTCACCGAGAAGACGGTGAACGGCGAGGAGGTGCTCGTGCGCGAGCAGACCGGCAACCGGTCGCTCGTGCTGTTCGACAGCGGCGAGGAGGTGACGGTGCAGGCCGGCGACGAGGGGATCCGCTTCCTGCTCGTGTCCGGCAAGCCGCTGCGGGAGCCCGTCGCCTGGTACGGGCCGATCGTGATGAACACGCAGGCCGAGCTGCGGCAGGCCATGGCCGAGCTGCGCGACGGCACCTTCGTGAAGCACCGGTAAGGCTTGCTCGCGCGGGGCCGCAACACACCTTTCGGCGCCCCCGGCCCGCCGCGACCGCTCCCGTTCTAACAGGGTGTAAATGCGCTGCGGCAAACAAGCCGCAGTCCGCTATCAGTTTTGCAAGAAATGATGCGTAGTTTCGGTACTTGAGTAAGTTCGAACGAAGGTCGTTGCGGTGAGCGCGCCGGAAATTGTCGACGAATGGCGAGCGCGCTCCCGGCTCAAGGCCGCGATCGCGCGCGCGCGGCTCTGGCTCACGGGAAACAGCCACCATTCCCTCGCCCGGCGCATGGCGGGCGCGGCGTTTCTCATCCGTTTCTTGAGCGCGGCCTTCATCTATGTCTCGCAGGTGCTGCTCGCGCGCTGGATGGGAAGCGCCGAGTTCGGCATCTACGTCTATCTCTGGACCTGGGTGCTGCTGGTCGGCGACCTCATCCATCTGGGGCTTGCGTCGGCGGCGCAGCGATTCATCCCGGCCTACACGCAACAGCGGGCGTACGATCTTCTGCGCGGCTTCCTGAGCGGCAGCCGATGGCTCGTGTTGAGCATTGCGACGGCGGCCGCGCTCGTTTTCGCAGGCGGCGTCCGCCTCGCGCAGGGATGGTTCGCCGCGGCGGACATTCTGCCGCTCTATCTCGCCTGCGCGACGCTGCCGGCCTATGCGCTCTCGAACATGCTGGACGGCATCGCGCGCTCCTACAACTGGATCGGTCTTGCGCTGCTGCCGCCCTACGTGCTGCGGCCGCTTCTTCTGCTCGCGCTGATGGCGGCGGCGCACGCCTGCGGCATGCCGGCCGACACCGCTGCGGTGATGACGGCGGCGGCCCTGGCGTGTTGGGCGGCCGCGATCGTGCAGGTGGTCTGCCTCGACCGCCGCCTCGCCCGCGCGGTGCCGGCGGGTCCCAAGGCGTACGCGGTCGGAAGCTGGCTTGCGACCGCCCTGCCGATCCTGATGGTCTGGGGCTTCTATACGCTGCTCACCTATACGGACGTGCTGGTGCTGCGCCTCTTCCGCCCGGCCGAAGAGGTTGCGTTGTATTACGCGGCGTCCAAGACGCTGGCGCTCGTCGCCTTCGTCTATTTCTCCGTCGGCGCCGCGGTCGCACACCGATTTTCCGAATACCACGCGGCGGGAGATCGCGCGCGGCTCGCAGCCTTCGTCGCCTCGTCGATCCGTTGGACCTTCTGGCCGTCGCTCGCCGCTCTGTTCGTCGTGCTGACGCTCGGCCGCCCGTTCCTCGCCCTGTTCGGACCGGGCTTCGTCGACGGCTACCCGCTGATGTTCATTCTCGCGGTCGGGCTGCTCGCCCGCTCTTCCGTCGGGCCCGCCGAACGGCTGCTCAACATGCTGGGCGAGCAGCGCGCCTGCGCCGCCGTCTACGCCGTCGCCTTCGCCGTCAATCTCGGCCTGAGCTTGGCGCTCGCGCCGCGCTTCGGCGCCGCCGGCGCGGCGCTCGCGACCGCAAGCGCGATCGTCTGCGAGTCGCTCATACTGTTCCTCGTCGTCAGGCGGCGGCTCGGGCTGCATGTCTTCGTCTGGCGCCCGCGCGAACCCGCGCAACCGGAAACGGCCGTCCATGTCTGATCTGCACCGGCTCGCGGGCGAGGAAACGCCGGTCAACGAGACCGGGCCGTCGCAGCCCGAGGCGACAGACACTCCGCCGAAGCGCAACGATCGATCCGCCGCGCCCGGCGAAGTGCGCCCGCTCGAGGCCGACGACATCGCCGCGGTGGCGGCGCTGTTCCAGAAGTCGTTCCGCGATCCGGCCGCGCCCGCGCCCGCTTCGCTCGGCGGTTATCTGCACGAGCTCTTCCTCGAACATCCCTGGCGCGATCCCGAACTGCCGTCGCGCGTTCACGTCGCGGCGGGGGGCACGATCGACGGCTTCATCGGCGTCCTGCCGGCGCGGATGCAGTTCCGCGGGCGAACGATCCGCGCCGCGGTCGCCGGCTCCCTGATGGTGCACGACCCGGGGCGCGATCCGCTCGCGGGGGCACGGCTCCTGCGCGCCTTTTTCAACGGCCCGCAGGACCTCTCCTTCAGCGAAACCGCAAACCCCTTGTCGCAAGGCATGTGGGAGCGGCTCGGCGGCTTCGCGGCGCCGGGCTACAGCATGGAATGGGTGCGCCTGCTGCGCCCCTTCGGCGCCGGGCTTTCGGCTGTCGCGCGGACAGCGCCCCTTGCGAAGGTGATGCGCCCCCTCGCCGCGGGGCTCGACCGCCTCGCCGCGCCGCTCGCCGCGCGCGCGCTCGGGCGCAACGAAGATCGCGCCGGCGCGGCCTGCGGCTTCGACGCGGGCGAGGACGAACTGCTCCAGGCGGTGCCGGAACTCGCCGAAGCTTTCCCCCTGCGCCCGACCTGGGACGCCGCCGCGCTGCGGTGGGTGCTCGCCCACGCCCGCGCAAAGGAGCAGCACGGGCCCGCGGTCCGGCGCATCGTCCGCGGCCGCGGCGGGCGGCTGCTCGGCTGCTACATCTATTTCGGCCGGCCGAGGGACATCGCCTGGGTGCTGCAGATTCTCGCCCGGCCGGGCGCCGCAGGCCCCGTGATCGACGACCTGTTTGCGCACGCGGCGCAACAAGGCAGCGTGGCCGTCCGCGGCCGCGCGCAGCCGGACCTGCTCGACGCGCTCCTGCGCCGCAAATGCCTCATGCTCCATCGCGCCTCGACCGTCGTGCACGCCCGCGACCCCGACCTCCTGCAGGCCGTGCGATCGGGCGAGGCGCTGCTGAACGGACTTGCCGGCGAATCCTGGACACGGCTGATCGGAGGAAGCTTCGCGTGAGGCCATCCCGCATCCCCGGCTGCCCGGGCCGCAGGCGCGGCAGGCGTTTACCTTTTCTTAACCATACGCGGCAGGCTGCCGCCCCTTCATGAGCAAAACCGCCACCGGCTGGTGCGGCATTTGCACATCGGTCGGCGACAGTCTCCGTGTCTCAATCAGCGACAGGCGTCGGGCTTCATGTGCGGCATCGTCGGCTTCCTCAGGACAAGGCCGTCCGCCACGGCGGACCACCCGCTGCTCCAGCGCATGATCGATGCCGTCGCCCATCGCGGGCCGGACGGACAGGGCCTCTATCTCGGAGAGGGCGCCGGGCTCGGCCATGCGCGGCTCAGCATCATCGGTCTCGCCGCCGGCCGGCAGCCGATGGCGAACGCCGACGGCACGCTCCACGTGACCTTCAACGGCGAGATCTTCAACTACGTCGAGCTGCGCGAAGACCTGATCCGCCGCGGGCGCCGTTTCCGCACCGACTCGGACACCGAAGTCATCCTCCACCTCTACGAAGAGATGGGGACCGATTGCGTGAAGGCGATGAACGGCGACTTCGCCTTCGCGATCTGGGACGAGCGCCGCAGGCGGCTGATGCTCGCCCGCGACCGCATGGGCGTGCGCCCTTTGTTCTATGCGCAGCGGGACGGCGCGCTGTTCTTCGCCTCGGAGGCGAAGGCGCTCCTGCAGGTGCCCGGTATTTCGGCCGAGCTCGACCCCGTCGCGCTCGATCAGATCTTCACGCTCTGGTTTCCGCTCAGCCCCCGCACGCCGTTCAAAAACGTGCGCGAACTGCCGCCGGCGCATGTGCTGGTGGCCGATTCCGGGGGAATGCGCGTCAAGCCGTACTGGCGCCTGAGCTATCCCGACGCCGACGATGCCGGCGCGTGGGACCGCCGGGCGGCGGAGGACATCGAAGCGGAGCTGCGCGCCCTGTTGTTCGACGCCACGCGCATCCGCCTGCGCGCCGACGTGCCCGTGGGCGCCTATCTGAGCGGCGGCCTCGACTCCTCCGTCGTCGCGGCGGCGGCGCGCCGTTTCGTGGCCGAGCGGCTGCGCACCTTCTCGGTGACGTTCGAGGATGCGGAGTTCGACGAAAGCGACCACCAGCAGACGATGGTGCGGGCGCTCGGCACCGAGCACACCGCGCTCCCCTGCGCGAAAGCGGACATCGCCGCCCATTTCCCTGACGTGGTCGCGCACGCCGAGGGGCCGATCCTGCGCGCGGCGCCGGCGCCGCTCTTCCTGCTCGCGAGGCGCACGCGCGCAGCGGGCTTCAAGGTCGTGCTCACCGGCGAAGGCGCGGACGAAATCTTCGCCGGCTACGACATCTTCAAGGAAGCGAAGCTGCGGCGCTTCTGCGCGCGCGAGCCCGGCTCGCGGCTGCGGCCGCTGCTGCTGCGGCGGCTCTATCCCTATCTGCCGGGACTGCAGGGGCAGTCGCAGAAATACCTCGAAGCCTTCTTCGCAACGGGCGCGGACGAGCTCGGCGACCCGCTGTTCTCCCATCTGCCGCGCCTGCGCAACACCGCGGCGGCGAAGCTGTTCTACTCGGCCGAGATGCGCGCCGAGCTCGCCGGATACGACTGCCTCGCCGAGCTGCGCGAGAGCCTGCCGGCCGACTTCGTCCGCTGGCATCCGCTGAACCAGGCGCAGTATCTCGAAACCGCCTATCTGCTGCCCGGCTACATCCTGTCGTCGCAGGGCGACCGTATGGCGATGGCGCACGCCGTCGAGGGCCGTTTCCCGTTTCTCGACCACAGGCTCGTGGAGTTCGCCGCGCGCATTCCGCCTGCGCTCAAAATCCGCGGCCTGCGCGAGAAGCACGTGCTGCGCGCAGCCATGAAGGACGTCTTGCCGCCGAGCATCGGCGCGCGCACCAAGCAGCCCTACCGCGCGCCGGACGCGCAGTCGTTCCTCGGCCGGGAGGCGCCGGCCTACGTGTCCGAGTGCCTGTCGAATGCCGCGCTCCGGCACACCGGCTGCTTCGATCCCAAGGCGGTCGAGAAACTCGTCGCCAAGTGCCGCGCGGGCCGCGCCATGGGGTTCCGCGACAATGCGGCCTTCGTCGGCATTCTTTCCACCCAGCTCTGGCACCGCGCCTTTGCGCCCGCCGGAGCGCTGTCCCCCCTCACTCCCTACGCCGTCGCCTGAAACCAGGAGCGCAAGCCATGCAGAGCGAGATCGCCCGCCAAATCCGCGAGTTCATCGCCGACAACTTCCTCTTCCGCGAGGACCGCGCGGACCTGTCCGACACGGAGTCCCTGCTCGAGGCCGGGCTCATCGACTCGACCGGGATTCTCGAACTCGTCGCCTTCTTGGAATCGCACTTCCGCATCCGGATGGCGGACGCGGAGATCGTTCCTGAAAATCTCGATTCCGTGCAGGCGATCACGGCCTATGTGACGCGCAAGATGGGAGAGACGGCGGCCGCCGCCTGAAGCGGAGCCGCGTTCTTGTCCGCAGCGTTCGTTTCGGAGAGAGGGGCAGCCCATGCGCGTCGAGCAGTTCCTGCGAGACAGTCGAGCGCGGTTTCCCGACAAGACCGCCGTCGTGGCGAACGGCCGGCGCCTCACCTACCGCGACCTCGACGACATGTCGGATCGGCTCGCGGCGGCGCTCGTTGAGCGCGGGCTCGAGCGCGGCGACCGCGTCGCGCTCTTCATGGACAATAGCTGGGAGACGGTAATCGCCATCTTTGCCGCGCTGAAAGCGGGCGCGGTGTTCAGCCCGATCAATCCGTCGACCAAGGCGGAGAAGCTCGCCTATGTCGTCAACAATTGCCGCGCCGCCGCGCTCGTCACGCAGGCGCGGCTTACGGCTGTCGCCGCCGCGGCGCTGAAGGCCGCGCCTTCCGTCAGGATCACGGTCGTCGCCGGCGGCGACGGCGCGGCGGCGCTGCCCGGAGCGTTGCGTTTTTCGGACGCGCTCGCGACCCGGTCCGCGCCGCCGGCCTTCCCCGGCATCGCGCTCGACCTCGCCATGTTGATCTACACGTCGGGCTCCACCGGCTTCCCCAAGGGCGTGATGATGACGCACGAGAACGTGGTGGCGGCCGCAACCTCGATCACCACCTATCTCGAGAACACGCCCGACGACATCGTCCTCAACGTGCTGCCGCTCTCCTTCGACTACGGCCTCTACCAGGTGCTGATGGCCGCGAAGGTCGGTGCCACGCTGGTGCTCGAGAAGTCCTTCGCCTTTCCCCACGCGATCCTCGAACGCATGCGGGCCGAGCGCGTCACCGGTTTCCCGCTCGTGCCGACCATGGCGGCGCTGATCCTGCAGATGAAGGACATCGAGCCCGACTCGTTTCCGCATCTGCGCTACATCACCAACACCGCTGCGGCACTGCCGCCCGCGCACATCCTGCGCCTGCAGGCGCTTTTTCCGCGCGCGAAGATCTTCTCGATGTACGGGCTCACCGAGTGCAAGCGCTGCACCTGGCTGCCGCCCGAGGAGCTGAGCCGGCGGCCGGGCTCCGTCGGCATCGCCATTCCGGGCACGGAAGCCTATGTCGTTAATGAAAACGGGGAGCGCGTGGGGCCGGGCGTGGTGGGCGAGCTGGTGATCCGCGGCCCGCACGTGATGAAGGGCTACTGGGAGGCCCCCGAGGCGACGGACCGCGCGCTGCGGCCGGGCCCCTTCCCGTGGGAAAAGGTGCTCTACACCGGCGACCTCTTCCGCACCGACGAGGACGGCTTCCTCTACTTCGTCGGCCGCAAGGACGACATCATCAAGACACGCGGCGAGAAGGTGAGCCCCAAGGAGATCGAAAACGTGCTCTATGCGCTGCCGGGCGTGAGCGAGGCCGCCGTGGTCGGCGTGCCCGATCCCATTCTGGGCATGGCGATCAAGGCCGTGGTGGTCGCCGACGGAAGCCTGAGCGCGCAGGACGTGATCCGCCACTGCGCGAAGCACATCGAGGACTACATGGTCCCCAAGGAGGTCGAGTTCCGCAGCGAACTGCCGAAGACCGACACGGGCAAGATCAGCCGCCGGCAGGTCGCCGCGGCGCTGGAGGCCGCCGAATGAGGGTCGCGACGATCGAAAACGCGGACGTGCCTGTGCCGCCGTCGCCGGCCGTCTCGGAAGACGGCGAATTCTCTCCGGCCACGCTGCGGCTCGACGCGGAGACGGAGGCGCAGCGCATTGCCGCGGCGATCCGCGAGCAGGTGACGCGGCGGCTGCGCCGGCGCGGCGTCGTGGTCGGACTCTCCGGCGGCATCGACTCGAGCGTCACGGCGGCGCTGTGCGCGCGCGCTCTCGGGCCGCAGAACGTGCTCGCCGTGCTGATGCCGGAAAAGGACTCCGACTGCGAGAGCCTGCGGCTTGGCCACCTCGTGGCCGACCGCTTCGGCCTCCGCACGGTGACGGAGGACATCGAACCCACCCTCACCGCGGCCGGCTGCTACGAGCGGCGCGACGCCCGCATCCGCAAGCTGGTGCCCGAATTCGGCCCCGGCTGGGCCTGCAAAGTGGTGATCGCGAACGCGCTGCACGGCAGCGGCTACAACATCACGTTTCTGGTCGTGCAGGCGCCCGACGGCACGCAGCGGAAGCTGCGCATGCCGCTCGACGTCTATCTCGGCATCGTCGCGGCGACGAACATGAAGCAGCGGACGCGCAAGCAGATCGAATACTATCACGCCGATCGGCTCAACTACGCGGTCGCCGGCACGCCGAACCGGCTCGAATACGACCAGGGCTTCTTCGTGAAGAACGGCGACGGCGCCGCCGATCTCAAGCCGATCGCGCATCTCTACAAGAGCCAGGTGTACCAGCTCGCTGCGCATCTCGGCGTGCCCGAGGAGGTCCGCCGCCGCCCGCCGACGACCGACACCTGGTCGCTCGCGCAGACGCAGGAGGAGTTCTACTTCTCTCTGCCCTACCCGCTGATGGACCTCTGCCTCTACGGGCTCAACAACGGCCTTTCGGCCGCGGCCGTCGGCCGCGCGACGGGACTCACGGCGGAGCAAGTCGAGCGGGTCTGGCGCGACATCGAGGCGAAGCGCCGCGCGACGCGCTATCTCCACGAAGCGCCGCTTCTGGTCGAGCCGGTGCTGGAGATTTAACGCAGATCGCGGGGCACCGCGCGGCGAGCATGTCGGGCGGGCTCGCTTTCCGCCGCGAGCGACTCGCTTTCCGCCGCGAGCGAAAGGCCCTACACAACGGGCGCGCGGGCCGAGGGTGCTGCGGTGCTGAACGCAGGTGGCGGCGGAGTTGTTGGTGCCCCTGGCCGGACTCGAACCAGCACGGTGTCGCCACCACCTGATTTTGAGTCAGGCGCGTCTACCAATTCCGCCACAGGGGCACACGGTTCGCATATAACGGACCGGGGGCACCGGTTCAACGTCGGCACGTGAAGCATGCGGTCATCTTGGAGCACCTGGATTACAGAGCAGCCCGTCGCGGCGGCCGGGATTGCCGTCGCCCTGGGCGGGGCGGCGACGATCGCCGGCGCGTGGTTCTTCGAATACGTGGTGGGGCTTGCGCCCTGTCCGCTCTGCCTCGAACAGCGCTGGCCCTATTATGTCGCGGTGCCGCTCGCGGCGCTGCTCGCGGTCGCAGCCTGGCGCGGCGCGCCGCGCGGGCTGCTCGTCGGCGGGCTCGCGATCATCGCCGTTGCGATGCTCTGGGGCGCCGGGCTCGGCGCCTATCACGCCGGCGTCGAGTGGAACTGGTGGGCGGGACCGCAGGACTGCTCCGGCGCGGGCTTTTCGGGGGGGTCGGCCGCCACGCTGCTGCAGCAGATGCGCGCCGCCCGCGTGGTGCGCTGCGACGAAGCCGCCTGGCGCTTTCTCGGGCTCTCGCTCGCCGGCTACAATGTGCTGATCTCGCTCGCCCTCGCAGCGACCGCGCTCGCCGGCATCGTCGCAGCCCTTCGCCGTTACGGCTCGAGCTCGGTATCCCAGTAGAGATAATCGAGCCAGCTTTCGTGCAGATAGTTCGGCGGGAAAAGCCGGCCGTTGCGGTGCAGGTGATGAATGCTCGGCTGGAACGGCATCTGCGCCGGCCACATGTCGGCTTCCGCCGGCGTCTTGTTCCCCTTGCGCAGATTGCAGGGCGAGCAGGCGGCGACGACGTTGTCCCAGGTCGTGTGGCCGCCGCGGGAGCGCGGCACCAGATGGTCGAAGGTGAGGTCATCGCGCGCGCCGCAGTACTGGCAGCAGAAGCGGTCGCGCAGGAAGACGTTGAACCGCGTGAACGCCGGCTTGGTCGAGGGCCTCACGAACGTCTTGAGCGAGACGACGCTCGGGATCTGCATCTCGAAATTGGGGGAGCGCACCGCCTTGTCGTAGCGCGCGACGATGTTCACGCGATCAAGAAAGACAGCCTTGATCGCGTCTTGCCAAGACCACAGTGACAGCGGGTAGTAGCTGAGCGGTCGATAATCGGCGTTGAGCACCAGCACGGGCCATCCGCCGGGCGAGACGTGGGAGTTCAAGGGCTGCGTATCCTCAACCTCCTGCCGCTGCTCGCACCACAGCCTGCGATGCCACAATGTACAGGAGGCATGGCCCCGTTGTGAAGCCTGCCCAAAGCCGGCTCATGGCGGCCCGGCCGCATCCTGGAACCGCCGGGCGAGGAACTCGCCCCCGTGGCGCAGCCCCTCCGCGTCGATTCCGTGCCCGATGCCGATCGACAGATGCCATTCCACCGGCAATCCGAGCGCCGAGAGGCCGTGGGCCGCGTGAAACAGCGCCTGCGCGGGAATGAGGTCATCGCGATCCCCGTGGACGAGCAGCACCGGCGGCCGGCTGCGGATTTCGGCCGCCATGGCGTCCGCCGCCGCGCCGTCGGGGGTCGCGAGCAGGCCCGAATAGCCGACGATCGCCGCGGGCGCGGTCGGCCGGCGCAGCCCGACATGCAAGGCCAGCATCGTGCCCTGGCTGAAGCCCACCAGGGCCAGCGCCGAAGGCGGCAGCTTCCGCCGCTCGAGTTCCCGCGCCAGGAAGCGCTCGAGAACCGGCGCCGCCGCATTCACCCCGGCCCAGCGCTCCTGCGGGCTGCGCAGGGTGAGCGGAAACCATTGCCGCCCCAGGGGGGCCTGTGCGCACGGCTCGGGCGCGTGCGGGGCCACGAAGGCCGCATCCGGCAGCAGCGGCTGCCAGGCTGCGCCGAGATCGATCAGGTCGTTACCGTCGGCGCCGTAGCCATGCAGCAGGACGACGAGGCGTCGCGCGGGACCCGACCGCGGCTCGAGCCGCGGCCCGTCGAGTTCAGCGGCCATGACCATCTCCGCATCGTGGATGGAAGCTACACCGGCGCGGGATCGCGCCGTTTGACGGTGCGATAGTAGGTCCACAGCAACCGCGCCGCCACTGCGCGCCACGGCCGCCAGGGCTCCGCCAGCGGGACCATCTGCCGGGCGGTGGGGCGGGCATCGAGCGCGAAGGCGAGACGCGTCGCCTCCTGCAAAGCGAGGTCGCCCGCCGGCCAGACGTCGGCGTGGCCGAGACAGCTCAGGAGGTAGAGATCGGCGGTCCATGGCCCGATGCCGGGCTGCGCGGTGAGCGCGGCATGCGCCTCCTCCGGCGGCATCGCGGCGAGCGAAGCAAGATCGAGCGCGCCGCGATCGATCGCGCGGGCGAGCGCCTTGAGCGTGCGGATCTTGGCCGCCGACAGGCCGAGGCGCGTGAGCTTCGGCGCGCGGGCGCCGAGAATCGCCGTGTGATCGAACGGATCGAACGCCGCCGAAAGGCGAGCCCAGATGGCTCCCGCGCTGGCGGTCGACAACTGCTGCCCCACGATGATCCAGGCAAGCCCGACGAAGCCGTCCGGCCGGCGGCGCAACGGCGGCGGGCCCGCCACCGCAAGAACGGCCTCGAGCCGCGGATCGGCGGCGATGAGCGCCTTGAGCGCCGTATGGAGGTCCGTTTCGTTGCGGATGACCGAGGACATCGACGATGAAGGGAACGCTTCGACGCAGAAATCGCACGGCCCCGCCGCCCTTGCACGGGAGCCCGTGAGAATGTGGCCCCCCTCCGCTGACGGCGCCAGAGGCATCGTTCGCCGCCGCAATGGCGCTCTCCCGCTTTCTATGGCAAAAGCCGCGGCCTGACCATGGCGGTTCCCGTCTTCCGCTTTGCCCCGAGCCCGAACGGCTTTCTGCATCTGGGCCATGCCTTGTCCGCGCTGATGAACTTCGAGATGGCGCGGCGCATGCGCGGCCGTTTTCTTTTGCGCATCGAGGACATCGACCGGACGCGCTGCCGCCCCGAATTCGAGGCCGCAATCTACGAAGACCTGGCGTGGCTCGGCATCGAATGGGAAGAGCCCGTGCGCCGGCAATCGGACCACATGGACGCCTACCGCGCGGCCCTGGAGAGGCTCGAGGCGCAGGGGCTCCTCTATCCGAGCTTCGAAAGCCGCGCCGAAATCGCCCGCCTCGTCGCCGAGCGGGAGCGGACGGCCGGGCCCTGGCCGCGCGATCCGGACGGCGCCCCGCTCTATCCGGGGCGCGCCTTTGCCATGGACGAGGCGGAACGCCGGCGCCGCATCGCGGCCGGCGAGAGCTATGCTTTGCGGCTGCGCATGGGCGCCGCGATTGCGCGCGCCGGCCCGCTGAGCTGGCGAGAGACGGGCGCGGGGCCGGCCGGCGAGACGGGCGAGATCGCCGCCGCGCCGGCGGCGTGGGGCGATGTCGTGCTCGCCCGCAAGGAGACGCCGACGAGCTATCATCTGGCGGTCGTCGTGGACGACGCCGCGCAGGGGGTCACCCATGTGGTGCGGGGGCAGGACCTGTTTGCGGCGACGAGCATTCACCGCCTGCTGCAGGCGCTGCTCGGATTTGCTGCGCCGCAATACCGCCACCATCGGCTGGTCTTAGGGGCGGATGGCCGCAAGCTGTCGAAATCCACGAAGGCGACGGCGCTGCGGGAGCTGCGGGCACAAGGGGTCACGCCGGCCGAGATTCGACGTCTGATCGCGCTGGGTTGAGCGCGAGCCCTCGGCGGCAACCAGCGCGACGAAATGATGCCGCACCCCCACATTTACGTGTAGTTTAGTTTCGGCAGCAGAGAGCATTCTATGAGAATGCCGAGCAACCGTGACGCACCTGGACAAGGGAAGGCACGCGCCGCAAGGCGGCCCCGATCCCCTGCCCGCTCCAAGCCGCGCGAACGCGACGCGCTGGAGACGGCGCTCGCAAGCTTCGCGCACGAGATCCGCACGCCGCTCAACGGCATTCTGGCGCTCGCCGAGCTCTTGTCCGCGTCGGACCTGCCGGAGCGCGAGCGCGGCTGGGCGGCTGCACTGAAGACGGCGGCCGAGCATCTTGCGGGTCTCACGAGCGTGATCGTGGACGGCGCGCGCGCGAAGGCGCGGGGCTTGACCGTGCAGCGCCAAGCCTTCGACGTGCCGGCGCTCGCGCGCGCGCTCGCGCAGTCGCTCGCCGCGCGCGCCGCGGTGAAGGGCCTCTCGGCGCGCGAGACCATCTCGGCCGAGCTGCCCGCGCAGGCGGTGGGCGATCCGGTGCGGCTGCGCGCGGCGGTGGAAAACCTCATCGACAATGCGGTGAAGTTCACCGACACCGGCTGCGTGAGCTTCGCGGTCACGGGGGAGCCGACCGAGAACGGGCGGTTGCGGCTCGCCTTCGTCGTCTCGGATGAGGGCGCCGGCCTTTCGCAGGCGGAGCTTCGCCGCCTCTTCCGCCCGTTCGGCCAGGCCAATCGCCGCGTCGGCCTTCGGTTCGGCGGCGCCGGGCTCGGGCTCGTTTTCGCGCGCAACGTGGCGCGCGCCATGGACGGCGACATCACCGTCGAGAGCGCGCCCGGCCAGGGCAGCACGTTCCGCCTGACGGCGGTCGTCGATGTCGCCGCCGCGACCGGACTCCCGCTCGGCGCCGGCGGCGCAGACTCCCGGCGCAGGACACCGGCGAACGGCCGCGCTCTGCGGCTGCTCTGTGCGGAGGACAACCCCTTCGGCAGGGTCGTGCTCAACACGATCGCCTCCGCGCTCGGCCATCAGATCGACTTCGTGCAGGCCGGCGACGCCGTGGTCGAGGCGGTCCGCACCGGGACCTACGACGCCGTGCTGATGGACATCATGATGCCGGGCACCGACGGCATCGGGGCCACGCGCCGCATCCGCGCGCTCGCGGGCCCCGCCGGCGCCATTCCGGTGATCGGCATTTCGGGCGCGGGCGCGGCCGACGAGGCGGCGGCGCGCGCGGCCGGCATGAACGCCTATCTCGTGAAGCCGATCGGCCCGCGGGCGCTCGCGCGGGCGCTCGCCGCGGTCACCGCGGCGGGCGACACGCGGCGGTTCAATCCGTAGCGCGTCAATCCGCAGGGGCGGGGTTGGGCCGCCCGTCGCCGCGCGCGCGGCGTTCGTGCAGCACGTAGTTGAGCTCGCCGCCGTAAATGAAGATCGCTCCCGTGAGATAGAGAAACACCAAGGCGATCATCGGCGAGGCGAGGCCCGCATAATAGGTCGAGTACGTGAAGGCGAATTCGGCGAGATAGCGCCCGAACAACGAGCCCGCGCCGAGCCACAGAAGCAGGGTGGCGACGATTCCGGGGGCGACCTCGCGCAGCCGCCGGCGCCCGGCCGGCAGCCAGAGGTGGACGACCGCGAGAGCCAACACCAGCACCAGCGCGGCGACGGCGATGCGGACCACCGTGACGGTCGGCCCGAACGGCTCGATCCACGGCAGGTGCCTGACCGCCGCCGCCCAGATGAGCGGCGCAAGAAAGACGAGAAAGGACAGGGCGAGCAGCGCGAGCGCGCCGACGACGACATAGAGGATCGCCTCGGCGCGCAGCACCCACCAGCGGCGCGTGTCGGTGCAGCCATAGGCGCGGTTCAGGCCGATGCGCAGGCTTTCCACGCCCGAGGAGGCGAAGAACAGCGCGAGCAAAGCCGACAGCGTCAGCACGCCGCCGTGCGCGCTGGAAAGCACGCTCTGGATTTCCCGCGCCAAGGGCGCGGCCACCTGTTCGGGCCACGCTTCCAGCAGAATGCGCACCGCCTCGTCCGCGAGGTCCTTCGATCCGAACAGAGCGGCGACCGCCGTGAGCAGCAGGATGAAGGGAAACAGCGCCATCAGGGTCGACAGCGCGATGTGGCTCGCGATCGCCCAGCCGTCGTCCGCATTGAAGCGGCGAAAGGCTGCCCAGGCGATCGAAAGGATGTGCCGCATGGTCCGGCCCGAAGAGCGCATGGCCGCCGTCGTCCGATCAGCGCGATCTTCCCCGTACACACCGACGCGCCGTCGGGGAAGTCAAACGCTGCGGCGCATCCGCCGTTTCGGCGGGGGGCAAAGGTCAGGCCGCCTGCACTTCGTCGAGGAAGCGGCGCACCTCGCCGTCGAGATTCTCCGCCTCGTTCGCCAGCGCTTCGGCGAGCGCCTTCACGTCCGCTGCGGTCGCGCGCGCATCGTGGCTGCGCTCGGCGACCCGGCTCATCGCCTCGGCGCCCGAGCGCGCGTCGGTGGAGGCGAGATTGACGCCCTCGGCGATGATGGCGACGGCGGCGTTCTGCTGCTCGACCGAGGCGGCGACGGAGGCCGCGATGCCGGACATGTCGTGGATGATGCTGTTGACCTGCTCGATCGCCTGTGCGGCGTCGGCGGCGGCGGTCTGGATGGCATGGACCTGCGCCGAAATCTCCTCCGTCGCCTTCGCGGTCTGCTCCGCGAGCGACTTCACCTCGGAAGCGACGACCGCAAATCCGCGCCCGGCGTCTCCGGCGCGCGCCGCCTCGATGGTGGCGTTGAGGGCGAGCAGATTCGTCTGTCTCGCGATCGCCTGGATCAGGTCGACCACTTCGCCGATGCGCGCCGCGGCGGCGCCGAGATGGGACATCGTCGCAACCGTGCGCTTGACCTCGGAGACCGCGTGGCCGGCGACCGCCGTCGACTTCTCCGCCTGATTGACGATCGCGCCGATGGAGCCGGCGAGTTCCTCCGCGGAGCCTGCGGCCGCGGCGACGTTCCGGGAGGCCGCGCCGGCGCGCTCCTCCGCCGTCCGCGCCTCCGTCGAGACGGAATCGGCCGCGTCGTTGAGCGCCGAGGCGGCGGCTTCCAGCCGGCGCGACGCCGTGCGCAGATTGTCGAGCGCCTGCGCGACCGAGCCCTCGAAGCTGCGGATCGTCAGCGCGATGGCCTCGCTGCGCCGCTCGCGCGCGCGATTGTTCTCCTCCTGCGCGGCGCTCAGCCGCTCGCGCTCCATGGCGTTGTCGCGAAAGACGAGCACCGTGCGCGCCATGCGGCCGATCTCGTCCTTGTGGGCGACGGCCGGGACTTCGACCGCCGTGTCGCCCTCGGCCAGCCGTTGCATGGCGCGCGCAAGCTCGGTCAGCGGGCGCGTCACGCTGCGGCCGATGAGCCAGCTCAGGAGCAGCCCCAGTCCGACGGCGGCGAAGCCGACCAGGACGATCAGCCGCCGCGTCTGCGCCTGCGACGCCTCAAGCTCCGCGCGCGCGGCCTGCGCGCGCGCCGCCGCATCCGTCATGATCTTGTCGGCCACCGGGAGAAGCTCGAGCGCGTTCATGTTGATGATCGCGAGCGCCGGCCGGATCCGGTCGGTGCTGGCGACCCATGCGGCGAACGCCTCGGCATAGGCTGCGATCTGACGGTTCAAGTCCTCCTTCATCACGTCGGGCGCGACCACGGTGGCGAGACTGCGCGAGAAGGTCTCGTATTCCTTGGAGAACAGAAGATGCGCCAGCTGCGTGTTTTCGAGGCGATACTCGGTCTCGAACCGCCGCATGCCCAGCAGCGATACGATGAGCGTCTTGCGGTCCGCGCTGGTCATCCACGGCAGGTCGTCGTTGAGGATGCGCTCCACCGCCGCGCCTGCGGTATGCAAGCGCCCGCGGATGCCTTGCGCGTCCGTGAATCCGAGGCGCTTCTGTTCTTCGGCGAGGGCGGCGAAGCGCTCGCGCAGCTCGTCCACCTTGCGGCGCGCCGCCGGAATGTCCGCAACGGCCGACGAGCCCACCATGGATTCGAGGATGTCCAGACTGCGGACGGCGAGCCGGTGGCCGGCGCCGAAGTCCTCGATCAGCGGCTGGCTCGGCTGGGCGGCGAATTCGGTCGCGCAGGCGCGCATCGCCGACAGGGCGGCCTTGAAGTTCTGGCTGGCCTCCGTCAGCGCGCCCGCTTGCCGGACCGTTTCGAAGGCCGCCCCGACTTCGCGCTCGCTCGAAAGATAGGTCAAGGCATTGGCACCGAAGGCGACGACGGGGATCAATGCCAACGCGGCGATGCGCGCCCGCACCGAAAGGCTGGGCATCAGGCGGGCTGCGACCATCGGCTGTTCACCATGCGTCGGTGCGCATTTGCGCGGGGGATGTTGTGATACGAGGCTTGGTGGCCGCCTAATGAAACCGTAAAATGATTAACAAATGTGCAAACGAAACGGCGCGAACGGCCTGCTGCGCCGCCCGGCGCCGGCGGGGACGCGCCGGCTCAAGGCGCTCCGATGAGCTGCGCCAGCTGCCGCGCGAGCGTCGCCTCCTCGAACGGCTTCTGCAGCGTCGGCCGCTGCTGATAGGCATCGGGCAAGGCGCACTCGCCGTATCCGGTGGCGAAGACGAACGGGATCGACCGGCCGGCGAGCACGTCGGCGACGGGGTAGACGTCCTCACCGTTCAAATTGACGTCGAGAATCGCCGCATCGACCTCCAGATCGCGCGCCAGCGCGAGCGCGTCCTCGACGCGCGAGGCCGTGGCGGCCACTTCGTAGCCGAGGTCGCCGAGCATGTCCTCGAGCAGCATGCCGATGAGAATTTCGTCTTCCACCACGAGGATGCGCCGCCCGCCTTTTCGGTTCTGCAGGGGGATCATCGTCTCCTCCGTTGGCCGGCGACGGACCCGGCACCTGGTCTTCGGCGCACCCCGCTCCCGTGCGTGACAGCGGAGGAACAAAACTAGCGCAGGCCCGCACAAAGGCGAGCCCGGCGCAACGTCCGCCGTGCGGGGCGGGCGTATCGAGCGGATCAGAAGCGATAGTTGACGCCGCCGCGAACCATGTGAGCGTCGAATCCGACCCGCACCGGTGGCGTGCCGCAGGCCGCCCCGCAATCGAACCGTCCGAGATTGACGTAGAGGTACTCCGCCTTCGCCGAAAGATTCCCCATGAGTGCGAATTCGAGGCCCCCGCCGGCGGCCCAGCCGAAACGGGTCGCGCGCGCCGAACCGATGCCGGGAATGTTGGCTTCCAGAGTGCCGCCGGCGACACCGCCCGTCACGTAGGGGAGGATGCGCCCGACCGTGTAGCCGACCCGCCCGCGCAGGGTTCCGAACCAGCTGTTGTTGGTTTCGCAGCGGGTCGCGCCGCCCGGACAGTCGGTCGCTCCGGTGATGCGCGCCCAATTCACGTCTCCCTCGAAGCCGAAGACCGCGACCCCCGCCTGCGCATTGTAGCCGGCGGTGACGCCGATGAGACCGCCGGACAGGCCGAACTGACTGGTCGAGGTGGACGCCGGGAGGAAGTCGTAGCGCGAACTGCCCGACGCCGCCGAGCCGAGCGCGCCGACATAAAGACCCGACCAGTCATAAACGCCGGGCTCGGTCAGGGCGCCGAGGCGCACGCGCGTGCCGGGCATGTCCGCCGCCACGGCAGCCCCGCTGCTCAAGACCAGCCCCAAACCAATCATCGCTCCGATCGTCGTGACGCCCCGCATTCCTGGACCTCTTCGGGGTCCTTATGACAGGCAGCATGCAGAAACTGGGCGACCCGTCTGCCGGTTCCCCGACTTAAGAGCGGGAAAGCGACAGGCCCTGGGCGCCATTGCGGCATCTATGTGACCGGGGAGCCGTAAAGATTTTTTTGCGGCGGCCAGGAACTGGTGCGGCTGAACGCACGTTTCCTGTGCGTCCGAGGTCGATCTCCAGCCCCCGACCGATCTCAGGACGAGTTGGACGTGGCGCGACCCCGGCTTGCCGGCCCCCTGGCAGCCGGGGTCATTTCTTGTCCGCTGTCGTCGGCCTCGCACGCGAAGGATGAATGGCTCCGAAGACCGGTCCGGCCGCGCGGCATGCGTGCCCGGGTTCGGCCCGTCGGGTCAACGACCGACGATGAGGCCGCGGTTCGTGACGACGACCCACCGTCCGTCCTGCCGGCGGATGTCCTGAATGCGCCCGAGACCGTGGACCACGTCGCCCGGCTCGACCTCGATCGCCCCGTAGCGGCCTTCGATCAGTGCCACGCCGTCATAGACCCGACGCAACACCCAGCCCTCGACGACGTTCTGCTTCGCGACTTCGGCGGTTCGCGACGCCTGTGTTGAAACCGAGCCCGTGACCTCGGAAGCGGCCGGGCCGGCGGCGCGGCGCTCGAGCCGCTCCAGCGCGTCGGTGAGCTTGGCGAGCCGGGCAGCGGGTTCCGCGTGCGCGCGCTCGAGGCGCTCGACGCTGTCGTGCAGCTTGCCGAACTGCTCGTGGAGCTTGCCGATCGCGCCGGCCGTGGCCTTGGCCGAAGCGTCGAGATTGGCCTTGAGCGTCGCCACGTTTTCGGACAGGGCGCGGACGCTGCCGCGCAGCTGCGCCATCGCCTCCCGCAGCGCCTTCGTGTCTTCCGCGAGGTCCGCGCGCTGCGGCGCAGGGGCCGCGGACGGCGCCGGCTCGGCGAAAAACGAAGAAGCCACGCCGACCAGCTTCGCCGCGCCCGCGACGCCGGCGGCGCCGGCTGCGGCGCCGACCGCCGCGGCGAGCGCGACGCAGCCCGCAAGCAGGGGAAAGCGGCCCGTGCGGGCCGGGGCTTGCGCGTCGGCGGTTTTCTCGTCGGGAAGAGGCGGAGGGGCGGATTCCGCCGGCTCGGCCGCGGCGGGTTCGGGCGGCGTCTCCTGGCGGATGCGCCGCCACAGGCCCGTGCGCGCCCTGATCGGATGAATCGGCTCAAGGCCGGCGATGCTCGGCACGGGGTCGATGACGGGCAGGGATTCGATGCCGCACGGGCGCGCCGTCTCCGCGGCGACCCGCTCCGCGGGCGCGCCCGCACCCTCGGGCGACAGCCCGGCCGAGGGCGAAGGCGGGGCGGTATTTTCGGTCGTGGGCGGGGTTGTGGATTGGGCGGCGGTTGCGTGCGGGGAGAAGCTGTCGGGTTGCATGGGCAGCGGGACTTGAGAAACTTCACCCGTTGCTAACCATGGCCGCTTACCAACTGGTTACCGTTCCACCGCTCCGGCCTCGAGCCCGTTCTCTTCCGCCAGCGCCCGCAGCGAGGTTTCCGGCCGCGCGCCGAGATGCTGGATCACTTCCGCCGCCGCCAAGGCGCCGAGCCGCGCGGCCGCCTCGAGGTCGCTCCCGCGCGCGAGACCGTACAGGAAGCCCGCCGCAAACAGGTCGCCGGCGCCGGTCGTGTCGACGACGCGCGCGACGGGAAACGCCGGCACCGTCTGGGTGCGCTCCCGCGTGATGATGAGCGAACCGCGCTCGCTCATCGTCACGACCGCGAGGGCGGCGTCGGTCCGCAGCGCAGCGACGGCGCTGTCGAAATCGGCGGTCTGATAGAGGGCTTTCAGCTCCGACTCGTTCGCGAACAGAAGGTCGACGGTGCGGGAGCGGACGAGATCGAGAAACTCCTCGCGCCAGCGGTCGACGCAGAAGGAATCCGAGAGCGTGAGCGCGACCCTGCGCCCCGCCGCATGCGCGACGTCCGCGGCCTTGCGGAAGGCCGCCTTGGCGTCTTCGGGGTCCCACAGATAGCCTTCCAGATAGACGATGCCCGCCGCTGCCACGAGCTCGGCGTCGATGTCGCTGGGCCGCAGATGCTGCGCCGCGCCGAGATAGGTGTGCATGGTCCGCTCGCCGTCGGGCGTGACGAAAATGTAACAGCGGGCCGTGGCCGGACCGTCGGCGGCCGGCGGCGTCGTATAGGTCACGCCCGCTGCGCGGATGTCGTGCGTGAACACCTCGCCCAAGAGATCGCGCTTGACCTTGCCGCAGAAGGCCGCGCGGGCGCCGAGGCTCGCGAGGCCCACGACGGTGTTGGCGGCCGAGCCGCCGGAAATCTCTACTGCCGGGCCCATGGCGTCGTAGATCGCGTGCGCGCGCGCCTCGTCGATCAGCGTCATCGTGCCCTTGCGCATGCCGTGCCGCACCAGGAAATCGTCCTCTGCGCGCGCGATCACGTCGACGATGGCGTTGCCGATCCCGAGAACGTCGTAGGTCTGCGTGGTCATTGGGGCCCCTTGGCGTTGCGAAGGCGCGCACTATAGCGCGCTCCCTGCCGATCGCCGCCCTCCCCGCAGAGCGCGCGGGGCGGCCCGCCCGGCCCGGGCTCTTGCACCGCGCGCCCACGCATGGCATGTCGCGCCGCGCAAGAAAGAGGCTCCCATGTCGTTCAGGGAACGTGTGTTCTCCGGGGTGCAGCCCACGGGGAATCTGCACCTGGGGAATTATCTCGGCGCCATCAAGCGCTTCGTCGCGCTGCAGGCGAGCCACGACTGCATCTACTGCGTCGTCGACATGCACGCGATGACGGTCTGGCAGGAGCCCAGCGAACTTGCGCGCAACACCCGCGAGGTCACCGCGGCCTTTCTGGCCTGCGGCATCGACCCGGAAAAGCACATCGTGTTCAACCAGAGCCAGGTCGCCGAGCACGCCGAGCTCGCCTGGGTGTTCAGCTGCGTCGCCCGCGTCGGCTGGCTCAACCGCATGACGCAATTCAAGGAGAAGGCCGGCAAGGACCGGGAGAACGCCTCGGTCGGCCTCTACTCCTATCCGGTTCTCATGGCCTCCGACATTCTGGTCTATCGGGCGACGCACGTGCCGGTCGGCGAGGATCAGAAGCAGCACCTCGAGCTCGCGCGCGACATCGCACAGAAGTTCAACAACGACTTCGCCGAATCGATTCGCGGCCACGGCCATGGGGACGCCTTCTTCCCGCTGCCCGAGCCCCTGATCCAGGGGCCGGCGACGCGGGTGATGTCGCTGCGCGACGGCACCAAGAAGATGTCGAAGTCGGACCCTTCCGACTATTCGCGCATCAACCTGACCGATGACGCCGATGCGATCGCGCAGAAGATCCGCAAGGCGAAGACGGACCCCGAGCCGCTGCCGCACGACGTGGCGGCGCTCGAGCGCCGGCCGGAGGCCGACAACCTGGTCGGCATCTACGCGGCCTTGAAGGACGTGACCAAGGCGGACGTGCTCGCCGAGTTCGGCGGCGCGCAGTTCTCGACCTTCAAGGCAGCGCTGATCGACCTCGCCGTCTCCGTGCTCGGTCCCATCGGCAGCGAGATGAAACGGCTCGTCCGCGATCCCGCGTATATCGATTCGGTGCTCGCCTCGGGGGCGGAGCGGGCGCGGGTGATCGCGAGCGAGACCATGCAAGCGGTCAAGCAGATCGTCGGGTTCGTCGGGCGGTAGCGGGCCGCAGCGGGGCAAGCCCGAGGACCCGGCGCGCCTTGCCGGCCGAGGGACGGCCATGCCACCATGGCCTGCGCGGGCGGCACGCGGCACGATGCGGAGCGGGGGGCCTTTTGACACGCGAAGGACGGGGACGCCGGGGCGGCGTCCCATCGCCCGAAGCGGCGCCTTTCGCGCGGACCTTCGGGCGCAGACCGGGGAGGCCGAATGAGTTCCAAGCGCCGCAGTTACGAGGCCGGCCACAAGCCGAAATACCTCGTCGTCATCGACGACTCGCCGGAGTGCGACCGCGCGGTCTATTGGGCGAGCCGCCGCGCCGCGCGCACCGAGGCCGGCGTCATCATGCTGCATGTCATCGAGCCGCACGACCGCAACCAGCAATGGCTCGGCGTCGCCGACATCATGCGGGCGGAGGCGCACGAAGCCGCCAACACCATGCTCACCCGCTTCGCCGGACGGGTTAACGGGATTGCGGGCATCACTCCCGACCGGGCGATCCGCGAGGGCGACAAGGTGAAGGAAATCCTGGCCCTCATCGAGGAGGACCGGGACATCGCGATCCTGGTCCTGGCGGCGGGGACCGGGAAAGAAGGGCCGGGGCCGATCGTCTCGAGCCTCGCGAAGATCATCGGCAATTTTCCGGTGCCGGTGGCGATCGTGCCGGGCGGCCTGACCGACGAGGAGCTGGATTCGCTGGCTTAGCGAGCCGGCGGGCCGGCGCTTTCGAGTTGACTTGGGGCCCGTTCGCCCCCAGCTATTGGGGGAATTCGGCGCGTCAGCGCCGGGACAGCTCCGGCGGAGCCACCCATGTTCATTCAGACCGAATCCACGCCCAATCCGGCCACTATGAAGTTCCTGCCCGGCCGCACCGTGCTGCCCGAGGGCACGCTCGAGATGCGGAACCGGGAGGAGGCCCGCAAGTCTCCGCTCGCGGAGCGGCTCTTCGAGGTGCCGGGCGTCTCAGGCGTGTTCTTCGGCTCCGATTTCATCACCGTCACCAAGAACGCGGGCGAGTGGCAGCAGCTCAAGCCGGCGATCCTCGGCGCCATCATGGAGCATTTCATGTCGGGCGCGCCGCTGCTGGCGGAGGACGCTGCGCAGGGAGGCGACGACGAGTTCTTCGACGCCGCCGACAGCGAGACCGTGGCGACCATCAAGGAGCTGATCGAGACCCGGGTGCGCCCGGCCGTCGCCAACGACGGCGGCGACATCACCTTCCGCGGCTACAAGGACGGAATCGTCTTCCTGTCGATGAAGGGGGCGTGCTCCGGCTGCCCTTCCTCGACGGCCACGCTGCGGCACGGCATCCAGAACCTCCTCCGTCATTTCGTGCCGGACGTCGTGGAGGTGCGGCCGGTCTGACCGGCGCGCGCCCCCTTCCGCCCTCCCTCGCCCCTTGATGCGCCTGCCCCGGCGGGGAGCTTATTGGCTGCGGGGCCCGGCTCCGGTACAAACGCAGGCGCATGCGCATTCTCGCCATTGATACCGCGCTCGCGGCGTGCTCCGCGGCCGTGTTCGATTCGGACGTCGACGCGGTCGTCCGCAGCGAAAGCCTGCCGATGGAGCGCGGCCATGCGGAAGCCCTGATGCCGCTCATCGCCCGCGTGATGGACGGTGCCGAGATCGAGTTCGCCGAGCTCGATCGGGTCGCCGTCACGGTGGGCCCGGGCAGCTTCACGGGGCTGCGGGTCGGCATCGCGGCGGCGCGCGGCATTGCGCTCGCGGCCTCGAAGGAGGTGGTCGGCGTCTCCACGCTGGCGGCCTATGCGGCCCCCTGCATTGCCGAAGATCTCGCCGACACCGTCATCGCGGCGATCGACGCGCGGCACGGCCACGTCTACTCGCAAGTGTTCGGCGGCCTCGGGCGCACGCTCAAGGCGGGCGGTTACGTCGACATCCGGACCGCGCTGCGGGCGATCGAGGAGGCCGAGGGCGAGATTCATCTCGCGGGCTCCGCCGCCGGGCTGCTGCTCGAGCATTGGCCGGAGGGGCGGGCGAAACCGCAGGTGCGCCGGGCCGGGCCCGCGCCGGAGATCGAGTGGGTCGCGCGCCTCGGCGTCGCGGCCGACGTGGAAACCGCGCCCGCCAGACCGCTCTATCTGCGCGCTCCCGACGCCCGGCCCCAGGACGCCGCCCGCCTGCGCCGTCAATGAGGCCGTGGATCGCGCGACTTCTGCGCCGGGGCGAGCCGGTGATCGCGGAGGCCGGGCCGGCGGACGCCGCCGCCTTCAGCGCCCTGCACGCCGCATCGTTCCGCCGCGGATGGGGGGACGGCGAGATGGAGCGGCTGCTGACGGATCCCGCCGTCGTCGCTCACCGGGCATCCATCGGCCGGCGCCTCGTCGGCTTCATCCTCTCGCGTCGCGCCGCCGACGAGGCCGAGGTCCTGTCCGTCGCCGTCGACCCGCGCGCGCGGGGGCGCGGGCTTGCGGGCCGCCTGCTCGATCTGCATCTGCGGAGCCTCGCCGGGATGGGGGTTGCGACCGTTTTCCTGGAGGTCGACGAGGCCAATATGGCGGCCCGCCGGCTCTATGCCCGCGCCGGGTTCGAGCCGGTGGGCAGCCGGCGCGGCTACTACCCGCGCGAGGGCGGCGCGGCCTCCGCCGCGCTCGTGCTGCGCCGCGACCTCTAGACTAGCCCGACCTCCAGGCGGAGCGCGGATCGGATCAGGTGAGCGGAATGGAGCCGACGTGCTCCTGGAACGCCTTGCGCCGGGAAATGTCCGCGAACCACCGCTCCACATTGTCGAGGGCCGGGCGGTCGGGAACGAGCTGCCGGTAGCGGTAGGTCATGACGCCGACCGGGATGTCGCCATAGGAGAAGGCGTCACCCGCGACGTACCGGGTCTTGCCGAGCTGCGCATCGAGAATGCGCATCGCCTCGGTGGTCTTCTGCTGCGAGGCCGCGATGGCGGCGTGGTCGCGTTTCTCGGGCGGGGTGCGGATCAGGCCCCAGAAGGCGGGCGTGATCGCCGGGCCGAGCACCGAGAGCTGCCAGTCCATCCACTGGCTGGCGAGCGCGCGCGCCTTGAGGTCGGCGGGCTGCAGCACGCCGACGCGGTCATACTTGGCGGCGAGGTAGCGCACGATCGAGTTGGATTCCCAGAGCACGAAGCCGTCATCCTCCTCGAGCGTCGGCACGAGGCCGTTCGGATTCTTGGCCAGGTAGTCCGGCTCGCGGTTCTTGCCGAACGGGCCGCCGATGTCGATGCGCTCGCAGGCGAGGCCGAGCTCGCCCACCGCCCACATCGCCTTCTGCACGTTCGAGGATGTCTTGCGGCCCCAGATTTTCAGCATTCGCGTTCCTCGCCTTCGCTTTCATCGCGCCTGTGCCGCCCCCTCCCCGATTCGCCGCCGGGGACGAGCCTCAAGGATGTGGAGCGGACGTTGAGGCCACTCTAGCGTCCGATCGGCCTGGCTTGAACCATTCTCTGGTCACCTAGGCCCCGAGACGGCGCAGCGCGCAGCGTGAAGGCGCTCGCGGCCGCGCCGCGGACGCCCCGGTCACTCCAGCGGGCGCGCCTCCTCCGGCAGCATGATCGGGATCCCGTCGCGGATCGGATAGGCGAGCTTGGCGGCGCGCGAGATGAGCTCCTGGCGCTCGGCATCGTATTCGAGCGGCGCCTTGGTGAGCGGGCAGACCAGGATTTCGAGCAGCTTCGGATCGACGCTGCCGGACGGACGTTCGGACGTGGTCATTTCGTCTCCGCAAACTTCCTGAGGGGATGATAGCACTCGGGAGCCACGCCGCCCGGAGGGGCTATTGCAGCGGGGGCTCGCCCGGCGTCTTGCCCTTGGCCAGCTCGATCTCGGTGACGGCCACGAGGATCTCGGCCCGCGTCTTCAGGTCCGGCGCTTCGAGCAACGCCTGCTTCTCCGGCGGCCCGTAGGGCGACATCATCGACAGCGCGTTCACCAGCGCCTCGTTGGGCGCGTTCTCGATCCCTTGCCAGTCGGCCTTGAGATTGTTGGCGCGCAGGAAGGCCTCGAGCGCCGTGAGCACCGCCCGGCGGTCGACCAGCTCCTCGCCCTTGCGGGCGATGAAGTCGTCCGCGTAGGGGGCATAGGTGACGCGGCACTGCCGATAGGCCGTGGCGACGCTCAGCTCCTCGACCACCCGGAACCGCGTAATGCCGGTCAACTGGATCAGATAGCGTCCGTCGCCGGTCTCGGCGAACTGCGTGATGCGGCCGAGCCCGCCCACCGTGTAGAGCGGCGGCTTGTCCGAGGGCTCGGGGTGCGCGACGTTCGGCTGGATCATGCCGATAAGGCGGTGCCGGTCGGCGAGCGCGTCGTCGACCATGGCGAGATAGCGCGGCTCGAAGATGTTGAGCGGCATCTGCCCGCGCGGCAACAGGAGCGCGCCCGGCAGAGGAAACACCGGAATGACCTCGGGGAGGTCGGACGGGCCGCGATAGACCACGTTCATCGGCATGCCTGCATCCGCGCGCCCAGCAGTTTAGTCGACCCGCGCCGGCGGACAATCAACGATCGCCGAACCTCGCCCGTTCCGGGGGGGCCTGCGCAGCGGCTTGCGCGCCGACCTTGGGGGGGCGGCGCGGCTCCCGATCACGAAAAGAGGATCGACGACAACCGCCGGCGGCCCGAGACCGTGAGTTCGTCGGTGGGGCCCCACGCCTCGAAAAGCTGGATGAGCTGCTTGCGGGCCGCATCGTCGTTCCATTTGCGGTCGCGGCGCACGATCTCGAGCAGATGGTCGAGCGCTTCCTGCCGCCGGCCCTTGGCGTTCAGCGCCAGCGCCAGATCGTAGCGCGCCTGGTGGTCCAGCGGATTGGCGGCGACCTTCTGCTCGAGCTCGGAGATGGGCCCGAGCGCGCTCGCCTGCTCGGCGAGCTCGAGCGCGGCGCGCGCGGCGGCGACCGGCGCCTCGTTGCGCTTGTTGTCCGGCACCATCGCCAGCGTCTGCTTCGCCTGCTCGAGCGCGCCGGTCTCCACATAGCAGCGCGCAAGGCCGGCGAGGGCGTGGACGTTGCCGGCGTCTTGGGCGAGCAGCCTGGCATAGATCTCGGCCGCGGCGACCGGATTGCCCTCGACCAGCGCCGCATCGGCGGCGGCCAAGAGGTCCTTCTCCTCTCCGCCCACACGGTCCTTGATCAGCCGCTCGACGAAGCCGGTGACCTGGCTTTCGGGCAGCGCGCCCATGAAGCCGTCGATCGGCTGCCCGCTCACGAAGGCGATGACCGCGGGGATGGACTGGATTCCGAGCTGGGCCGGGATCGCCGGGTGCTCGTCGATGTTCATTTTGACGAGCTTGACCTTGCCCTTGGCCGCGCGGACGACCTTTTCGAGAACCGGCGTGAGCTGGCGGCAGGGTCCGCACCACGGCGCCCAGAAATCCACCAGAACCGGCTGCTGCCGGGAGGCCTCGATGACGTCCTTCACGAAGGACTGGGTGGTGGTCTCCTTGATGACGTCGTCGGCCGGCGTCACCGTCGCCGCCATTGCGCCCCCGCCGTTTTGAAGCATCACGTTCTCGCCTCTTTTTGCGCCCTCAGGACCGAATTGCCCCTTACATGGGCCGGGGGAGCGGCGAATGCAATCGCCCGCTTCAGGCCGGGGCGGGCTGCTCGCTTCCCTCGGCCGCCGCGACGATGCGCGGCGCATGGCCGGTCGCCTCGAGGAAGCGCACCAGGTCCTCGCGGCCGATCGTGGTGGTCATGGTGTTGACCAGCGGATGGAAGTTCAGCGTCGGGTGCCGCATCATGCCCGCCTCGAGCACCACGGTCACACGGCCGGACACGTCGTTGATCGCCCCGAACGGCGTCACCGCCCCGGGCTCGACCCCCAGGGTCTCGCGCAGGAGGTCGGCCGGGCCGAACGAAAACCGCCCCGCCCCGAGCCGCCGGTGCAGGGTCTTGAGGTCGATGACGGCGTCTTCCAGGGCACAGACCAGGAAGAGGGCGCCGCGCTTGTCCCGCAAAAAGAGGTTCTTGGTGTGGCCCCCCGGGATCTCGCCGCGCAGCTTGCGCGACTGCTCGACCGTGAACAGCGGCGGGTGCGTCACGGTCGCGTGCCGGATGCCGAGCCGATCGAGATAGGCGAACAGGTCTGCGGGGCTGGCGGGCATGGGCGGATTCGCGAGGAAGGTCGTCATTTTGTAGGCTGCGGGTCGGCAACCGGCAACCTTGTGGCGCGGGGCGTGGAATCCTATGTGAGCTTTGTTGCAAATCCGCGCGCGGTTTGGCATAGGAAGCCGTGCGGCCGCGGAGCCGCACAGGGACGCGGGTGTAGCTCAGGGGTAGAGCACAACCTTGCCAAGGTTGGGGTCGTGGGTTCGAATCCCATCGCCCGCTCCAGTTTCTCCTTCCCGGAACGATCCTTCTTCTTCCCACAACGGTCGTACCGCCTCGTAGCCCCCGGCGCGCCGGCTGGCGCGGGGCCGGCTGGGGTGCCATGATGCCGCCTCGGGGGGCCGGCGGTCCGCGCCCGAATCGGGGCGCCGGCAAGGGGAGGAACTCACTCCATGAACGCTGCCTGGCGCGTTCTCCTGGCCGCGGTGGCGGCCGCGCTCGCCGTGCCGGCGACGGCGCAGACGTTTCCGTCCCGCCCGGTGCAATTGATCATTCCCTTTCCGCCCGGCGGAAACACGGACCTGATGGGCCGCGCTTTGCAGGAGGAGCTGCGCAAGGCGCTCGGGCAGCCGGTGATCGTGGTCAACAAGGGCGGCGCGGCGGGGACCCTCGGCGTCATCGACGTCCTGCGCGCGGAGCCGGACGGCTACACGATCGGGCTCACGCCCAACAATCCGCTGACGGCGCAGCCGCACATGCGCAGCCTGCCCTACGGCATGGACAGCTTCCACTTCATCTGCCTGTCCTATTACGCGCCCTACGTGCTGATCGCGGGGCCCAAAGCGCCCTTCAGGACCTTCCGGGAGTTCGTCGACTTCGCGAAGGCGAAGCCTGAAAACCTCGTCTATGGCCACCCCGGACCGGGCAGCCAACCGCATCTCGGCATGCTGGCGGTGCTTCAGGCGCTCGGCGTCGAAGCGCTCGGCGTGCCCTTCCAGGGGGCGGGGCCGATGGCGCAGGCGTTGATGAGCGGCACCGTGATGGCGATCACCGAGACGCCGGCCGTCGCGCAGGCGAGCAACCTGCCCGTTCTCGCGACGCTGACCGAGGAGCGCATCGCGTCGCTCCCCGACGTGCCGACCATGAAGGAGCTCGGATTTCCGGCCGAAGGCTTCACCGCCGGCGGCCTGATCGTCCACAAGGACGCGCCGCCCGCCGCCGTTGCGACCCTCGAGAAGGCCTGCGCGCAGGCGACCGCCACGCAGGACTACAAGACGATCGCCGAGCGCCTGAAGGCGGAGCCGCGCTACCTTCCCGGCGCGGCGTTCCGCAGGCTGTTCGAGGTCGACTCCGCCCGCAACGCCGAGGCGCTGAGGCGCGCCGGGCTCGGACCGAAGCAAGAGCGCCGCGATGGCTCGGCCCCGTCGGCCCCATGATTCGCGCCGGATCGCCCGCCGGCTCGAGGCGATCGCATCCGTCGCCGGGGCGCTTGCGTGACGCGCGGCGTCGCTCCGGCGGAGGGACCGCGCAGAGCGATGCTCGTGGTCCCCGCTCTCGGGATCGTGCAGATCCTGATGTGGGGCTCGACCTTCTATCTGCTTGCGGTGCTCGCCCCGGCGATCGTCGCCGACACCGGATGGCCCTTCCGCTGGGTCATCGCCGGCGTCACGATCGGCCTGATGGTCGCGGGCCTGATTTCCCCGGCCGTCGGCCGCGCCATAGACCGCCACGGCGGGCGGCCGGTGCTGGTGTTCAGTTCGGTCGTGACGGCGGCAAGCTTCGCGGTGCTGGCGCTCGCGCCATCCTTGGCCGTCTACTTCGCCGCCTGGACGCTGATGGGCGTCGGCATGGGCGCCGGCCTCTACGACGCGGTGTTCGCGGCGCTGGGGCGCCTCTATGGCCAGGAGGCGCGCGGGGCCATCACCAATCTCACCCTGTTCGGCGGCTTCGGCAGCACGGTGTGCTGGCCGCTCAGCGCCTATCTCGTCGCGGCATGGGACTGGCGCACGGCCTGCCTCGTCTATGCCGGTCTTCACCTCGTGCTCGCGCTGCCGATTCACGCGCTCGTGTTTCCACCCGACCGATCGAAGGGGCGCCCGGCGGGCGCGGCCGCGCGCGCGCAGGCCGGCGGGCTCGCCTTGTCGCCCGACCGGCGCATCGTGTTCTGGCTGCTGGCCGGCGTGCAGACGCTGGCGCAGGCGGTGGGTTCGATCGTCATCGTCCACCTGCTCATCTTTCTGCAGGCGCGCGGGCTCGCGCTCGCGGCGGCCGTCTCGCTCGGCACGCTGTTCGGCCCCGCGCAGGTGGCGGCGCGCGTGATCGAGCGCGTGTTCGGCCACCGCTATCATCCCGTCTGGACGATGTTCGCCGCCGCGGTCCTGATGACGCTCGGGCTCGCGATGCTGCTCGCCGAGCGCCCGCTCGTCGCCGCCGCGGTGATCGTCTATGGCGCGGGCTATGGCGTGACCTGGATTGCGCGCGGCACGCTTCCGCTCGCGCTCTTCGGGCCCGAGCGCTATGCGGTGCTGATCGGGCGGCTGGCGCTGCCGAGCCTGCTCGCGCAGGCGCTGTCGCCCTTCGCCGGCGCGCTGATGATCGAGCGCTTCGGCGCGTTCGCGACCGTCGCGGCGCTGGCGGCGCTTGCGGGCGCGAACACCGCGCTCGTGGCCTTCCTGTGGACCTTCGCGGTCCGGCGCCCGCGGGCCTGAGGCACGGGGCGTGCCGTCCCGTCAGCCGTCCAGTTCGGGATAATGGCGAAAAATGCCGCTCTCGTTGAACGGCAGGCGACGCTCGCTGTCGAGATAGGCCTTGATGCGCGGCCGCGCGGCGACCGCCGCGTGGAGCGCGGCCACATGCGGCGTCTTGCGCAGCGCGCGCGCCGTCGCGCGCGGAAAGGCGTATTTCAGGCCCGCGACCGCCTGGAACAGCGAAAGGTCGGCGTAAGTGACGCGCCCGCCGACGAGATGGCCCGGCCCCTTGGGGTTGCGAACGAGGACGCTCTCGAACCAGCCGAGAAACCTCGGGATGCGCGCCTTGCGAAAGCTCTCCGCGCGCCGGGCGGCCTCGTGCTTCTGCTGCTCGTAGTAGAGGTCGACGCCGACCGGATGGTGCGTGTCGTGCGCCTCGGCGACGAGATCCATGAGGGTGAGCTGAAGCTGGTGCGTCCACAGCCGGCCGGCCTCGGACTTCGGCGCGAGGCCGTGGCGCGCCCCGAGATACAAAAGGATGTTGGCGGTCTGCGCGATCAGCAGCCGGCCGTACTTGAGGAAGGGCGGCGCGAAAGGCGGCGTGCCGACGCCGTCGCGGTTCATGAACGCCATCATTTTGTCGACGCCGCGCTCCCCGCGCGCCACGTCGGCGTAAGGCGCCGCCGCCTCCTCGAGCGAAAGGCGCACGAATTCGCCGCGTCCCTGAATGGCCGGCCAGTAGTAGAGCTCGTACATGGGCCCGCTCCTCTTGCCGGCCCGGCCCCGGGGGCCGGGCGCTTCAATGTCCCGCGGCCAGGGTGCCGCGCTGGCGCGGATCGGCCGCGCCCGCCCAGCCGCCGTTCGGAAGCGCCATGATCGAATTCGCCGATCCCGTCGTCGCCCCGATCTTGACGGCGTGGCCGCGCGCTTCGAGCAGGCGCAGCGTATCGGGCGAAAAGCCGCGTTCGGCCATCACCACGTCCGGCAGCCATTGGTGATGGATGCGCGGCGCCAGCACCGCCTCGGCGATGTTCATCCCGTGATCGACCACGTTGAGGATGACTTGCAGCACCGTGGTGATGATGCGGCTGCCGCCGGGCGAGCCCGTGACCAGGAAGGGCCTGCCGTCCTTGAACACGATCGTCGGGCTCATGGAGGAGAGCGGCCGCTTGCGCGGGGCCGGCGCGTTCGCCTCCCCGCCCGTGAGCCCGTAGGCGTTGGGCACGTCCGGCTTGGCGGCGAAGTCGTCGAGCTCGTTGTTGAGGAGCACGCCGGTCCCTTCCGCGACGAGGCCGAGGCCGTAGCTGAAATTGAGCGTGTAGGTGTTGGCGACGGCGTTGCCGTCGCGGTCGACCACCGAGAAATGCGTGGTGTTGTCGCCTTCCCCGCTCGGCGGCTTGCCGGGCCCGATGTCGCGCGCAGGGCGCGCGCGCTCGCGGTCGATCCCGGCGCGCAGCCGCGCCGCATAGTCCTTGGAAGTCAGGCCGGCGACGGGCACGCGCACGAAATCGGGATCGCCGAGATAGACGGCGCGATCGGCGTAGGCGAGCTTCATCGCCTCGATCATGAGATGCAGCGTCGCCGCCGCGCCGGCGCCCGTGTCCTGCAGGGGAAAGCCTTCGAGAATGTTGAGCAGCTCGACGAGATGCACCCCGCCCGATGACGGCGGCGGCATCGAGACGACATCGTAGCCGCGGTAGGTGCCCCGCACCGGCTCGCGCTCGACCGCCCGATAGGACGCGAGGTCCGCGCGCGTCATGATGCCGCCCGCAGCCGCCACGCTTTCGACGATGCGGGCGGCGATCGGCCCCTCGTAGAAGGCGCGCGGGCCCTCCTCCGCGATCGCCTCGAGCGTGCGGGCGAGGTCGCTCTGGTAGAGACGGTCGCCGCGGCCGAGCGTGGTGCCGTCCGGCTTCAAAAAAATGCGCGCCGAGGACGGCCAGCGCGCGAGCCGCTCGCGCGCGCGGGGCAGCGAATCGGCGAGATCGTCGTCGACCGCGATCCCGTCGCGGGCGAGGCGGATTGCCGGCCGGATCAGATCGGCGAGGCTGAAGCGGCCCGACCCGTATTTCGCGTGCACGAGGGCAAGGCCCGCGACCGTGCCGGGCACGCCCACGGCGAGGCCGGAATGGCGCGATTTCGCGGGATCGGCGTTGCCGCTCGCATCGAGAAACATGTCGCGCGCGGCCGCCGCGGGCGCCGTCTCGCGGTAGTCGATGGCGATCGTCTTGCGGGGGGCGGCGAGGTGAACGAGCATGAAGCCGCCGCCGCCGAGATTGCCGGCGCGCGGCAGCGTCACCGCGAGCGCGAAACCGACCGCGACGGCGGCATCGACGGCGTTGCCGCCGCGCTCCAGAATGGAGACGCCGATGCGGGTTGCGTGCGCCTCCTGGCTCGCCACCATGCCGTGGCGCGCCAGCACCGGATGGATCCGGGCATTCTCGGCGATGATGGGCGCCGCCGTCTCGCCCGCGGCCGGAGCAGGGGCCAGGAGCAGGGCGACGGCGCAAGCGGCGGCGAATTGAGCGATGCGGAGCATGCGGCGGCTGTGTCCGGTGCGCGGCGGGCGGCGCTTGCGCGCTGTCCGCGCGCATTGAACCACAAGAGCCGCGCGCTGACAGCGCCGGGAGCGGCCCGCCGCACGGCCGCCGTCGCTGGCGGGCTCAGTTCACCGGAATGCCGGCCTTGGCGACGATCTCCTTGTAGATCGGCACCTCCCTGGCGATGCGGGCCTTGAGCGCCTCGGGGCCGCGCGCGAGCACGGCGAACCCGGCCTTCTCGACGCGCTCGCGCACATCCGGCTTCTTGAGGATCTTGATGCTTTCCTCCGACAGAAGTCGGACGATGGCCGGCGGCGTGCGCGCCGGCGCCATGAGGATGAAGATCGTCTCGAAATCGAAGTTCGGGTAGCCGGATTCCTGCACGGTGGGCACGTCGGGAAGGTCCTCCCAGCGTTCCGCGCCCGTGACCGCAATGGCGCGGAAAGCGCCGGCCTTCACCTGGCCGTGGATGTTCGACAGCGCCATCGAGCCGAGCTCGACGGTGCCGGAGAGAATAGCCTGCGAGGCGGGCGCCGCGCCCCCATAGGCGACCGAGGTGATGGCGATGCCGGCCCGCAGCTTGAACAGCTCCATGGCGAGCTGCGGCGTCGTGCCGACGCCCGGATGCACGTAGTTCATCTTGCCCGGACTGGCTTTCGCCTGATCGACGACGTCCTTGAGCGTCTTGATGGACGATTGCGGGCTGACGACGAAGACGTTCGTCGTGCCGACCAGCTCGGCGATCGGCGCGAGATCCGTGAAGATGTCGTAGGTGAGCTTCTTGTAGAGCGCGGGGCTCGCGATGATGCCGCTCGAGGCGAGCAGCAGGGTGTAGCCGTCCGGCTCCGCGTGGGCGACGGCGGCCGCGCCGAGATTGCTGCCGGCGCCGGGCCGGTTCTCGACCACGACGGTCTGGTTGAACGCCTCGGTCAGCCCCTGGGCGAGCAGGCGCGCGGTAATGTCGGTCGCGCCGCCGGCCGCGAAGGGTACAATGATCCGGACCGCCCGCTCAGGATAGTGCCCCTGGGCGAAGGCCCCGCCTGACGGCAGCAGCGCGAGCGCGAGCGCGAGCCCGGCCAGGACAGGCCAGGGCGGGCGGCGCCCGCTCCCGATCAGCGTTCCTCTCATCGTTGTTTCCTCCCGATTGCCCCATTCTCGTGCGGCCCATTTTGCGCGCGCAACTCGCGCGCCGCACGCTGCCGTGCTCTGCCCTATTCGAGGCAGCGTTCAGCTTGTTCTCTCGCGGGCGGCCCGTCCAGCCCGGCCCGCCGTCAGCGCGCCTGCGCATGAAAGGTCAGCGCGCCTGCGCATGATAGACGGTGTTCGGCCGCATGTCGGTCGCCGCGGCGACGCGGTTCGACATGTTGAAGAAGGCCGCAACCGCCGCGATATCCCAGATGTCGCGATCCGTAAACCCGACCTTGCGCAGGTTTTCGCGGTCTTTCTCCTCGATCGTCCAGGGCTCGGCCGTGAGCTTCACGGCGAAGTCCAGCATGGCACGCTGCCGCTTGGGCAGGCGCGCGGCGCGATAGTTCATCACGAGCTGCTCGCCGAGCAGCGGATCGCCGGAGAGCTGGCGCACCGCCGCGCCGTGCGCGACCAGGCAGTAGTAGCAGCGGTTCACCGACGACACCGCAACCGCGATCATCTCCCGCTCGAGCTTGGTGAGGCGGGAGGGGGCCAGCATCAGATCGTTGTACATGGCCACGAAGGCTTCGAGCTTCGCCATGTCGAAGGCGTAGGCCTTGAGCACGTTCGGCACGAAACCCAGCTTCTCTTCGCACTTGCGGAAGTAAGCTTCCATCGCCGGGCTCAGCGGCGCGGGAGCCAGCCCCAGCGCGGTGATCGGCATGTCGTCGGGCCTGCTTTGCGGCGTCGGTGCCGGCGACGGATTCGAGGCGCGCGCGGGGGCTTTGTTTCCAGCCTGCGCCGGTTTCGCCGTGTTGCGTTTCGCTGCCTTCATGCTCGCACCTTTTTTCGTGGCCGCGTTTGCTTCGGAAGAGGCTAGCGCTTCGCGCGTGCGAACGGAACCGACGCCGCCCGGCGCGTCGCCCCTGCCCGACCGCGTTCGGCGGGCCCGGGCCCTCGTCTCGAAGGCGCCAGCGGGATATTAGACAGTTCAGCCACGCGGCGCGGCGAAGCGTCGCCCTTCGACGGGGTGCAACATGGTGGCCGCCGGTCTCTTGAGCACGGAAGAGGAACGTGCCGGGCGCAACCTGATCGCCCAGGCGGAGCTGATCCTGAGCGCGCGGCGCGGCGACGTTCCGGAGGGCTTCGCCGGCCTCCTGTACGGCGGCGCGAGCGTCGAGGATCTGCTGCACTACGACGCCAAGGAGCTCGCGGCCTTTGCCGAGAGCGCCTGGGATCTGTTGCAGCAGCGCGTTCCCGGCCGGCCGCTCGTACGTCTTTCCCGGCGGGTCGCGGGCGGCGGGGCGCTCTCCGTCTTGGAGATCGTCAACGACGACATGCCCTTCCTGCTCGACTCCGTCCTCGGCGAGCTGAACGAGCAGGGCCTCGACGCGCGCCTCGTCGCCCATCCGATCGTCCGCGTCGAGCGCGACGACGGCGGCGCCCTCGTCGGCTTTTACGGCGCAGCGGGCCGAAACGGAGGGGTGCAACGGGAAAGCTTCATCCACCTCCATGTCGGCCCCGTCGAGGACGCCGAGCGAGTAAGCGCCATCGTGCAGGCGATCGAACAGGTGCTGGGCGAGGTGCGGCTGTGCGTGCAGGACTGGAAGCCGATGCTCGCGCGCGTGCGAGCGGCGATCGCCGGCCTGCGCGAGACCCCCCCGCCCCTGCCCGCCGAGGAGACCGCCGAGGCGATCGCCTTTCTCGAATGGCTCGTCGCCGACAACTTCACCTTTCTCGGCGTGCGCGATTATGCGCTCAGCGGCGAAGAGCTCGAACCGCTGTTCGAGACGGGCCTCGGCATCCTGCGCGAGCGCGCCGTGCGCGTGCTGCGGCGCGGCGGCGAGCTCGTGACCATGACGCCCGAGATCCGCGCCTTCCTCAACGAGCCCAAGGCGCTCATCATCGTGAAGGCCAATGTGCGCTCGCGCGTCCACCGCCGCGTGTACATGGACTATATCGGCGTGAAGCGCTTCGACGCCGAGGGCCGGATCGTCGGCGAGCTGCGGATCGTCGGCCTGTTCACGTCCACGGCCTATACGCGCTCGACGCGCAGCATTCCCTATCTGCGTCGCAAGGTGGACGCGGTTCTGCAGCGCGCCGGATTCGACGAGAACAGCCACTCCGGAAAGGCGCTCGTGAATGTGCTGGAGAGCTATCCGCGGGACGATCTGTTCCAGATCGACGAGGATACGCTCTACCGCTTCGCGCTTGCGATCATGCGGCTCGACGAGCGGCCGCGCGTGCGCGTTCTGCCGCGCCGCGATCGGTTCGACCGCTTCGTCTCGGTGCTCGTCTATGTGCCGCGCGACCGCTACGGCAGCGCGACACGCGTCGCCATCGGCAACATGCTGGCCGAGGCGTATAGGGGGCGCGTCTCCGCATTCTATCCCATGTTCCTGGAAGGGCCGCTGGTGCGCGTGCATTACATCATCGGCCGTTCGGGAGGGGAGGCGCCCAACCCGGAGCGCGCCGCGCTCGAAGACGCGGTCTCCGCGATCGTGCGCACCTGGGCGGACGACCTCGAAGCCGCCCTTGCGGTGGCGCACGAGCCGGCGCGGGCGCAGGCGCTGTTCGCGCGCTACCGCGACGCGTTTTCGGGCGCCTATCGCGAGGCGTTTCCGGCCACGACGGCGGTGGGCGACATCCGCATCATCGAGAACCTGAGCGCCGAGGCGCCGGTCAATATCGACTTTTACCGTCGCCCCGACGATCCGCCGCACCGCGCGAGCCTGAAGGTGTGGAGCGCCGGCCGCCCGATGCCGCTGTCGGAGCGCGTTCCGGTGCTCGAGAACATGGGCTTCAAGGTCGTCGACGAGCGCACCTACGAGATCAATCCCGCCGGCGAGGCGCCGCGCGCGATCTGGTTCCACGACATGACGCTGGAGCGCGACGAAGGCGGCGCCATCGACCTCCAGGGGGTCGCGCCGCGGCTCGAGGCCTGCTGCCTCGCCGTCATCGCCGGCGAGGCCGAGAACGACGGCTTCAACGCGCTCGTGCTGGCCGCCGGACTGCCCTGGCGCGACGTCGCGGTGCTGCGCGCGATCGCGCGCTTCCTGCGGCAGGCGCGCATCCCCTATTCGCAGGACTATCTCTGGGCGACGCTGCGCAAGCACCCCGGCATCGCCGCGCAGATCAACGCGCTGTTCCACGCCAAGTTCGATCCCCGTCTCTCTCTTTCGCCCGAAGAGCGCGACGCTCGGCAGAAATCGCTTCTGGACGCCATCGAGATCGCGCTGCGCGCGGTCGAGAGCCTCGACGAGGACGTGATCCTGCGGCGCTTCGTCAACGCCGTGCAGGCGGCCGTGCGCACGAACTACTTCCAGCGCGACGGGCAAGGCGCGCACAAGCCCGCGATCGCCATCAAGTTCGAGAGCCGCCGGCTCGACGATCTGCCCGCGCCCAAGCCGCTCTTCGAGATCTTCGTCTATTCGCCGCGCGTCGAGGGCGTGCATCTGCGCTTCGGCAAGGTCGCGCGCGGCGGCATCCGCTGGTCGGACCGCCCGCAGGACTTCCGCACCGAGGTGCTGGGCCTCGTGAAGGCACAGCAGGTGAAGAACGCCGTCATCGTGCCCGTGGGCGCCAAGGGCGGCTTCGTGGCGAAGCGCATAACGGCGGGCGCCGCGCGCGACGCCGCGCAGGCCGAGGGCGTCGCCGCCTACAAGCTGTTCATTGCGAGCCTGCTCGACGTCACCGACAATATCGGGCCAAGCGGCGTCGTGCCGCCGGCGGACGTGGTGCGCTACGACGGGGACGACCCCTATCTCGTCGTCGCCGCCGACAAGGGCACCGCGACCTTCTCGGACATCGCCAATGCGATTTCCGCCGCCTACGGATTTTGGCTCGGCGACGCTTTCGCGTCCGGCGGCTCGACCGGCTACGACCACAAGCGCATGGGCATCACGGCGCGCGGCGCCTGGGAGTCGGTCAAGCGCCACTTCCGCGAAATGAACATGGACATATCGGCGGCGCCGTTCACCGTCGCCGGGGTCGGCGACATGTCAGGCGACGTGTTCGGCAACGGCATGCTGCGCGAACGCACGATCAAGCTGCTCGCCGCCTTCGATCACCGCCACATCTTTCTCGATCCCGATCCGGACCCGGACAAGAGCTTCGCCGAGCGCGCGCGGCTGTTCGCGCTGCCGCGGTCGAGCTGGCAGGACTACGACCCCTCGCTGATTTCCGCGGGCGGCGGCGTCTTTTCGCGCAGCGCGAAGGAGATCCCGCTCTCCCCGGCCGTGCGGAGGATGCTCGGCCTCCGGGCGGACAAGGCGACCCCGCAACAGGTGGTGAAGGCGATCCTGACCATGCCGGTCGATCTCCTGTGGTTCGGCGGGATCGGCACCTTCGTGCGCGCCTCGACGGAGAGCGACGACGCCGTCGGCGACCGCGCCAACGACGCGGTCCGCGCGACCGCCGCCGAGCTCAACTGCAAGGTGATCGGCGAGGGCGCGAACCTCGGCATGACGCAGCGGGCGCGCATCGAAGCCGCGCTGCGCGGCATCCGGCTCAACACCGACGCGATCGACAATGCGGCGGGCGTCAACACGTCCGACCTCGAGGTGAACGTGAAGATCGCCCTCAGCGCGCCGCTGCGCGCGGGCGCCTTAACGCGCGAAGCCCGCAACGGCCTGCTCGCCGAGATGACGGACGAGGTCGCCGCGCTCGTGCTGCGCAACAATTATCTGCAGACGCTTGCGATCTCGCTCGCCGAGCGGCGCGGCCTCGAAGATCTGGGCTTTCAGCAGCGGCTGATGCGCACGCTCGAGAGCGCGGGCCAGCTCGACCGCAGGCTGGAGTGCCTGCCCGACGACATGGAGCTTGCGGAGCGCCGCCGGCGCGGACAGCCACTGACGCGGCCGGAGCTCGCCGTGCTGCTCGCCTTCGCCAAGATCGCGCTCTATGGCGCGCTGCTCGACTCCGCGGTGCCGGACGATCCCTATCTCGGCCTCGAGCTCAACCGGTACTTCCCCAGGCGGCTGGCAGAGCGATTCGGGGAGGCGCTGCAGACGCATCCGCTGCGGCGGGAGATCATCGCGACCCAGCTCGCGAACTCGATGATCAACCGCGGCGGCCCCTCGCTCGTGGTGCGCATCGCCGATCAGACCGGGGCGGCGCCGGAGCGCATTGCCTTCGCCTTCGCGGCCGTCCGCAACAGCTACCGGATGACGGCGCTCAACGAGGCGATCGACGCGCTCGACAACAGGCTCGACGGCAGGCTTCAGCTCGAGCTCTACGCGGCCGTTCAGGACCTGCTGCTCGACCGGATGGTGTGGTTCCTCCGCCATGTCGACCTGGGGCAAGGCCTGGCTGCGATCGTCGGGCATTACGGCGAGGGCATCGCGGCGGTTGCGGCCGCGCTCGACGCCGCCCTCGAGGTCCCTCAGCGCGCCGCGCGCGACGCCCGCGCCGCGGAGCTCGAACGCGCCGGCGTGCCGGCCGACCTTGCGCGGCGCATCGCCGATCTCGGGCCGCTCGCCGCCGCGCCCGACATCGTGCTCGTCGCCGATCGCACGGGAAGGCCGATTCCCGAAGTGACGGCGACCTATTTCGCCGCCGGCGCTTTCTTCGGCCTCGACCGCCTGCGCGCGCCGGCGCACGCGATCCAGACGGAGGACTATTTCGACCGGCTCGCGCTCGACCGGGCGCTCGATTCGATCGCCGAGGCCGAGCGCCGCATCGCCGCCGAGATGGTGATGACCGGCGGCACCGGGGCGGCGGCCGTCGAGGCCTGGGTCGCTCCGCGCGCGAGCGACGTGCAGCGCATCCGCGCGGCCGTGGATGAAATTGCGCGCTCGGCGCCGACGATCTCGAAACTGACGGTCGCCGCCAGTCTGATCGGCGACCTGGTCAAGCCGTGAAATTTTTGAACGCGCGGCGCCGCCGCCGTGTTAAGCGGAGCGCGACGGGTCCCGCGCAGCGGGTCGCAATCCCAGGGATGAGCCCCGCCTCATGACTCGACTGAAAGACCGTTCGCGCGCGGCCATCGTCGGCTGGGTTCTGTTCGACTGGGCCGCGCAGCCGTTCTTCACGCTGATCACGACCTTCATCTACGCGCCCTATTTCGCCAACGCCGTCGCGCCCGATCCGGTGGCGGGCCAGGCGCTGTGGGGCTTTGCGACCGCCGCCGCGGGCTTCGTCATCGCGCTGGTCTCGCCGATGCTCGGCGCCGTGGCGGATGCCGCCGGCCGGCGCAAGCCCTGGATCGCGGCCTTCGGCCTCGTTCTCGTCCTTGCCGCGATGACGCTCTGGTTCGGCAAGCCGCGAGACGTCGGCACGATCGGGCTCGTGCTGATCGCCTTCGCGGCGGCCATGCTGGCGGTTGAATTTGCGACGGTGTTCAACAACGCCATGATGCCGACGCTCGCGCCCGCGGAGCGGCTCGGACGGCTGTCCGGAACCGGGTGGGCGATCGGCTATGTGGGAGGAATCCTGAGCCTCGTCCTGATGCTCGGCTGGCTCGTGGCCTCGCCGGAAACGGGCCGGACGCTGCTCGGCTTCAAGCCCCTGTTCGGGCTCGACCCTGCGCTGCGGGAGGGCGACCGCGCCGCCGGGCCGTTCACCGCGCTGTGGTTCGTCGTCTTCGTCGTTCCGCTGTTCCTGTTCACGCCAGACCAGCCGCGCAAGCTGCCGCTCGGCGCAGCCGTGCGCCGCGGCCTCGCCATGCTCGCCGATTCGCTGCGCCGCCTGCGGCGCGACCGCAACACGGCGCTCTTCCTCGTCGCCAACATGATCTACACGGACGGGCTGATCGCGCTGTTCGTCTTCGGCGGCATCTTTGCCGCGAGCATCTTTGGCTGGACCACGATCGAGATGGGCCTCTTCGGGGTCCTGCTCGCGGTGAGCGGCACCTTCGGCTGCCTCGTCGGCGGCGTTCTGGACGACCGGCTCGGCTCGAAGCCGGTCATTCTCGGCAGCCTGACGCTGCTGTTGTTCTCGCTCGCCGCGCTGCTGTCGATCGGACCCGATTATGTGGGGCCGTTCGCGGTGGCGCCGCCCGCGCCGGGGGACGGCCTGTTCGCCTCGGCGGCGGAGAAGGCGGTGATCGCGATCGGCGCGATCATCGGCTGCGCTGCCGGCCCGCTGCAGGCGGCGTCGCGCACCTTCCTCGTACGCGTCGCCCCGCCCGAGCGCATGACGCAGTTCTTCGGGCTGTTCGCGCTCTCCGGCAAGGTCACGTCCTTTCTCGGCCCGCTCCTCGTCGGGCTGCTGACGCAGGCGCTGGAGAGCCAGCGCGCGGGGATTTCCATCCTCACGCTCTTCTTCGCGGCCGGCATGGCGCTGCTTGCGCAGGTGCGCGCGGCGAGCCCTTGAGGCCCTCCGCGCGGCGCACGGGCGCAGGCGTCAGTGCCGGAAGTGCCGGGTGCCGGTGAAGACCATGGCGACGCCGTGGTCGTCCGCCGCCTTGATGACCTCCTCGTCGCGCACCGAGCCGCCCGGCTGGATCACCGCGGTCGCCCCCGCCTCGATCGCGACCAGAAGGCCGTCCGCGAACGGGAAGAAGGCGTCGGAGGCCACGACCGAGCCCTTGGTGAGCGGCTCGGAGAGCCCGCGCGCCTTCGCCGCATCCTCGGCCTTGCGCGCCGCGATGCGGGCGGAGTCGACGCGGCTCATCTGCCCGGCGCCGATGCCGACCGTCGCGCCGTTCTTGGCGTAGACGATGGTGTTCGACTTCACGTGCTTGGCGACGCGGAACGCGAACCGCAGGTCGGCGAGCTCGGCGTTGGTCGGCGCGCGCTTGGTGACGACCCTCAGGTCCATGTCGTCGACGACGGCGGCGTCGCGCGACTGCACGAGAAATCCGCCGGCCACCGACTTGAAGGTGGCGCCGGGGGCGCGCGGGTCCGGCAGGCCGCCGGCGAGCAGCAGGCGCAGGTTCTTCTTGGCGGCGACGATCGCGATCGCCTCCTCGGTCGCATCGGGCGCGATGATGACCTCGGTGAAGATCTCGGTGATCGCGCGCGCGGCCTCCGCGTCGAGCGGACGGTTGACCGCGACGATGCCGCCGAATGCGGAGACGGGATCGCAGGCGAGCGCCCTGCGGTAGGCGTCCACGAGCGTCTCGCCCTCGGCCACGCCGCACGGATTGGCGTGCTTGACGATGACGCAGGCGGCCGTGCGCCGCGGGTCGAACTCGGCCACGCATTCGTAGGCGGCGTCGGTGTCGTTGATGTTGTTGTAGGAGAGCTGCTTGCCCTGCACTTGCCGGGCGGTGGCGACGCCGAAGCGCGGCTGCGGCAGGCGATAGAAGGCGGCCGTCTGGTGCGGGTTTTCGCCGTAGCGCAGCGCCTCGGCGAGATGTCCGCCGAAGGCGCAGTAGGCGGGCGCGGTCTCGCCCAGGGTTTCGGCGAACCAGTTGGCGATCGCCGCGTCGTAGGCGGCGGTGCGCGCATAGGCCTTGGCGGCGAGCTTCTGGCGCAGCGAAAGCGTCGTCGCCCCGCCGTGCGCCTCGAGCTCGCTCAGCACCGCCGCATAGTCGGCCGCATCCACCACGACCGTGACGTCGGCGTGGTTCTTGGCGGCGGCGCGGATCATGGCCGGGCCGCCGATATCGATGTTCTCGATGCAGGCGGCATAGTCCGCGCCGCGGGCGACCGTGGCTTCGAACGGGTAGAGGTTCACGACCAAGAGGTCGATCGGCTGAATGCCGTGCCGACGCATCGCCTCGCGGTGCGCCGCGTCGTCGCGCACGGCGAGCAGCCCGCCGTGGACGGCGGGGTGCAGGGTCTTCACCCGCCCGTCCATCATTTCCGGAAAGCCGGTGAGTTCGGACACGTCCCGCACCGCAAGGCCGGCCTCGGCGAGGGCTCTCGCGGTGCCGCCGGTCGACACCAGCTCGACCCCGCGCCCGGCGAGCGCGCGGGCGAATTCGATCAGGCCGGTCTTGTCGGAGACCGAAAGGAGAGCGCGAGAAATGCGCCGCAGGGAATCCGTCATCGTTCAGGAGCCGCCAATCGAGGGTGGACGGGATGCCGGTATCACGATTCCGGCGGCGCAGAAACCGCCGCGTCTCCGGCGGCGGAGAAATCGCTGCGGCGGCTCCGCGCCTCCCTTGCCGCGCGCCGCGCTTCAGCGCATCCCTTGGGGGGCGTCGATTCGGACGAGCAGCGCGGGGGAAGGCGATGCGAGCGCCGGGCGCGAGCCGCAGGGCGCCGTGGACGACGATGGTGGCGGCGGCCGCCATGGCCGCCGGCCTGTCGAGCGCCCGCGCCGACCTGCAGCTTTGCAACCGCACAAGCTATGTCCTGGACCTCGCGCTCGGCCTCGAGACGAAAGGGGTGGCGGCGACTCGCGGCTGGTTCAGGGTCGACCCCGGCCAGTGCCGGACGGTGCTGCAGGGGGCGATCGAGGCCGATCAGGTCTACGTGCACGCGCGCCCCAATGCCGTCTACCGCGAGCCGCCGCTGCCGCTCGCCAAGCACGTGTCCCTGTGCGTCGCGGAAGGAGATTTCGTCATCGCCGGCGCGCGCCGCTGCCCCTCGAACCGCCAGTATCTCGCCGACTTCACCGCCGTGAACCCGTCGCAGTCCGACGAGGGCCTGGCGACCGCAAAGATCGCCGAGGAGGCGGAGTACACCCCCGAACAGGCGCGCCTCGCCGCCATCCAGCGGCTCCTCACCATCGCCGGCTACGACGCGGAGCCGATCGACGGCCTCGAGGGCAAAAGGACCGAGGCCGCCCTCGCCCAGTTCCTCAAGGATCACAAACTCGAACCTGCCGCCGCGGAGGAAGCCGGTTTCATCGACACGCTGCTCTCCGCCGCGCGCAGCGCCGACGACAAGGGGTTCGCGTGGTGCAACGACACGACCCATGTCGTGATGGCCGCGCTCGGCGCGGAGGAGAACGGCCGGATCGTCACCCGCGGCTGGTATCGCGTCACGCCCGGCCGCTGCCTCAAGCCCGAGCTCGCCGGCCGGCCGCGCCGGGTCTACAGCTTCGCGGAGGCGATCGACGACGAGGGCCGGGTGATCCGCCGCGCCGACAAGGCGCTCGCCTGGGGCGGGCTCGTCACCCTCTGCACCCGCGCGCTGAAATTCGAGATCGACGAGCACAAGGACTGCGCCGAGCGCGGCCTCTCGGCGACCGGCTTTGCCGCCGTCGACCTCACGGATCGCGGCGCGACGGTCCGCTTCAAGGAGTAGGGGCACGCCTCGCCCCGCTCAGCGGCGGCCGAAGATCTTCTCGATCAGCCAGCGGTCGAGACCCATGCCGGCCTCCGCCGGGACGGGACGGGCGGCGCCGCTCGGCAGCGGCGGCGCGCTCGCGACCACGTCGGAGGGGGGCGCCGGCGCGGGCGCGGGCGCCTGGCCTAGGCCCGGCAGCGGCGCCGGCGGCACGCCCTGGTGGGCGACCTTCATGAACCGGCTCCAGATTTCCACCGGAAGCCCGCTCCCGCTCGTCCGGCGGGTCGGCGAGGAGTCGTCGTTGCCGAGCCAGACGCCGGTCACCAGGCGCGCGGTGTAGCCGACGAACCAGGCGTCGCGGAAATCCTGGCTCGTGCCGGTCTTGCCGGCCGCGGGCCAGTTCGGCAGCTCGGCCTTGCGCGCGGTGCCGATGAGGATCGTCTGCTGCATCATCGCATTCATCATGCCGACATAGCGCGGATCGATCACCCGCCCGAGGCCGGGCGCGCCGCGCTGATAGAGCGTGCGGCCGGAAGCGGTGCGCACGCGCTCGACGACATGCGGGGAAATGGCGATGCCGCCGTTGGCGAAGGTCGCGAAGGCGCCGACGAGTTCGAGCATCGAGACCTCGGAGGTGCCGAGCGCGATCGAGGCATTGGGTTCGAGCTTGGAGGCGATGCCGAGCCGGTGCGCCGTCTGCACCACCGCCTTGGGCGTGACCTCGAGCGTGAGCCGCACGGCGACGGTGTTGAGCGACATCGCGAGCGCCTGCGTCAGCGTCACCGGGCCGAAATATTCGCGGCTGTAATTCTCGGGCTGCCAGCCGCGCACATTGATCGGCCGGTCCTCCCGCACGGTTTCGGGCGAGAGCCCGTGCTCGAGCGCGGTGAGGTACACGAAGGGCTTGAACGCCGAGCCCGGCTGGCGCTTGGCGGCCACCGCGCGGTTGAACTGGCTCTCGGCGTAGTTGCGGCCGCCGACGAGAGCGCGCACCGCGCCGTCCGGCGTCATCGCCACGAGCGCGCCCTGCTCCACGCCGAACTTCTGGCCCTTCTTGTCGAGCTCTTCCGTGAGCGCCTTCTCGGCGGCGGCCTGAAGCGCCGGATCGACGGTGGTTTCGACCACGAGGTCCTCGTCGAAGCGGCCGACGAGATCGTCGAGGAGGTCCATCACCCAGTCGGCAACGTAGTTGACGGAGCCGCCCCCGACGTTTTTGACCACCTTGGCGGGGTGGGCGGAGGCGACCTTGACCATCTCGGGGCTCGCGAAGCCGGCCTCGCTCATGGCGGCGAGCACGAGCTGGGCGCGCCTGGCCGCGCCCTCGGGATTGCGGGTCGGCGCAAGCCGCGAGGGCGACTTGACGAGACCCGCGAGCAGCGCGGCCTCCGAGAGCGTCACATAGCGGGCGGACTTGCCGAAATAACGTTGCGCCGCCGCCTCGACGCCGTAGGCGCCGGCGCCGAAATAGACGCGGTTGAGGTAAAGTTCGAGGATCTGGTTTTTCGTGAACTTGTGCTCGAGCCACAGCGCGAGCACGAGCTCCTGGATCTTGCGCTCGAGCGTGCGCTCCTGGGTCAGAAACAGGTTCTTCGCGAGCTGCTGGGTGAGCGTCGAGCCGCCCTGGGCGACGCTGCGGTGCAGCACGTTGGCGACGAGGGCGCGGGCGATGCCGAAGACGTCGATGCCGAAATGCTCGTAGAAGCGGCGGTCCTCGATCGCCAGGAACGCCTTGGGCAGATAGGGCGGCAGGTCCTTGAGCGCGACGGCCGAGCCTCCCATCTCGCCGCGCGTCGCGAGCGGCCGGCCATCAAGCCCGAGAATTTGAACGGTGGGCGGGCGCTTCGGCACCTCGAGCGACTGGATCGGCGGCAGACGCGCGGCGACCCACGTCACCATGGCGACGCCGCCGATGCCGGCCCACAGAATCAGCACCGCCGCCCAATAGATGAGCCGGCGCAGGACCGCGCGCCGCCGCCCGCCGCCCCCGCCGCGTTTCGCGTTGCGCCGGCGCGCCGCGCGCCGCCCGCCCTGGGCCCTGCCGGCATGATCGTCGTTGGCGGCCGTCCGGCCGCCCTCGCCCTTTGCCTCGGGCGGGAAAAACCGCGGCTCGCGCGGGCCCTCGCCGCGGCGTGGTCGGCTCTCGTCGTCGCCGAGCGGTCCGCCGGGTCGGTCGCGCGGATCGAGCCGAAGATCGAGCCCGGGGATGGGCGTTGCGTCGAAATTCGGCTCGCGCCGGTCGTTGATCGCCCGACGTCCCACGCGCATTCGAAGGATTCCGCCGCTTGAAAATCTGTGCCTCGCGGCCCAGTCGTGACACGCTAAATGCGGCGGTTTAAGGGGTCGTTAAGGGTGCAGCCGCAGCCGCCCCCTGCCGCCCGGTTTCGCGGCAGGGGAAGGCGCCAGGCGCCGCTGGAAACCGGCCTCAGACCGCCGCGGCGCTCTCCCGCGCTTCCTTCGCGGCGGCGTCCGTCGGTGGACGGAAGAGGTGGATCAGCGCCCGCTTGATGGCGGCCTGGCGCTGCGGAGCCTCGATCTTCGCGCCCATGAGGTCGGTGACGTAGAAGACGTCGACGGCGCGCTCGCCGAAGGTCGCCACATGCGCGGAGGCGATGTTGAGATTGAGCTTCGAGAGTGTCGCCGTGAGCTCGTACAGGAGGCCCGGCCGGTCGAGCCCCGAGACCTCGATCACCGTGTAGCGGTTCGACCACTGATTGTTGATGAGCACGTCGGGCTCGATGGCGAAGGCCCTGAGGCGCGCCTTCGGCGCGGCGCGCTTGGCCACCACTTCCGGCAGGCGCAGGGCGCCGCCGAGCGCCTTCTCGATCGTGTCGGCGATGCGGGCGGCGCGCCGCACCTCGTCCGCCGCGTCGGGGAATTCGCGCGAGACCGAGATCGTGTCGAGGGCGAGGCCGTCGGTCGTGGTGTAGATCTGCGCGTCGACGATGTTCGCGCCGGCGACGGCGCAGGCGCCCGCGATGGTCGACAGCAGGCGCGGATGATCGGGCGCGAACACGGTGAGCTCGGTGACGCCGCGCGCCTCGTCGACGCAGGCGCTGGTCGCGAGCGTCTTGCCCGCCGCTTCCGCCGCGCGCACGAAGCGCGCATGCGCGAGCTTGTGCGCGAGATCGACCTTGAGCCAATAGGCGGGGTAGTGCCGCGCGATATAGGCGTCCACCTCCGCGGGCGGCCAATCCCTCAGCTCGGCGCGGAACTCCTCCTGCGCCATGGCGACGCGCTGGGCACGGTTGACCTCCGAGAAGCCGCCGGTGAGCACCGGCTCCGTCTCGTAATAGAGCGTGCGGATGAGCTGCGCCTTCCAAGAGTTCCACACGCCGGGGCCGACCGCGGCGATGTCGGCGGTGGTGAGGATGGTGAGCAGCTTCATGCGCTCGAGCGACTGCATGACGGCCGCGAAGTTCTCGATCGTCTTGCGGTCCGAGAGGTCGCGCGACTGCGCCACCGTCGACATCACGAGATGATTTTCGACGAGCCAGGCCACGGTCTCGGCGTCGGCCGGCGAGAGGCCGAAGCGCGGCGCGAGCCGCCGCGCGATGCGCGCGCCGGCGATGGAATGGTCCTCGACGCGGCCCTTGGCGATGTCGTGCAGGAACAGCGCGACGTAGAGCACCGCGCGGTGCTGCGGCTGGATCGTGCGCATCAGCTCGCTTGCGAGCGGGAAGGCGTCGTTGCCGCCGTGCTCGATGTCCGCCAGCACGCCGATGCACCGCAAGAGGTGCTCGTCGACCGTGTAGTGATGATACATGTTGAACTGCATCATCGCGACGACGCGGCCGAATTCCGGAATGAAGCGGCCGAGCACGCCCGCCTCGTTCATGCGCCGCAGGACGATCTCGACGTTGTCCCTGCCGGTGAGGATTTCGAGAAACAGCCGGTTGGCCTCCGGGTCCTCGCGCAAGGCGGGATCGATGAGTTTCAGCGCCCGCTTCGCCGCGCGCATGGCGTCCGGGTGGAAGGCGAGGCTGTGGCGCTGCGCCAGGTGGAAGATGCGAATGAGGTTGACCGGATCGCGCTCGAAGGCCTCGGGGTCGGCCAGCGTGATGCGGTTCTTGTCGGCGATGAAATCCTGCGTTTCGGGCAGCGCGCGCCGCGTGCGCGGGCGCAGGCGCGCCACGAAGCGGTTGAGCATGGGCGCCGGCTTCGCCTGCCGGTCCTCGAGCGCGGCGCAGAGGATCGCCGTGAGGTCGCCGACGTCCTTGGCGATCAGGAAGTAGTGCTTCATGAAGCGCTCGACGTCCTGCTGGCCGGGATGCTCGGTGTAGCCGAGGCGCACGGCGATCTCGCGCTGGATCTCGAACGACAGGCGTTCTTCCGCGCGGCCGGTGACGAAATGCATGTGGCAGCGCACGGCCCACAGGAATTCTTCGGCGCGCCGAAACAGGCGGTATTCGGCACGATCGAAGACGCCGCGGGCGATCAGCTCTTCCGGCTCGTCGACCTGGTAGACGTACTTGGCGATCCAGAACAGCGTGTGCAGGTCGCGCAGGCCGCCCTTGCCGTCCTTCACATTGGGCTCGACGAGGTAGCGCGACTGGCCGGCGCGGCGGTGCCGCTCCTCGCGCTCGGCGAGCTTGGCGGCGACGAACTCGGCGGCGGTGCCCTGCATCACCTCCTTGCGCAGGCGCGCCGTCATCTCCTCCGTGAGCTTGCGATCGCCGAGCAGGTGACGCGCCTCGAGCAGCGCGGTGCGGATCGTCATGTCCGCGCGCGCCTGCCGCATGCATTCCTCGACCGATCGGCTCGCGTGCCCGACCTTGAGCCCCATGTCCCAGAGGCAATAGAGGATGGCTTCGGCGACCGACTCGCCCCAAGCCGTCTGCTTGTAGGGCAGCAGGAACAGGAGATCGATGTCCGAGCCGGGCGCGAGCAGGCCGCGGCCGTAGCCGCCGGTCGCGACAATGGCCATCCGTTCGGCCTCGGACGGGTTGTCCAGCGGATAGAGATGCCGGCGCACGAAGTCGAAGAGGATGTGGATCACCGCGTCGTGCATCGCGCACAGACGCTCGGCGCAGCCGCGGCCGTGCCGGTCCGCGAGCAGCCGCCGTTCGGCCTCGGCGCGGCCCTGCGCCAGAGCCGCCTTGAGCCGCTGCGCCACGGCGGTCCGCAGGTCGCGCTCGTTGCCCGTATGGGCCGCCGCGAGCTTTTCCAGATCGGCCGCGATCGCCGGCGCATCGAGGAGGGGATCGCCTTCGAGAGTTCTTGTCGCCACATCCATGACGTTGTCTCTGACCCAGCCGGCACGCTGAACACGCCCCGCTCCCTTACAGGCAAAGGCGGGGGCTCGATGGTTCCAGTCCCAGTGTCTGGTACACCCGCAAGGCGACGCCGTCCAAATTCTGCCTGGCGCGGCCGTTCCCGAAACGGGGAACGGAAGAACATCGCGTCGCGCCGGCCTGTCCGCAAGGTCGCCGATCAGACGGTCCGTGCGGACGGACCGCAGCGCCTCGGCGCCGAACGCCGGATGCCCTTGTGAGCCGGCCTGAACGCCCGCTGCCGGCGCTCCGCGAACCGTGCCGCGACGAAGCGCGCGCGAAGCCGACCGTGCCCTCCCCGCACTTCTCGGCCCCGCCCCACATCGCGTGCCGGTGCCTTCTATATAGGACCAATTCGGGCGGGCGGAGCCGATCGGGCTCGATCGTCGCGGAGAGAGGCCTGCCGCGATCACGACCATGTGTTCGGAATAAGGAACAGGACCTGAACGCGCCAAAGCTTGGCGGTTGCACAGCAAGGCTGCCACGAGCCGCCCGTGCCGTGGCCGAGTTTCCCATTGACAGCGCTGAAAAGAGCGTCTAGACGGCTTTCAGCGCCGATTTGAGCGAGCAGCTTGCGGGCGCTTAACAAATGCAGCTAAAGCGCGGGGGCAGCCCCGACGCCAGCTGATGGCGGGCTAGCCCCGCCTCCATTGAACCCGTTGCGTTCTCCATAAAGAACGCAAGCCCATGGAGGTCCCGATGACTCTCTTCACCCGACGCAATCTTCTTGCCTCCGCCGTACTCGTCGGCCTGTTGCCGACCACGGCGCTGTTCGCGGCCGACAAGCCGAAGGAGATCCGCATCGACTGGGCGACCTACAACCCCGTCTCCATGGTGCTGAAGGATCACGGCTGGCTCGAGAAGGAGTTCGAGCCGGACGGCATCAAGATCCGCTGGGTGCAGACGCTCGGCTCCAACAAGGCGCTCGAATTCCTCAATGCCGCCTCCATCGACTTCGGCTCGAGCGCCGGCGCCGCCGCGCTGGTGAGCAAGATCAACGGCAATCCCATCAAGTCGATCTACGTCTACTCGAAGCCCGAGTGGACCGCGCTCGTGACCCGCAAGGACACCGGCATCGACAAGGTCGAGGACCTCAAGGGCAAGCGCGTGGCGGTGACCCGCGGCACCGACCCGCACATCTTCCTGGTGCGCGCGCTGCAGAAGGCGGGCCTGACCGAAAAGGACATCCGTCCGGTGCTGCTGCAGCACCCGGACGGGGCGACCGCGCTGATCCGCGGCGACGTCGATGCCTGGGCCGGCCTCGACCCGATGATGGCGCAGGCGGAAATTCGTGACGGCGCCCGCCTCTTCTACCGCGACCCCGACGCCAACACCTACGGCATCCTCAATGTGCGCGAGGACTTCGCCAAGGAGCACCCGGACATCGTGCGCCGCGTGCTCAAGGTCTACGAGGAGGCGCGCAAGTTTTCGCTCGCGAACCCGCAGGAGGTCGAGAAGAGCTTCATCGCCGCGAGCAAGCTGCCGAAGGATGTGGTCGCCAAGCAGCTCGCCGAGCGCACGGACCTCACCAACGGCAGGATCGGCAAGGCGCAGCGCGACTCCATTCTGGCGGCGGGGCTCGCGCTGCAGCAGGCCGGCGTCATCGCCACGAGCGTCGACGTGAAGGGCGCACTCGACGCCCTCGTCGACGACAGCTTCGCGGTCGCAAGCCACTGAGGGGCGCCCTCCTGCGCGGATCGCGCTTCCGCGCGGCCGGACTCCCGCTTGCCGGAACCGGCCGCGACGCGGCTGCGGGATCTTCGCAGAAGGACCGAAGCGGGGACGCGCGCACGGGCCACCTTGACCGCAGGCGCGATGTCATGGCGTTGCAATCCGGACCCGAGCCATGTCTGTTGTACCGATGACCGCGACCGCCGAGCAGTCCGCCCAGAGCGCCACGACCCGCGAGCCGCGGCTGCGCCGGCTCAATGGCCTGGCGCGGCCTGCGCTCGGGCTGATCCTGCCGGTCGGCGTCGCGGTTCTGTGGGAACTCGCGGTTCGCTTCGGCCTCTCCGACGGCCGGCTGGTGCCGCCGCCTTCCGTGATCTTCGAGACCTTTGCCGAGCTCGCCCGCACCGGGGAACTGCAGCGCCACGCGAGCACGACGCTTGCGCGCGTGGCCGCCGGCTTCGGCTTCGGCGTCGCGGCCGGCACGGTGCTCGGCGCCATCACCGGCTATTCGTCGCTTGCAAGCCGTCTGCTCGATCCGACGCTGCAGGCGCTGCGCGCCATTCCGTCGATCGCCTGGGTGCCGCTGTTCATCCTGTGGCTCGGCATTTTCGAGGAATCGAAGGTGGCGCTGATCGCCGTCGGCGTGTTCTTTCCCGTCTATCTCGGCGTCATGGGGGCAATTCACTCGGTGGACCGCAAGCTTGTGGAGGTGGGCCGCGTCTTCCGCCTCTCCGACGCCGCCATGGTGCGGCGGATTCTGCTGCCTGCCGTGCTGCCGTCCTACGTGATCGCGCTGCGCTCGGGTCTCGGCCTCGGCTGGATGTTCGTCGTCGCCGCGGAGTTCATGGGCGCCTCGGAAGGGCTGGGCTTCCTGCTCGTCGATGGCCAGCAGCTCGGCAAGCCGGCGCAGATCGTCGCCGCCATTGTGGCCTTCGCCATCATCGGCAAGACCACCGACTGGATCATCGCGGCGATCGCCGCCCCCTTCCTGCGCTGGGAAGACGTGGTGAGGCGGGATTGACGGTCATGGGCTCCGCCTCCTCCCTTTTCCGCCCGAGCAAGAGGGCGATCGAAGCCGCGCCGGGCGCGCCGCGCCCGCTTGCCGCCCCCACCGCGGAGGCCGCAGATGCTCGTGCTTGACCGCGTCGGCAAGACGTATCCGAACGGCGTGCACGCGCTCGAGGGAATTTCGTTCAGCGTCGCGCCGGGCGAGATCGTCGCCATCGTGGGCGGCTCGGGCTGCGGCAAGTCCACCCTGCTGCGGCTCGTCTCGGGGCTCGATCATCCGACCCAGGGCGCGGTGATTCTCGACGAGGAGCGGGTGACCGCGCCGCACGAGAAGATCGGCATCGTCTTCCAGGAGCCGCGGCTGCTGCCCTGGCTCACGGTCGCCGGCAATGTCGGCTTCGGGCTCGCCGATCGCCCCAAGGCGGAGCGGGAGGCGCGCGTCGCCGACGCGCTCGACCGGGTGGGCCTCGCCGACAAGGCCAAGGTGTGGCCGCGCGAACTGTCGGGCGGCCAGGCGCAACGCGTCGCGATCGCGCGGGCGCTCGTGCCGCGTCCGGAGGTGCTGCTGCTCGACGAGCCGTTCTCCGCGCTCGACGCCTTCACGCGCATCGACCTGCAGGACCACCTGCTCTCGCTGTGGGCCGACCTCAAGCCGACGCTCGTCATCGTGACGCATGACGTCGAGGAGGCGATCGTGCTCGCCGACCGCATCATCGTGATGCGTCCGCGCCCCGGCCGCGTCTTCGCCGAGATCGAGGCGGACCTCGCGAGGCCCCGCGACCGCCAGTCCGCCGCTTTCGATTCCGTCAAGCGGCGCGTGCTCGCCGCGCTCGACCGTTCGCTCGACCGCTCGGTCGTCACCGACGACGGCGAGACCCAGGCGACGGCGGGCGCCGCCCTTTGGTGGTGAACGAGAGTCGTTTTGTCATGGCTGGGCTTGACCCGGGCATCCAACTCCTTTCGAGTTAACGGCGTGGATCGCCGGGGGCGGACCCCGGCGACGACGAGCGACCGGGGCCCGACCATGCACAGCTTCGATGTCTGCGAATGCGGCGCACCGCTGCGCCGGATCGATCGCCCGACCCCGCAACCGCAGGGCAGCGAGGTGCTGCTCAAGGTGCTGGCCTCCGGCGTCTGCCACTCCGACATCCACATCTGGGAGGGCTACTACGACCTCGGCGGCGGCAAGAGGCTTCAGCTTCTCGAACGCGGCATCAAGCTGCCGCTCACCATGGGGCACGAGAATGTCGGCGAGGTGGTCGCGGTCGGCCCCGAGGCCGAGGGCGTGAAGGTCGGCGACGTGCGGCTCGCCCACCCCTGGATGGGATGCGGCGAATGCCCCGTGTGCCGGCGCGGCGACGAAAATCTCTGCCTCAGGCCGCGCAATCTCGGCGTCTTCTCGAACGGCGGCTATGCGACGCACCTCCTGGTGCCGCATCCCCGCTATCTGTTCGAGATCGGCGACATCCCGCCCGTGCAGGCGGCGCCGCTCGCCTGCTCGGGCATCACCACCTACGGCGCGCTCAAGAAGGTCGGCGAGAGGCTGCTGCGCGAGGAGCCGGTCGTGGTCATCGGCGCCGGGGGGCTCGGCCTCATGGGCCTCGCGCTCAACAAGGCGATGGGCGGCCGGGGCGTCATCGCCGTCGACATCGACCCGGTCAAGCGCGAGGCAGCCCTTGCGGCCGGGGCGCTCGCGGCGATCGACGGCGGGGCGGCGGACGCCGTGGATCAGATCAAGGCGGCCACTGGCGGCGGGGCCTGGGCCGTGATCGACCTCGTCGGGTCCTCGTCGACGGCGCGGCTCGGTGTCGACAGCCTTGTCAAGGGCGGCAAGCTCATCATCGTCGGCCTCTTCGGGGGCGACATCACGGTTTCGACGCCGTTCTTCCCGATGCGCGCAATGACCATCCAGGGTTCGTATGTCGGCAGCCTCACGGAGATGCGCGAGCTGCTCGATCTCGTGCGCCGCACCGGCGCGCCGCCGATTCCGATCCGCACTCGCAGGCTCGAGGAGGTCAATGCCGCGCTCGAGGATCTGCGCAACGGCAGGGTCGTCGGTCGCGTGGTGCTGACGCCGGCCGCCTGACCTCGGGCTTGGGTTCCCCCGGGCGCGGTGCAGCCGGCAACGGCCGCACCGCAGACCCGGCGGGCCGCTTGTGACATGAACCAGGGTCCCGCACCTGCGGTGCACGCTTGCGCGCTGCGCCGCGTTCGGGACGCGAAAGAAAGGAGAACGACATGGATTCCGCTGCACTGCGCGCCCTGCAGGCGCCCATCAAGGAGCGCTACAAGACCGATCCGAAGGCCGCCTACATCACGCTGAAGGCGCGCGGCACGCTCGACGACACCAACATCGCCTGCAAGGTGGAGACGGGGCGGGCGCTCGCGGTCGCCGGCCTGCACCCCGCCACCGGCGGCTCGGGCCTCGAACTCTGCTCCGGCGACATGCTGCTCGAGGCGCTCGTCGCCTGCGCGGGCGTGACGCTGAAGGCGGTCGCCACCGCGCTCGACATCCCCTTGAAGTCGGGCGTCGTGTCGGCCGAGGGCGACCTCGATTTTCGCGGCACGCTCGGGGTGGCCAAGGACGCGCCGGTGGGCTTTGCGCAGATCCGCCTGACCTTCGACGTCGACACCGACGCGCCGCAGGAGAAGCTCGACCAGCTCCTCAAGCTCACCGAGCGCTACTGCGTCGTCTATCAGACCATCCGCTCCGGCCCGCCCGTCGAAGTCAAGATGCAGCGCGCGGCCTCGTAGGCGCAAGCCCTGCGGGCAGCTCCGGCCCTACAGGGGCAGCTCCGGCTCGGCCTGCAGGCGCGCAAGCCGCTGCGTTTCCGACGGGTCCATCAGCACGAAGCTCCACGCGACCCGCGGCGTCTGCCGCGCCCGGCCGTGGATGACGATCTGCCGCGTCTTCTGCGGGCCGTGCGGCCCGGCGAGATAGACGCTTTCCTCGAGCGTGACCGGGTGCTCGTGCGCCTCGAAGGTCCACACGTCGCGGTTCGGCAGCATCAGCATCACGGCGTTGCGGTGCGTGAGGACTCTTGCCGCGACCGCGGGATGCAGGTGGAAGCGCACCGCATAGGTGTCCGGTCCGCGCCGCGGCCTGCGGGCACTGGGGGCGGGCCGCAGCACGTCGACGCCGTCGAGCCGCCGGCCGTCGGCGCTGAGCGTGACGGTGCGTTCGTGGACGATCCCGCAGCGGTTCGCATAGCCGTCGTGGGCGGCGCGCACCCGCACGCCGTCCGCGAGCTGCTCGCGGGTCACCGGCACCTCGGTCGGCCCTTCGAGCACCGGCGCGCCGACGAGGCGCTGCAGCCGCGGCGAGAGCAGGAATCGGCACGAGGAGAGCCCCGCGAAGGTGAGCGTCGAATGCGCGGCGGTCGTACGCGCGAAATGGCGCCAGCCTTCGCGGCCGAGCACCGGCAGGCCGCAGTTCACCACGATGCGGTGCCGCCCGGCCGAGAACTCGAAGGACAGGCAGCCGGCGTGCGCCTCCTGGCTCAGCGCCATCGGCGGCGGGACCCCCGTGTCCATGAGCACGACGACGCCCGGCGCTTCCAGCCGCTGGTAGCCCGAATGCGCCGCATTGGCGACGGGGCGGCCGCGCGCGTCGTCATAGGCGAGCACGGTCGCGAGCAGGTCGGGCGGCGTCGGCCCCATGCCGTTGAAGGTGGCGAAGGAGCCGTCGCCGTGGCGGAAGAAACGCAGCATCGGCATCATGCGGTCGATGGCGTTCACGAGCGCCGGAGGCGGCGTCAGGTTGCGCGCGCCGAACGCCTGCCGCAGCGGCAACAGGTCGAGCAAGAGCTCGATCAGGACGCCTGGATTGCGGCTGATGTGCCCGCCGTCGGGCAGAATCTGGCGCTGGAGCTCATCGACCAGCCTCTGGGTCGCGAAGCGCATGAGCCGCGCCTGGCCGGCCATGCACAGGGCCGCGTAGGTGAGCGCGCAGATCGCCTGAAGCCGCGGCAGGCCGTCGCGCAGCACCTTCACCGTCCGGCGCAGAAAGCGCACCTGGCGCGTGAGGTTGCGCAGGAAGCGGCGATAGAAGCGCGCATCCGCGTCGCCGAGGATAAACGGCGCATGCGTGATCCACGCGATGACGCGCCGCGCCACGATCTCCGGCCGCCAGGACACGGCGTTCCAGCGTCCCTGCGCGGCGATCCACTGGTCGATCAGCGCGCGTGCCTGCGCGCGGGTGACGTTCGAGTCCGCCGCGCGCAGGTGGCGCAGCCAGCCGAAGCCCGCGAGCATCTCGGCCCATTGGGTGGAGGGCGGGGTGATGCGGAACGGCGAGCGGCCTTCGCACATCACCACCTTGCCGGCAAAGGCGAAGCGGCCGGCATAGATTTCGCTCGCCCGCGTCGGATCGGCGGTCCGCAGATCTTGGGGCGCGATGACGATGCGGTCGGCGGCCGCGGAGGAGAAGCGCCAGCGCAGGAGCGGGTGCGCCTGCGCACGTCCACCCAAGGCATGCAGGCCCCGCTGCGCCACGAAGAGGGACAAACGGGCGCGTTCCGCGATCAGACCGCGGGACATGTGCGGGATGGCCTCTTTTGGTTCCTCTATGGGCGCTCTCGCCCGGTGCGGGGCCGAAAAATAGCCGAACGGGCGATTCGGGGCCAACGGCGGCGTCCCGGATCGGCACGGATCTCGTAAGTATTCCTCGAGAACTTGAGAAAAGCCGCCGCGGCCGGCGGATCAGACGCGCTCCAGGCGCGCCGCGTAGAAACCGTCGAGGCCGGCAAGACGCGGATCGTCCGCCGGCAGATGGCAGGGCAGCGTGCGCAGATCGCCGGCGGGGCTGACGAGTTCGCGCAAGCCTCCGACTTCGTCCGGCGCGATGGGACGCCGGCGCACCCGCCCGTCGCGCGCGAGCAGCGCCGCGATCTGCCGCTCGCCCTCCTCCGGCTCGAGCGAGCAGGTGCAATAGACGATGAGCCCGCCAGGCTTCGTGAGCGCCACGGCGCGGTCGAGCAGACGCCGCTGCAGGTCGGCGAGCGGGGCGAGGTCGTCCTCGCGCTTGATCCAGGCGATGTCGGGATGCCGGCGGATGGTGCCGGTCGAAAGGCACGGCGCATCGAGCAGCACCGCGTCGAAAGGCTCGGCCTCCCATTGCGTCGCGTCGGCGGCGACGATGTCGGCCCGCAGACCGAGCCGCGCCAGGTTCGCGGCGAGCCGCGCGAGCCGGGCGGCGGACCGGTCGACCGCGGTCACCTGCGCGCCCGCGAGGGCGAGCTGCGCGGTCTTGCCGCCGGGCGCGGCGCAAAGATCGGCCACGCGCAGTCCGGCGACCTCGCCCAGGAGGCGCGCCGGCAGGGCGGCGGCGGCGTCCTGCACCCACCATTGGCCTTCGTCGAACCCCGGCAGGCGCGTCACCGGCCCGTGGGCGAGCATGCGCACGCTGCCGGTGGGCAGCACGATTCCGCGCAGACGCGCCGCCCATTCGGCCGCGTTCTGCTTCGTGGTCAGGTCGAGCGCCGGCTGATGCCGCTGCGCCGCCGCGATCGCGCGCGCCGCTCTTTCGCCGTAAGCCGCAACCCAGCGCCGGAACAGCCATTGAGGCGTGTCGAGCGGCGTCTCCTCGATGGCGGGCAGATCGTGCTTTCCTTCGCGCGCGACGCGCCGCAGTACGGCGTTGACCAAGCCGGGATAGCGCGCCGCCCGCCGGTCCGCCTGGACGAGCCGCACCGCGAGGTCGACGGCCGCATGGTCCGGAACGTCGAGCCACAGGATCTGTGCCGAGCCGAGCAGCAGTGCCGTTTCGACGCGCGGCGCCTCGGCGGGAAAGCCGTCCGTCAGATAGGCCTGCAAGAGGTGGCGCAGCGAGCCGAGCCGTCGCAGCACGGTCGCGCACAGCATGCGCACCAGCGCGCGGTCGCGCTCGTCCAGCGTCGCGAGCCCGGGATGCGCCTGCTCTCCGTCAAGCTGTTCGTCGAGCGGGCGCCGGCGGCGCAGAACGTTTTCGATGATTTCGGCGGCGATGCGCCGCGCGACGAGGCCGGGCGCCTCGGTCTGTTGGCCCGAACGGGGACGAATCATGAGGCTGTTTCGTGTTGACGAAACGCTCTCATACACCCGTCCTTTGGCAAAAGCCGGGCGCGGCGCCATGTCCTCGGTTCTTTGAGGCGAGCGGAGAGGCGAGCGGTGCGATCAGCCCCAGGGTCCGGGCCGGCGCCCGGCCCCCCACGGCCCGGCACCACCCCACCCGGCCGCACGCGGCGCGCCGTAGCCGTAGACGCCCATCTCCTGCGCCAGCGCCTGCAGGGCGGCGATGCGGTTCTCGGTCGCCGGATGGGTGGAGAACAGATTGTCCATGCGCGCGCCCGAGAGCGGGTTGACGATGAACAGATGCGCGGTCGCGGGATTGGCTTCCGCCGTCTGATTCTCGATCACATGGGCGGCGCTCGAAATCTTCTCGAGCGCGGAGGCGAGCCACAGCGGATTGCCGCAGATCTGCGCGCCCATGCGGTCGGCCGCATATTCGCGCGTGCGGCTGATCGCGAGCTGCACCAGCATGGCGGCGAGCGGGGCGAGCACGATCATCGCCAGCGTGCCGACGACGCCGAGCCCGCCGCTGTTGTTGTCGCGGTTGCCGCCGAAGACCATGCCGAACTGGCCGAGCATCGAGATCGCGCCCGCGATGGTGGCCGTGATGGTCATCGTCAACGTGTCGCGGTTCCTGATGTGGGCGAGCTCGTGCGCCATCACGCCCGCGACCTCCTCGCGCGTCAGCGTCCGCAGCAGGCCGGTGCTCGCGGCGACCGCCGCGTTTTCCGGATTGCGGCCGGTGGCGAAGGCGTTCGGCTGGTCCTCGTCAATGATATAGACGCGCGGCATCGGCAGGCCGGCGCGCTGCGCAAGCTCCCGCACCAGCCCGACGAATTCCGGCGCGGTCGTCTCGTCGACCTCCTGCGCGTTGGTCATCGCCAGGACCATGCGGTCGGCGTTCCAGTAGGCGAAGAAGTTCATGCCGGCCGCGACCAGGAGCGCAATGATCATGCCGTTCTGGCCGCCGATGGCGAATCCCACGGCCATGAACAGGCCCGTCAGCCCGGCCAGCAGGATCGCGGTACGCAGGAAATTCATCGGAACCCTCCAACGACGGGCGGTCGCGACGCGCCGCGCGCCCGCCCGAAGCGCCCGAAATGTTGGGAGGGCGGCGCGCCGCATCAAGCCGTGAAGGCCAGGGCGAAGTGACGCAGGATCACCCTTCATCCTTCCGCTTGCGCGGCGCCGAGGCGCCGAGCAAACGACAGGTCCGCCCTCGCCTGCCGCGGGCTCGCGGCAGATATCCCGGGCGCCGTTTAGCCGGTACACTGGCCCGCGATGCTGACGAGGCCCCTGAAACAGCACCACGACGCGCAGCAATATGTGCGGCTCGACACGTTGGTGCGCCTGCGCTGGCTCGCGGTCGTCGGCCAGGCCGGCGCCGTGCTGATCGTGCGCTTCGGGCTCGATTTCGAGCTTCCGCTGTGGCCGTGCCTCGCCGTGATCGCGGTCTCCGCCTGGGTCAACGTGGCGCTGATGCTGCGCGACCGCATGGCCCCGCGCATCGGCCCCGCCCTCGCCGCCTGGGTGCTGGCCTTCGACGTCACCGAGCTGGGGCTGCTGCTCTACCTCACCGGGGGGTTGCAGAACCCGTTTGCCTTCCTGTTCCTCGGGCCGGTGCTCGTTTCGGCCATGGCGCTGCCGCCGCGCCATACGCTGATGCTGGGCGCCTTGGCGGTCGCCTGGGCGACGGTGCTGCTCTTCGTCCATGAGCCGCTGCCCTGGGCGAGCGAAGAGCCGCTGGTTTTGCCGCCGCTCTACATGCTCGGCATCTGGCTCTGCATCCTGCTCGCGCTCGGCTATATCGGCGTCTATGCGTGGCAGATCGCCGAGGGGGCGCGCCGCCTGGCGGACGCGCTCGCGGCGACGGAACTGGTGCTCGCCCGGGAGCAGCACCTGTCGCAGCTCGACGGCCTTGCGGCCGCGGCCGCCCACGAACTCGCGACCCCGCTGTCGACCATCGCGGTGATCGCCAAGGAGCTGGAGCGCGCGCTGCCGAAGGACGCCCCCCACGCGGACGACATCCGCCTCCTGCGCGAGCAGGCGCAGCGCTGCCGCGACATTCTCGGCAAGCTCACCGAACTGTCGCCGACCAACGAGCCATTCGACCGCGCGCCGCTGTCGGCGCTGATCGAGGAGGTCGTGGCGCCGCACCGCAATTTCGGCGTCGAGATCGACATCATGCTGCCGGACGATCGCGCCGACGAGCCGATCGCGCGCCGGCATCCGCCGCTGCTCTACGGGCTCGGCAACCTGGTGGAGAACGCGGTCGACTTCGCCGAATCCCGGGTCGAGATCGCGGTGCGCTGGAACCCGCGGGAGGTGGCGGTGACGATCGCCGACGACGGCCCGGGCTTCCCGCCCGAGGTGATGGACCGGCTCGGTGAGCCGTATCTGACGACGCGCGGCGCGCGCCGGATCGGCGCGGAGGACGAGCCGACCGGCCTCGGCCTCGGCTTCTTCATCGCCAAGACGCTCCTGGAGCGCTCCGGCGCGACGCTGGCCTTCGCCAACCGCACGGCGCCGGAGCATGGCGCGGTGGTGCGCGTGCGCTGGGACCGCGCCGACTTCGAGGCCGCGGCGCAGAGCGCCGGCCCCGCCACCCCTTGAGCCGACGGCTTTGTCGATTACTCTTAGAGGCCTTGAAGTCGAGATCTGCGATGGCCGACGCATCCCCCGAACTGCCCCCGGACCGCTCGCTCCTCATCGTCGAGGACGACAAGTCGTTCCTCTCGCGCCTGGCGCGGGCCATGGAAGCGCGCGGCTTCGTGGTGACGACCGCGGAATCCGTGGCCGACGGCCTGTTGCAGGTGGAAAGCGCGCCGCCCGCCTTCGCGGTGGTCGACATGCGGCTCGGCGACGGCAACGGGCTCGACGTCGTCTCGGCGCTGAAGCGGCGGCGGCCGGATTCGCGCGCCATCATCCTCACGGGCTACGGCAACATCGCCACCGCGGTGAACGCCGTGAAGCGCGGCGCGGTCGACTATCTCGCCAAGCCCGCCGACGCCGACGACGTGGTCGCGGCGCTGCTCGCGGCGGACGGGAAGAGCCCGCAGCCGCCGGAAAACCCGATGTCGGCCGACCGCGTGCGCTGGGAGCACATCCAGCGCATCTACGAGCTGTGCGGACGCAACGTCTCGGAGACGGCGCGCCGGCTCAACATGCATCGCCGCACGCTGCAGCGCATCCTCGCCAAGCGCGCCCCGCGGTAGACCACGCCGGAGCCCGGCGAGCCCCGCCCTTTCCGAGGACGGAAGCCGCACATCCGAGCGGCTTCGCATCAAGTCCGGCCTTCAGAACAGCTTCAGGCCCGGGGGCAGCGGCAGGCCGCCGGTGAGGCTCTTCATCTTTTCCTGCACGACGGCCTCGATCTTGCGGCGCGCATCGGCGTGCGCGGCGGCGATGAGATCCTCGACGATCTCCTTCTCCTCCGGCTTGAGCAGCGAGACGTCGATACGGACGCCCTTGAGCTCGCCCTTCGCCGTCATGGTCGCGGTGACGAGGCCGCCGCCGGCGGTGCCCTCGACCTCGATCTTGTCCAGCTCCTCCTGCAGTTCCTGCATCTTGGACTGGAGCTGCGCGGCCTGTTTCATCAGGCCAAGAAAATCGGCCATCGGTCGTCCTCCTGAATTTCGGCGTCAAAGGCCGGCGGCGCCGCCGTCGGCGCGCGGGTCGTGCCCGCCTTCCAGCGTTCCGTCCGGATGCAGCACGACCGCTCCCGCATGGCCCATCGTGTCCGAGTATGGCTCGGCGAGCACGTCGACGTCATGCCCGGCGGAAAGCAGCCGATCCACGAGGCGTTCGGGAAACCGCGCTTCGAGCCGCAGGTTCACAACCGGCGAGCCCCAGGTGCGGCCGAGCAGCCAGCGCGGCTTGTCAAGCGCGGCCTCGAGCGGCTGCCGGAACATGACGTAGCGGGTGAAGACCGCCGCCTGGGTCTGCGGCTGGCCGTCGCCGCCCATCGTCCCGTAGGCGATTACACGTCCATCCCGCAGCTCGGCAAGCGCGGGGTTGAGCGTGTGGAAGGGCTTGCGCCCCGGCCGCAACGCATTGAGGGCGCCGCGCTCGAGCGAAAAGCTCGTGCCGCGGTTCTGCATCAGCACGCCGGTCGTCGGCAGCACGCAGCCGGAGCCGAACTCCCAGTAGAGCGACTGGATGTAGGAGACGACGAGGCCCGAGGCGTCGGCCGCGCCCATCCAGATCGTGTCGCCTTCGCCAGGTGGCGCCGGCCACTTGGCCGCGCGCCGCGGATCGATCTTGCGCGCTTCGGCATCGAGGAAGGCCGGCGTGAGAAAGCGCTCGGGCGGGTGCGGCAGATGGTCGAAATCGGTGATGAAGCGGTCGCGCACGCGGAAGGCGCGCTTCGTCGCCTCGACGAGCCCGTGAACGTGCTCGAAACTCTCCGCCTCGCGCACGGCGAGCCGGTCGAACAGCGCGAGGATGATGAGCGAGGCGAGGCCTTGTGTGGGCGGCGGCGTGTTGAAGAGCGTGCCGGCCGCGATGGCCACTTCGAGCGGCTCGCGCGCGACGGCGTGATAGCGTTCGAGGTCGGCGCGCGTGACCGGGCTGCCGATACGTTCGAGATCGGCCGCGATCTCGCGTCCCACGTCGCCCCGATAGAAGTCGTCGAGCCCTGCATGCGCGAGATGGTCGAGCGTTGCGGCGAGCGCGCTCTGGCGCAGCACCGCGCCCGCCTCGGGCGGCTTGCCGTCCGCCAGAAACGTCGCGGCAAAGCCCGGCGCGCTGCGCAGCTCGTCGAAATTCTCGGCCGCAAGCCGCGCCTGGCCGCGCGTCACCACATAGCCCTCGCGCGCCGCGCGAACGGCTGGGCCGAGCAGCACGTCGCGCGGCATGCGGCCGCCCGCGGCCCGCGCAGCTTCGAGCGCGACGATCCAGCCTCCGACGGCGCCCGGCACGGTCAACGCCGCGAGCGGCCCGCGGGGCGGAATGGCCTCGTGCTCGCGATAGAGCTCCGGCACGGCGCGCGCGCCCGCGGGGCCGCAGGCCTCGATCGCGCGCACGCGGCCGGAGGGTTCGCGGATGAGCCAGAAGCCGTCGCCGCCGAGATGGTTCATGTGCGGGTAGACGACGGCGATCTGCGCCGCCATCGCCACCATGGCCTCGACGGCGTTGCCGCCCTCGGCGAGCACCATTCGACCCGCCTCGCAGGCGGCGCGATGCGGCGCTGCGACGACCCCGCGGCGGTGTCCGGCTGTGTGAAGGTCCATGGTTCAGATAGACTTCCCGAATCGCGACCTTTTGGGACCGAGCGAAGTATCGTCTGTCCGGGACGCCGCATAGAAGCGATCCAAGCGCCGCCGCAAGAGCCATGGAGGGCGAACCTGCGGGCTTCGCGCCGCGCCCCGGAATGACGACAACTCAAGTCGCGGGCGACGGAGCGCCCGAAAGCCCCCGCTTCTTCAGCACGGCATCGACCTTCGGCAGCGCGCCGCGGAAGAGGCGATAGGCCTCGGCCGGGTCGCGCCGGTTCCCGGCGGCATAGATGTAGTCGCGCAGCCGCTGCGCGGTCGAAGGGTCGAACACGTCGCCCGCCTCTTCGAACGCCGCGAAGGCGTCCGCATCCAGCATCTCGGACCACATGTAGCTGTAATAGGCGGCCGCATAGCCCTCGCCGGAGAAGGCGTGCAGGAAGTGCGGCGTTCTGTGGCGCATGACGATCTCGGCCGGCATGCCGATCCGCTCCAGCGTCCTGCGTTCGAAGGCTGCCGGGTCGGCCGCCTCCCGCGCCTCGGCCGTGTGGAAATCGAGATCGACGATCGCAGAGGCGACATATTCCACCGTGGCAAAGTCCTGATCGAAGTGGCGCGCCGTCAGGAGCCTGTCGAGAAGCCGTTGAGGAATGGGTTCGCCGGTTTTGTAGTGCACGGCGAAGCGGCCGAGCACCTCAGGCCGCTCCAGCCAGTGCTCATAGAGCTGAGAGGGAAGTTCGACGAAATCGGTCGCGACCGCCGTGCCGGATATGAGCGGATAGGTGACGTCGGACATGAGCCCGTGCAGCGCGTGGCCGAACTCGTGAAACAGCGTGCGCGCGTCGTCGAAGCTCAAGAGCGCCGGCTCGCCCGGCGCCGCCTTGGAGAAGTTCATGACGTTGACGACGACCGGCGCAATCTCGCCCGAGAGCTTCTCCTGGGCGCGCAGCGATGTCATCCAGGCGCCGCTGCGCTTGGAGGGGCGCGCGAAATAGTCGCCGATGAAGATGCCGACGTGACGTCCGTCGGCGCCGCGCACCTCCCACACGCGCACGTCCGGGTGATAGACGGGCACACCGGCGAGCGGCGTGAAGCTGAGCCCGAACAGGCGGCCCGCCGTGTAGAAGGCGGCCTCGATCAGGCGGTCGAGCTGCAGGTAGGGCTTGATCTCGGCCTCGTCGAGATCGTAGCGCGCCTTGCGCAGCTTCTCGGCGTAGTAGCGCCAGTCCCACGCCGCGAGGGCGGCGTTGACGCCTTCCGCCGTCATCAGCGCCTGCAACTCGTCGCGATGGCGGAGCGCGTGCGCCCGCGCCGGCGCCCAGACGGCATCGAGCATGGCGCGCGCGGCCTCCGGCGTCTTGGCCATGGCCTCGGCGAGGCGAAAATGCGCGTGGCTCGCGAAGCCGAGCAGGCGGGCGCGTTCCTCGCGCAGGGCCACCATCTCGGCGACGAGGGCCTTGTTGTCGGTCGCGCCGCCATTGTCGCCGCGCGCGATGAAGGCGCGGAACGCCTTCTCCCGCAAATCCCGCCGCGCGGAGAACTGCAGGAACGGCTCGATGCTCGAGCGCGCCAGCGTGATGACGTGCTGGCCGGCAAGGCCGCGCTCCTCGGCGGCGGCGCGGGCCGCCTCGCGCACGAAATCCGGCAGGCCCGCAAGATCGTCTTCGCCTTCGAGCACGAGCACGAACGATTTCTCGTCGGCGAGCACGTTCTGCCCGAACGTGGTGCCGAGCAGCGCGAGCCGCTCGTTGATCGCGGCCAGCCGGTCGCGGGCCTGTGGCGCGAGCGCAGCGCCCGCGCGCACGAAGGCGGTGTGGTAGCGCTCGAGCACGCGCTGCTGCTCGGCGTCGAGCCCGAGGCTCTCGCGCCGCGCATAGAGCGCATCGATGCGACGAAAGAGCTTTTCGTGCTGAAAGACCTCGCTGTGGTGGCGCGCGAGCCGGGGCGACACTTCGAGATCGACGGCTTCCAGCGCGTCGTTGGTGTGGGCGCCGGTCAGCAGGTGGAAGGTTGCGGAGACGCGCGACAGCGCCTGCCAGCTCCGCTCCAGCGCCGCGACGGTGTTGTCGAAGCTCGCCGGCGCGGGGTCGGCGGCGATGGCTTCGACGGCCGCGCGATGCGCCGCGAGCGCGCGGTCGAAGGCCGGGCGGAAATGCTCGGGCCGGATGCGGTCGAACGGCGGCAGCCCGAAGGGCGTGTCCCAATGGCTCAAGAGGGGGTTCTCGGTCGCCTGGTCCGTCGTCGCCTCGCTCATGGACTGATCCTCTGGACTGATCCTCTCCGGGCATCAAAGGAGGCCCGGTCGCCGCGCCTCCGCGCCCATCTCTGCAGCCGTTTACGCCTTGTTACGGTTCGGTTTCACGCGCGGAGGCGGTTACGGCGCCGCCCGATCCCCGGTCCACAGGGGAATAGCCAAAGGCGGGGTCAATGCGGCGCGGGGAGCGCGCCGTCAAGACGCCGCCCTGTTTTGCCCGCGCGCCCCGCCCGCCGGGCCATGACCGCACCGCGAGACCGCGCGGCGGGTCCACGCTGCCGCCGGGGCCCTCGGCTGCACGCAACGCGCGAGGACGTGAGCGGGCCTTCCCGCCGCAGAATGGGCCGAATTCGAGCAGATCGAGGCCGGCGGCCGCGGCCCGCCCGCGCAGCCTCGGTTTGGCCCCACTCCGTGGTATCCTGGCCGCGATTCCGGCGCGCCATTCGCATGGGCGCGTCCAACCGACAGTCTTCTCCCGATGCTGCTCGACCGTTTGACGGCCGTTCTTCTGAGCCTGGGAGCCTTGGCGGCAAGCGCCGGGACGGCGCTCGCGCACCCCCATGTGTGGGTCACGATCAGGAGCGAAGTGGTCTATGCGCCCGACGGCTCGGCGACGGCGGTGCGCCATCGCTGGACCTTCGACGAGATGTTCTCCACCTTCGCGATCCAGGGCATGGACGCCAAGAAGCCAGGCGGCCTCACCCGCGACGATCTCGCCCCGCTCGCGGAGGTGAACATCACTTCGCTCAAGGAGTTCGATTACTTCACCCGCGCGCGCGCCGAGGGCAAGAAGACGCCGTTCGCCGAACCCAAGGACTACTGGCTCGAATACAAGGACGGCGCGCTGACCCTCACCTTCACGCTGCCGTTCAAGACCCCGGTGAAGGCGAAGCGGCTCAGCCTCGAAATCTACGATCCGAGCTATTTCGTCGATTTCAGCCTCGACAAGAAGGAGGCGGCCACGCTCGTCGGCGCGCCGGCGTCCTGCACGGTGGCGGCGGAGCGCCCGCGCGAGGGGACGGCCGCACAGGCGCCCCTGGGCGAAGCCTTTTTCCAGAACCTCGACGCATCGAGCAACTGGGGGGCGCAGTTCGCGAACCGCATCTCCGTGACATGCCCGTGACGGCCTGGAGGTGAGTCGGTGCAGCGGATCTCGCGTCCTGTCGCCGTTCTGATTCTGCTCGCAGCGTGCTTGTGCCTCGCCGATGCGGCGGTCGCGCAGGGCAATCCGTTCGGCGTCGGCCGCCCGCCCGCGGCGGCGCCGCCGCCCGCGGCCGAGGGCCTCGCCGGCTGGCTGCTCGCCAAGCAGGCGGAGTTTTACCGCGCCATGGCGAGCCTCTTGCGCGCCGCCAAGGCGGACGGCAGCGCGGCCTGGGGCCTGCTCGGCGTATCGTTTCTCTACGGCCTCTTCCACGCCGCCGGTCCGGGGCACGGAAAGGCCGTCATCTCCTCCTACCTGATCGCGAACGACGAGACCCTGCGGCGCGGGCTCGTGCTCTCCTTCGCGTCCGCGCTGATGCAGGCGCTGACGGCGATCGCCGTCGTCGCCGTGGCGGCCGGCCTCATCGGGGCGACCGCGAAGACGATCGGCGAGTCCGTGCGCTGGATCGAGATCGCGAGCTATGCGCTGATCGCCCTGCTCGGCGCCCACCTTCTGTGGAGGAAGGGCCGCGCATGGCTTGCGGCGTTCGAGGCCGTGCGCCCGCGCAGCGTGGCTTCTGCCGCGGCCGGTCCGACCGCTTCTCACGACGCGCACCGCCACGCCTGCGACGGGCACGCCGAGGGCCATGCGCACGAGCATCACGCCTGCGCCGCAGCCGCCGCCGGCCACGATCACGCCGGCGCGCACGGGTTCCACGGCGCGGACTGCGGGCACCTGCACGCGCCGGAGCCCGCGACGCTCGCCGGGCGCGGCGGCTGGCGGCGGGGACTCTCGGCGGTTCTGGCCGTGGGCTTGAGGCCATGCTCGGGCGCGATCCTGGTTCTGGTCTTCGCGCTGGCGCAGGGCCTGTTCTGGACGGGCGTCGCCGCGACCCTGCTGATGAGCGCGGGCACGGCCCTCATGGTTGCGGCGATCGCAACGGTTGCCGTCGGGGCGAAGGACTTTGCGGGTCGCATCGCCGCGCGGCGCAGCGGCGTGGGCACGTTCGCCCTGCGCACGCTCGAAGTCGCCGCGGCCGCGCTCGTGCTCGCCTTCGGCGTGCTTCTGCTCGCAGGTTACATGGCGAGCGAACGGCTGACGATCGGGTCAACCGAGAGGCCGGCCGGCGCAGGGGGCGCGCCCGCGCCGGCGGCTCCTCAGGCGACCTTTTCCAGCGGCGAAACCGTCGCCTTGAGCAGAGTGCGGACGTCGCGGCCCGGGACCGGCGGGCTGAAAAGATAACCTTGCGCCTCGCTGATGCTCGGCTCGGCCATGACGAGCGCGAGCTGCTCCTCGGTCTCGACGCCTTCGACGACGACGGACATGCCGAGGTCGACGCTCAGCCGCGTCACCCCCCTGAGCAGCGTGCGCGAGCGCTCGTCGGTGACGATGTCCTCCAGGAACGAGCGGTCGATCTTGACCTTGTGGAGCGGGAAGCTGTGCAGATAGCTGAGGCTCGAATAGCCGGTGCCGAAATCGTCGAGCGAAATCCGCACGCCGAGCTCGCGCAGCTGCTGCAGGGCGACACGGGTCGCTTCCGTGTCCTGCAGGAGGACGGATTCCGTGATCTCGATCTCGAGCCGGTTCGGCGCCAGGCCGGATTCGGCGAGCGTCTCGCGGATGGCGGCGACGACGTTGCCGCGTTTGAACTGGATCGGCGACAGATTGACGGCGACGTGGACGTCGTCGGGCCAGCGCGTGCATTCGATGCAGGCCTTGCGCAGGACGCTGTTGCCGATCTGGAGGATCAGACCCATTTCCTCGGCCACGGGAATGAACTCGGCCGGGGAGATCATGCCGCGCTCCGGATGGCGCCAACGCACCAGCGCCTCGCACGAGGAGATGCGCCGGGTCTTCAGGTCGAGGATCGGCTGGTAGTAGACCTCGAAGGCATCCTCGGCGAGCGCGGTGCGCAGGTCGAGCTCGAGGCTGCGCCGCGCCTGCGTCTTCACGTCCATCTCCGGCTCGAAGAAGCGCCAGCCCGCCCTGCCCTCGGACTTCGCGCGGTAGAGCGCCATGTCCGCGTTGCGGAGCAGCAGGTCGGCGTCGCGGCCGTCGTTCGGGGCCAGGGCGATGCCGACGCTCGCGCCGATCACGATCTGATGGCCCTCGATCTCGAACGGCTCCGAGAGCGTGCTCACGATGCGCCGGGCGAGCGAGGCCGCCTCCTCCGGCCGGGCGACGGGATATTGCAGCACCACGAACTCGTCGCCGCCGAACCGGCCCACCACGTCCGAGCTGCGGATCAGGCCGCGCAGTCGCTGCGCGACGGCGCAGAGCAGCACGTCGCCGCAGGGGTGGCCCAGCGTGTCGTTTACCTGCTTGAACTGGTCGAGATCGACGAACAGCAGCGCGCAACGGTCGTTGGGCCGCCGCATCGCCAGCGCGCGATCCATCTGGGCGCGGAAGAAGGTGCGGTTGGGCAGGCCGGTGAGTGTGTCGTAGCGCGCCAGATGATTGATCTTGGCCTGGGCGTTCCGGCGCTCGGTCACATCCTCGACGAGGACGACCGAACCGCCGTTGTCCATGGGCTGGAAGGTGAGATCGAGGGTGCGGCCCTCCTGAATGGCGACGATGAGCTTGCCGTCCGCCTTGTGCACAAGCCGGCGCTCGACCTCCTCGCGGATGCGGTCCGCGCCGATCGGCAGCACCGTTCCGGCCTCGACGCATTTCTGCAGCAGCTCGCGCACGGTCTGGCCCCCCTGGAGGGCGTCGGCGCGCAGGCCCAGAATCTGATTGAGCCGACGGTTCCACACGGCGAGCCGCCCCTGCGCGTCGAACATGCACAGGCCATGCGGCATGTTGTTGAGCGCGGCGTCGAACCGGCGCGCCAAGAACGTGACGTTGCGCGTGGCGATGACGGCGTCGAGCAAGGTCTTGCGCAGCCGGTCGGAGATGAGCTTGAGCGCGATGAAGAACGGCGCCAGGATCACGGCGAAGAGCACGTGATAGAGATCGCCCGCGAGCAAGAGCGCCGTGGTGATCGGCACGCCCGCGCACAGGATCAGCACGAGCACCAGGCGCGCGCTGCCGAAATTGCGGCCGGAGACGCCGATGAGGTGGGCGATCGTCACCACCAGGCTCAGCTCTTTCACGAACGGGTCGGAAGTGCGGGCGAAGGCGACGACGCACCACAGGCCGAGCAGGGTGACATAGGTGGCCGAGCCGACGACGTAGCGCACCTCCCATCGGTGCGCCTCTTCGGTCGTCGCGATCTGCGATCGGCGCGAAGCATAGAACCGCATGTCGAGATGGCGGGCGGTCGCCACCAGAATCATGGCGACGGCGCAGAAGACGAGCAGCGTCTCGCCCGTCTTCCATGCGCTCAGCAACACCGCCGCGGAGGTTGCGATCGAGCCGATGAACAGCGACTTGGCGTCGCCAAACAACGAGTCGACCAGCGGCAGATAAATGTCCGCCGGCAACTCCTGACCGTGATAGGATTTCTGGTCTTTATCCGAATCTGTCATGACCGACGCCAGATTGACGACGCCGGGCCGAGGCTCGCATTTCGAGATGAAGATTTCGTTCAGCGCGTTCGATAAAGATTTGAAATCCGCCGTGCCGACCGTTCGACTTCGTTCTTTGGCGAAAGCTTCCGTTAAGCCTGTCGCGAACGCCCGCAACCCGGCCCGCGCCGAAGGGGCGCTCCCTCCGAGCGAACGAGCACGCGCCGCGCGGCGCGAAGCGGCGGCAGCGGCAGCAGGCGACGCCTTGGGGAAACGCGAGTTCCTGGCGAGCGGATGACAGCCCTGCGGGCGCGATGCTAGGTTGCGGTGCCCGATCGCACCGACGGGAGAGGGAGCGGCGCCATGGCACGACAGCGCGGATTCGAGCCGACCGGGGTCATTCCGGCCACCCTGCTCGCCTTCCATGACGACTACTCGATCGACGAGGCCGAGACGCGGCGGCACCTCGCGCATGTGGCCGCGACGCGCGGCATTTCGGCGATCACGGTGAACGGCCACTCGAACGAGGTGCACGCGCTCACCTTCGAGGAGCAGAAGCGCGTGCTCGCCTTCTCGCTCGCCGAGGTCGGGGACAGGCTGCCGCTGGTGAGCGGCGTCTATGCGGACGGCAGCCTCGAGGCGGCGCGCATCGCCCGCATGGCCGCGGCGGAGGGCGCTTCCGCGCTTCTCGTCTTTCCGCCGAACAGCATGGCCTGGGGCGGCCAGATGCGCCCGGAAATGGCGCTGGCGCACGTGCAGCGCATCGCCGATGCGACCGACCTGCCGCTCATCGTCTTCCAGTATCCCATCGCGTCCGGCCTCGGCTATCCGCTCGAGACGCTGCTGCGGATGATCGAGGCGGTGCCAAGCATCCGCGCCATCAAGGACTGGTGCGCCGACCCGCTCCTGCACGAGCGGCACATCCGCACGCTCCAGGCGCTGCCGCGACCCGTGAACGTGCTGACGACCCACAGCGGCTGGCTGATGGCCTCCCTCACGATGGGGGCGAGGGGGCTCCTCTCCGGCGCCGGCAGCGTGGTCGCCGATCTGCAGGTGGCGCTGTTCGAGGCGGTGAAGGCGCAGGACCTCGCGGCCGCGCAGCGCATCAACGACCGGCTCTATCCGTTGCAGCAGGCGTTCTACGCCGCCCCCTTCCTCGACATGCACAACCGCATGAAGGAGTGCCTGGTGCTGCTCGGCCGGCTCAAGCGCGCCGTGGTGCGGCCGCCGCTCGTGAAGCTGCCGCCCGCGGAAATCGAGCGCCTGAAGGCCGCGCTCGTAGAGGCGCGCATCGAGCCCGCGGGCGCCTTCGCGGCCGCGGCATGAGCGGCGTCTTCCCCGCGGCGGGCGAGGGCGAGCGTTCGGGCGGCTGGCGGTCCCGGCAGGACTCGAACCTGCGACCTTCGGTTTAGGAAACCGCTGCTCTATCCGGCTGAGCTACGGGACCGCGCCGGCGCGGGCTGTGCGCCGCGCGTGTTCACCTAGACCATCCCCGCCCATCGGGCAATGGAAGGGGCTCCGGCCCCGTGCGGCGCGGCCCCCTCCCGCGAGGGGCCCGCGCCATTGACACGGCGGTCGAAAGCGCAAGCCCGGCGTTCGCGCCTACTCCTGCGGCGGCAACGGCCCGAAGGCCGGCGGCGGAATGCGCCGCCGCGAAGCGGCCTCGTAGGCCGACGCGATCTTCAACAGGACGTCCTCCTTGCCCGGCTCGGCGCGGAAGACAAGCGAGAACGGCAGGCCGGGCTCCGGGATCTTCGTCGGCACGTCGGACGGCACCCACTCGTAGCGCGTGCCGTCGGCGCTCAGCTTGAACACCGGGTCGTAGACCGTGGTGACGTAGCCCGCCGGGACCAGCACTTCCGTCAGGCCGGCGTTGGGGCCGCTCAGCGATTCGCGCGTCAGGTTGTGCTGCAGCCCCGGCTGCCCCGCCCCGCCGATGAGCGCCGGCGGGAAGGGCGTGTGCAGGCGCACGAGCGCATCGAGCTTGTTCTCGAGGATCACCATCATGTCCACGCGCCGCAAAAGCTCGCGCAACATGATGCGCTCGTTCACGCCCTGACGCTGCCCGAGCGGATTGCGCGGATCGGCCACATCCTCCCAGTTCTTGAAGGCGGCGCGCTGATCGTCGCCCCAGAACTTCGAGCGCGCATTGAGCGCGGCCCAGTTGTCGAGGGTTTCGGTGAAGCCCTTTTCCTTCCAGTCGGCGGCGCGGCGCATCAGATACTGCGAGATGTGGAACCGGAACGCCATCGCCAGTTCCTGCTGCTGGATGGTGGCGAGGTCGAGGTTCGAGGGCGGCGGAATGCGCTCCTCGGCCATCGCGACCATATAGTCGATGGGCTGCATGGTGCCCGAGCCGAAGACCTTGCCCGGCATGAACTCGGTCGGGACGATGGCGGCGGCGAACTCCTTGAAGACGGGCTCGCCCTTCTCGTCGAGCCGGAACAGAAGATCCGGCATGAAGATCGGCACGAGCCGCGCGAGCGCCCGGCGGAAGTCCACCGTCATCGTCTCGATTTCGGGGTCCTTCTTCCACAACGGATCGGTGGACTCGACGAGCGTTGCGCCGAGATGCTTGCCGAGGACCTCCTTGATCTCCTTCGCGGCGGCCGTGACGATCGGCTCCTCGGCCTTGGAGCCCGGCTGATAGACCATCGACTCGCGGATGACGCCGAGCCGGATGCCGGCGAGCGCGCCCGCATGGCCCGGCATCTTCGCGTGGTCGGCGTAGCGCGTGCTGAGGATCGAGGAGCGCGGCACCGTCGTGTACGGATCGCGCGGATCGTAGTAGCCGTTCTCGGGGTCCTTGAGCGCATCGAGAATCTTGGCGCAGTCCGTGATCGTGCGCGCATGGATGCCGCTGCGGTCGCAATAGATGTCGGCGCCGATGGCGCCGCCGTCGAATCCCAGCATCGCCTTGTGCGGCAGGATCAGCGCCACCGCGTTGTGATTGGAGGGGCCGCGGCAGGAGGCGCGCGTCTCCTCGCCGATGCTCGCCATCACGAGATTGATGCTGACCGAAAGCGCGGAGCCCGAGCTCGAGCCGAGGGAGGCTGAGCGGGTCGTGTCGTAGGGGTTCGACGGGTTGCCGCCCCAGGAGCTGCGCTGATAGCCGATGGTCGAGGGCAGCACCTTCTCCGGACGATGGCGCCCGCCGGGGTCGCCCGCGCGGCCGTTGTATTCGGTGCACACGGCCTTGGCGAAGATGATCGCGCCCTTCTTGCGCAGCTGCTCGACGAGAATGTGGTCGCGCGCCGGGAAGTCGATGTCGTAGCGGGCGTCGCCGCCGCCGGTCGAGCGCATGTCCTTCGTGTCGAAGGAGTCCTTGAACGAAAAGACGACGCCGTACATCGGCAGCTTTTCGAGGTCGGGATTGCGGCCGTATTTCGCATCGAGCGCGGCCGCCTGTTCGAGCGCATCCGGCAGATGGCGGAAATACTCGCAGATCGGCGGCGCGCCGGGCGGCAGCGGCCCAAGCGAGGGATGCCGGTCGAACTCGCCCTTGCAGGTCACCGAGCGCTCGCCGCGGATGTTGAGCGTCGACAGCGCATTGACCTGGCCGGCATTGGGAATGCCGACGATCATGCCGTACTGCTGCTGCACGGTCGGGTCGGAGGCGGTGGGCTCCATGCGCCCGAATTCGAGCGGCGGGCCCTTGTACTTGTCGAGGTCGGGAAGCAGGGTGGAGGCCTTGACCGTCTGCGTGGGGAAGCGCAGCGGCGCCTGCGCGCGCACCGTTCCGGTGGCTTCGGGGATCGGCTTTCCGTCCTCGGTCACCAACATGCTGGACACGCCGTTGAAGGCCCGGGCGCGCGCGATGTAGTGCTGCACCACCTTCACGCAGGTGGTTTCGCCGGCGCGGATGGCTTCGTGCAGCTCGTCGATCGTCGCCTCTTCGAGCCGGAAGGGCTTCTTGGCGGTGGTCGAGGTCGGTGCGGGGGACAGGTCCGGCATCTTGCCTCCAGGGTTTGCGGCACGGGAAAGCGGCCTCGTCCCAGTCTACGAGCGGGCCTCGCACCTTCGTCAAGCGCAGTTTGCATGGAGCAGGGTTGCCCAGATGCGACCCTCGGCCGCGCGGGCGGCGGCCTGGGGCGCACCGATCGCGCCCGCGGACAACATCCGTTTGCACGATTGTCCGGCGGCGGGCGAGCGTTCAAAATCGCGTTCTCGGTGCGGAAGCCTGTGGCCGTGCCATGGTCAGGCCCCGCGGAGCGGGCCGGTCGCGGCGGCGGCGCGCCGAGGTGAGCACGAGCGGGATGTTCGAGCGGACTGTTCTCGCTTCATGGACGGCGGCCGCCGCGGCCGCGATCGTGGCCGATGCGATCGTGGCGGCGGACGCCGCCATGGCGCAGCCGTGCGGGGGCGCCGCGCGCGCAAGCGGCGTCGTGCGCACGGTGGCGGACGCGCGCACCCTCGTGCTCGAAGACGGGCGGCAGCTGCTGCTCGAGGGCATCGAAGTGCCGCGAGGGGCCGCCGCAGCAGGCGCGGACGCGCCGGCGGCGCGCGCCGTCGCCGCGCTGAAGGCGAAGCTCGTCGGACGGGCCGTGACATGGAGCGGCAATCCCGCCTCCCCCGACCGCCACGGACGCCTGCCGGCCTTCGTTTTCGCCGACGGCTCGGGCTTGGAAGGCTCGGTTCAGCACGATATGGTAAGTCGAGGGCTCGCCCGGGTGGCCGTTCGCGGCGCCGGGCGCGCTTGCGCGGCGGAATTGCTCGCGCGCGAGCGGTGGGCACGGGCCGCAAAACGCGGACTTTGGGCCGATCCAGATTATGCGGTGCGGCGCGCGGACGATCCCGCATCGATCCTGGCGCTGCGCGGTCGAATGGCTTTGGTCGAAGGGCGGGTGCTGTCCGTGCGCGAAAGCGGCGGCACGATCTACGTGAACTTCGGACGCCGATGGTCCCAGGACTTCACGGCCACGATCGCGAAACGCAATGAGGAACTGTTCGCCGCAGGCGGGCTGGCGCCGAAGCGGATGGAGCGCCGTTGGGTGCGGGTGCGGGGCTGGGTGGAGGAGCGCGGGGGGCCCTGGATCGAGGTCACGAGTCCCGAGCAGATCGAGCTCTTGGGGCCAGAATAAAGTGTGGGTTGTCCGGTGATCGAAGGGCGGTTGAGGATACTGGGGCGGCGGGCGCGTCGCGGGGCGGCGCTGCTCGCCATGGGGCTGCTGGGGACCGGCTGCGCCTTCACACCCCCGGCCGATCGTCAGGTCTCGCTGCCGGATCCGCCGCAGATGGCGGAAACCGTCTCGGCCGCGCAGCGCGAGCACCAGCGCATTCTCGCAAGCTACGGCGGGCCCTACCACAACCCGCGGCTCGAACAGCTCGTGAGCCAGACCGTCGAGAAGCTGGTGGCCGCCTCCGAGCGGCCCGACCTGCACTACCGGGTGACCATCCTCAATTCTCCGGCCGTCAACGCCTTCGCGCTGCCGTCGGGGCAGCTCTATGTCACGCGCGGCATGCTGGCGCTCGCCAACGATACGTCCGAGCTCGCCTCCGTGCTCGCCCACGAGATGGCGCACGTGATCGCGCGCCATGCGGCGATCCGCGAGGACAAGGCGCGGCAGGCGGCGATCGTGAGCCGCGTCGTCAACGACGTGCTGAACGATCCGCAGATGGGCGCGCTCGCGCTCGCGAAATCGAAGATCGCGCTCGCGAGCTTCTCGCGGGCCCAGGAGCTCGAGGCCGACGGCATCGGCGTCGCGCTGGCAGCGCGCGCGGGCTACGACCCTTACGGCGCGAGCCGCTTTCTCAGCGCCATGGGCCGCAACGCCGCCCTCAAGCCCCTGGGCGCGGGCGGCGCCGCCGATCCGCGCATCGTCGATTTCTTCTCGTCGCATCCCTCGACGCCGGAGCGGGTGAAGAACGCGCTCGCGCGAGCCCGCCAGCTCAGCGCGCCGGGCACGGGCGCGCGCGACCGTGCCGCCTATCTCGCCGCGATCAGCGGCGTGCCGTTCGGCGAGGATCCGAGCGACGGTTTCGCGCGCGGCCGCCGGTTCCTGCATCCGCGGCTCGGCTTCACTTTCACGGCGCCGGAGGGCTTCTCGCTCGACAATACCGCCCAGGCGGTGCTGGGCATCAAGGACGATGGCGAGCAGGCGCTGCGGATGGACGTCGTGCGCGTGCCACCCGAGCAGAGCCTCGCCGACTACCTCACCTCCGGCTGGATGGAAGGCGTGGACGCCCGTTCCGCCGAGAACCTGACGATCAACGGCTTCCCCGCCGCGACGGCGGTGGCGAAGGGCGAGCCGTGGACGTTCCGCCTCTATGCGGTGCGCTTCGGCGGCGACGTCTACCGCTTCGTGTTCGCGACCCGCACCCCCAGCGCCGCGGCCGACCGCGCCTTCCGCGCCTCGATCGGCACCTTCCGCCGCATGAGCCGGGAGGAGATCGAGAGCGCGCGGCCGCTGCGCATTCAGATCGTCACCGTGCGGCCCGGCGACACCGTGGAGCAGCTCGCCGCGCGGATGGCGACCGACCGGGCGCTGGAGCGCTTCCTGGTGCTCAACGGCCTGAGCCCCGGACAGGCGCTGACGCCGGGCACGCAGGTCAAGATCGTCACCGAGTGACGGCGCCGAGGCATACCCGTCCGCGGCCGCCGGCCTTGCGGCAGGGCAGGCGAAGGGAAGCGGCGTTGCGGCAGACGGAGAGGGGAAGACCTGCGACCCGACGATCGCCCGGTCGACGATAGCCCGGTCGATGACCGGTCCGTCGATGATCGGTCTGGTTGATGTCGGCCCCTGACGATCGGTTCAAGCGGAAAAGAAAAGGCCCGGTACGGCCGGGCCCTTTTCCCGAAATGTCGATGTCGGTCCGTGATGATCGCCCCAAGCGAAAAGACAAGCGGAAAAGAAAAGGCCCGGTACGGCCGGGCCTTTTCTTGAATGCGGGCTTGCGCCTTTGCCTTTCTTGAATGCGATGGCGCCTGCTTGAAAAACGAGCGCGGCCGGGCCTTCAGGCTGCCTCCGCCTCCTCGACCAGCGTCTCCTCGTCCGCTTCGGAGGCTTCCGCGGGCTTTGCGGCCCCGCGGCGCGGCCCCTTGGCGAGGGCGGCCTCGATCTGCTTGATCGCCTCGGTCTCCGTGATCCGCTCGACCGCGGCGATCTCGCGCGCGAGGCGGTCGAGAGCGGCTTCGTAGAGCTGCCGCTCGCTGTAGGACTGCTCCGGCTGGCTCTCCGAGCGGAAGAGATCGCGCACCACCTCGGCGATGGCGACGATGTCGCCGGAATTGATCTTCGCCTCGTATTCCTGCGCACGGCGCGACCACATGGTGCGCTTGATGCGGGCGCGGCCCTTGAGCGTCTCGAGCGCGCGCTTGACGACTGCCGGTTCGGACAGCTTGCGCATGCCGACCGCCGCCACCTTCGTGGTGGGCACCCGCAGCGTCATCTTGTCCTTGGCGAAGGAGATCACGAACAGTTCGAGCTTGTAGCCCGCAACCTCCTGCTCCTCGATGCCCACGATCTGCCCCACCCCGTGGGAGGGGTAGACGATGAACTCGTTCGTCTTGAAGCCCTGGCGCTGGTTCGGCTTCTTCGCCGCCGCCTCGGGCGTCTTCTTGCCGGCTTCGTGGGCCTCCGCCGGCTTGCTGGCCTGCTCGGGCTTCTTGGCGGTCTCGGGCGCCTTCTTCACCGGCTTCACCGGCTCGGCCGGCTTCTTGGTCTGTTCGACGGGCTTGCGGACCTGCTCCGGCGCTTTGCGGGTCTGCTGCGCCAATTTCTTGCCATGCTCGACAGGCTTACGTACCTGCTCGGCCGGCTTCTTGGCCGCATGTTCGAGGGATTTCTTGTTCTTGGCCACCTGCTGGGAGGCGGCGATTTTCTTGCCAGTCATGCGGTTTTTGGCTCCTTGCTGCTTTGGCTTGGCTGTGCCGGAGGCTTTGGTCTTGGCCGTCGTCCGACGGGCGGCGGCAGAAGCGGCAGATGACGTCCGGGAGGTTCGCCGGTCGGTCCCCGACGAAGCCTTTCTCTGAGGATGACGCGATTTTGCAGCCACAGCTCGCGCGTGGAACTCACGCCCTCTACACACCGTTACGGGGAGCGACCCGAAAAATTAGGCTCCCCGGGAGGGAGCGCACGTGTCGCCAGTCGTCATATAAGTTAAACATATCATACTTCCAGCCGGATTCATAGCTTCACGGCGGCAAAAATCGCGCATTTGCAAGGCCGGAGCGGGGTTTTGCCCCCCGAGGTTAACGCCTTCAGTCCCCCTCGCCCGGATTCGGCGAAAAGTATTTCTCGAATTTGTTGGGCACGCCGTCCCACTCCTTGGCGTCCGGCGGCGGCTCGCGCTTGCGCGTGATATTGGGCCAGATCTTCGCGAAATCCGCGTTCAACTTCAACCACTTCTCCAAACCCGGCTCGGTGTCCGGCTTGATCGCCTCGGCCGGGCATTCGGGCTCGCAGACCCCGCAGTCGATGCACTCGTCCGGATGGATGACGAGCATGTTCTCGCCTTCGTAGAAGCAGTCGACAGGACACACCTCCACGCAATCCATGTACTTGCACTTGATGCAGTTATCGACGACGACATAAGTCATTCGGCGGCTTGTCCTTGAGAGTGCGGCTCCGTTCGGCGTATCGCATGGGCCGAGGCAGCGCAAGCGGCCCGCTGATCATCCCGTCGGCCGGTCCAAATCCACCCATTCATATAGTGTCGCGGCCTGCGCCGCGGACCCCCTGCGCTCGCTGAAAGCGACGACCCGGATCACGCGCACGGCGCGGTCGAGTGCGAGGGTGACCACGTCGCCGGGGCGCACCGGCTGGCTCGCCGCGCGGATGCGCGCGCCGTTCACGCGAACATGGCCGCTTTCTGCCAGCGCCGCGGCGGCCGTCCGCGTGCGCACGAACCGGGCGTGCCACAGCCACTTGTCGATGCGCTGGCGGCTCGTGTCCACGCGAATTCCCGTTCAGGACTTGGCCCGGACGCGCGCCCTCCGCCGGCTCGGCGGCCGCGCGAAGCGAGATGCGGCGGCAGGCGCCATCCGAGACGCTGTCTCCCGGCGGGGCCTCCTAGCGGCGCTCCTTGGCGGCGGCCTCGAGCTGAGCCTTGAGGGCCGCGAGCTTGGCGAACGGCGAGTCCGGGTCGGGCTGCTTCTCGCGGCGCTCGCGCGGAGGGAGGTGTTGCCTCCATTCGGCGTTGTCTCTGCGGTCGCGTCCCCGTCCCCGCTCGCGGGATCGGTCGCGCTCGGCGCGGCTGTCCTCGCCCTTGGCCATGCGGCCCGGCCTGTCCTCGGGGCGGCGATCGTCCTGCCCCCGATCGCGCGGCCGATCCGCCCGAGGGCGAGGCTCTCCGCCGGCCGCGGACTCCGCGGCCGAGGCGCCCGCATCGGGGGCCGCAGGGGCTTCGCCGGGCTGCTCCCCAGGCCGCTGCGGGCGTTGTCTGCCGCGCGCCGGGCGGTGCCGGGCGGCGCGCCGATCCTCGAACCGGACCGGCCGCCAGACCTCGATCATCTCCTCCGTGGAGGACGCACCGGCGGAAGCTTCTTCGCCGGACGAGGCCTCGGCGGCGACAGGGGTCGGCGAAAGCGGCTCTTGCGAGGGCGCGACGGGGGCCTCCCCGAGGCCGACCGCGGCTTCCGGCGCGCTGCGGGGCGCGTCGGCCGGGAGGGCGGCCTCCCCGCCTTCCCCTCCGGCCGGCGCGGCCGACGCGAATTCGCCCGCATCGCCGTCGGGGGCGACCGGCGCGGCGCCGAGCGCGGCCGGCGAGACCTCGGCCGCGGACTCGGTCGCCGGTTGGGTGGCCGGGTCCGCGACGGGCGCGGCGGGCTGCGGCTCGACGGGCTTCGGCCGGCGCTCCATGCGATAGCCGAGCGAGCGCAGGATGGAGGCGAAATCCTCGCCCGAGGCGCCGACCAGGGAGGTCATGGTCCCCGTGACGGTGAAGCCCGAGCCGTCGACGGCGCCGGGCGGCTTCTCCCCCGGCGAGCCGGGGCGCCACGCGAGCGCCGGGCGGATGGCGTCCGCCAGCCGTTCGAGAATGTCGACGCGCACGGCGCGCTCGCCGCAGACGCGGTAGCCGATCGTGCGGTAGAGCGCCTTGGAAATGGTCTTGTCGACCGGCAGCGAGGTGCGGCCGCTCGCCGCAAGATGCGGCAGCTCGTCGATGCCCTTGAGCTCGCTCTCGCTCTGCTTGAGCGCCCAGAGCTGCAGCGCAAGCAGGCGCGGGGCGGGCTTGAGCAGGGCCGGCATGTAGATGTGATAGGCCCCGAAGCGCACGCCGTATTTGCGCAGCGCGGCCCGCGCCGTCTGATCGAGGTTCTTCACCGACTCGGCGACCTTCTGCCGCTCCAGCACTCCGAGCGCCTCGACGAGCTGGAAGGCGATTCCGCGCGCGATTCCGGTCACGTCCTCCGCGTTCTGCAGCGTGAGCAGCGGGCCGAGGAGCTTCTCGATATGCGCCTTGATCCACAGATCGAGGCGCGCCTGCACGGCGTCGCGCGCCGCGCCGGTGAGCTGGTCGTCGGCGAGAATGCGCACCCGCGGCTTCAAGACGTCGTCGCCGGCCGTGAGCTTGCCCACCGCATCGCCGAGCCAGCGGATGGTGCCGTCGGACGCGAGCACGAACTGCTCGTCGCCCGCCGCGGAAAGTCGCGCCGAGCGCGCGTTGATTTCGCCTGCGAGCGCCTTCTGCGCGGCGGCGCGCAGCGCCTTGGCTTCGGGTCCGCCGGCATTGGCGTCGGCTGCGAAGCGGAAGCCTTCGAGGCGGCCAAGCGCATGGCCCTCGACGAGGACTTCGCCGGTCTTGGTGATTTCAGTCTCGAGCATTGCGTTTTCTCTGAGCCGTCGCATCAGCACGCTGGTGCGCCGATCGACGAAGCGTTGCAGCAGGCGTTCGTGCAGCGCATCCGAAAGCTTGTCCTCCACGGCGCGCGTGATGCCCTGCCAGTGTTCCGGATCGTCGAGCCAGTCCGGGCGGTTGGCCGCGAAGGTCCACGTCCTGATATGGGCGATGCGCGTCGACAGCGTATCGATATCACCGTCGGTGCGATCCGCGAACGCGATCTGGCGCGCGAACCAGTCGGTCGGGATCGTACCGTTCCGCATCAGAAAGCCATAGAGGGTAATGACGAGTTCGGCATGGGCCGACGGGGAAATTTTGCGGTAGTCGGGGATCTGGCAGACGTCCCACAGCCGCTCCACCGCCTTGGGATCGCGCGTGAGCGCCCGCACCTCCTCGTCGCGCACGGCGTGCTCGAGCACCAGGATATCCTCCCCGACCGGGGCGCGGGTGAGCCCGGGAACGGGCGGCGCCATCGCGAGCGAAGCCTGCAGCGCGCCGATCGAGGACATGTCGAGATTCGTATTGCGCCACTGCAGCACCTTGATCGGCTCGAAGCTGTGGCTTTCGAGCGCCTGCACCAGTTCGGCGTCGAACGGCTCGCAACGCCCGGTGGTGCCGAAGGTGCCGTCGCGCGTGGCGCGCCCGGCGCGGCCGGCGATCTGAGCGAATTCCGCCGGCGTGAGGCGCCGGTACTGGTAGCCGTCGAACTTGCGGTCGGCCGCGAAGGCGACGTGGTCGACGTCGAGGTTGAGGCCCATGCCGATCGCGTCCGTGGCCACCAGATAATCGACCTCGCCGGCCTGATAGAGCGCGACCTGCGCGTTGCGCGTGCGCGGGGAGAGCGCCCCGAGCACGACGGCGGCCCCGCCGCGCTGGCGCCGGATCAGCTCGGCGATGGCGTAGACCTCCTCCGCCGAGAAGGCGACGATGGCCGAGCGCCGCGGCAGCCGCGTGAGCTTGCGGTCGCCCGCATGGGTGAGCTGAGAGAGCCGCGGGCGGCTGAGAATATGCGCGCCGGGCAGAAGCTTCTCGATCATGGGCCGGACGGTCTGGGCGCCCAGCACCAGCGTCTCCTCGCGCCCGCGCCGGTTGAGCATGCGGTCGGTGAACACGTGACCGCGCTCGAGGTCGGCCCCGAGCTGCACCTCGTCGATGGCGACGAAGGCGACGTCGATGTCGCGCGGCATCGCCTCGACGGTCGAGACCCAGAAGCGCGGATTGGGCGGCTTGATCTTCTCCTCGCCGGTGACGAGGGCGACCGCCTCGGCGCCCACGCGCTCGACGATCTTGTTGTAGACCTCGCGCGCCAGGAGCCGCAGCGGCAGGCCGATCATCCCGCTCGAATGCGCGAGCATGCGCTCGATCGCGAGATGGGTCTTGCCGGTATTGGTCGGCCCGAGCACGGCCGTGACTCCGCTGCCGGCGGCACGGTCGGACCGACTGGCGGGCGAAGTGAAGGACAGCGCCATCGAATCTTTGCCATTCGACCGGCGGCGGGGCCGGTCTGTCTCAGAATGTGACGCTTGCCGGCGTCATTCTTAGGAAACGGAACGAGTCTCGAACGAATCGCGGCCGAATCGCTGACTCAGCGGATTTCGAATTTCGTTCTCAACGCATATAGGGTCCCACGGTTTCTCGGCTACAAAATCCTGGGTCGCAGGCGGGGGCATGCGCTTCCGTGCCGCGACGATTTTGTTACCGGCGCACCGCGTCCACAATCGGGCCGGAGAGTCAAGCGGGCCGAGCGGGGCGGGCGACGCGCCGTCACTGCGTGCGCGCCCCGGCCGCGCCCGTCTGCGTCGTCCGGCCGGCGACGAAGCGCGTGGCCTGCAGCACCGCTGGCCCCAACATGGTCGGCACCGCGATGCGGTAGACCGCGAGAAACGGTGTACCGGCAATCGGCGCGAACCAGATTTCCATGTCGCGGTTCTCGCGCAGGAATTTGATCGCGAACTTCTCCTTCTCGTGGCCGCCGATCGGCGTGAAGGTGACCGCGCAGACGATCGCCGGCCCTTCGTATCCCTGCGCGGTGCGGACGGTCTCGATGCGCTTGTAGGCCAGGGTGAGATCGAAACGCATGCGGCCGTCGAACACGGGCATGCGGCGTTGGCAGGCTTCGGGCGCGAGGCCATTGGGCCCTGCGCCGGCCACGATGCTGGCGCTCAAGGGATCGAGCACGCCGCGCTTGTGCGCCTCCGTCAGCGGCGCATGGTCCGTGCTCGGCTCGAACGGCGGTTCGAGCACGAGGCGCTGCACGGCGCCGCCGACGAGCGCCATCTTGACCTCTTGGATCTTGTTGCGCGTGCGGATGTTGAGGGCATAGCTCGCGGGGAGGAATTTGCCCCCGCTGATCGCGCCGCGCGCCGTGGCTTCGCCCGAGCCGCTGGCGAACATCCGCATCAGACCCATGGCCTGCCCGCTCGCCTCCATGGCGTAGCGATCGCCGGCGATGTCGAGAACCACGGAGCCGCTTCCGACGGGCAGCCCCGCAAGCGTCGCGCGGTAGCTCGCTTCGAACCTCTGCTGTCCGCAGGCGCGCTCGCCCCCGGCGCCGAGAAGGGCTGCCGCGCACGCGATCGAAAGGATGTGCCCGCGCATGGGCCGCCGGGGCGAGAGCACCATCGTCAGACCTTCATGCCGTCCGCCCGAAGCCCAGAGGCCGCCCGAGCTCGCCGCGCCCGCACGCGTCCCGCAAGACCGGGCCCCCCCTTGCCGACGCGGCATAGCCCGCAAAATAGGTTTTATGCTAGGCCGAATGCGTCGAATATGTGATGCGCATGGCCGACGTGGCCCTGCGCAGAGCCGCTGGCGGGCCATCCCTCCCCGTGCCTCGGCTTGACGGCTGCATCGGCGAGCGACTATAGCTCCGCGCGAATTCCCCTGCTGCGCGCCTGGGACCGAGCGCCGCCGACGGCGCAGCGCCCTCGTTCGCGCGGCCGAGACCAGAGGTTTTAGCCATGTCGCGGCGGTGCGATTTGACCGGCAAGGCGGCACAGACCGGCCATAAGGTGAGCCATTCGAACCGCAAGACCAAGCGGCGGTTCCTCCCCAATCTGTGCAACGTCACGATGATGTCGGACACGCTTGGGCGCAGCTTCCGGCTGCGGATTTCCGCCAATGCGCTCAAGTCGATCGACCATCGCGGCGGGCTCGACGCCTTCCTCGCCAAGGCGAAGGACAGCGAGCTGTCCCCGCGCGCGCTGGAGATCAAGCGGCAGATCGCGAAGAAGCTCGCAAGCGCGAGCTGAACGCCGCCCGCTGCGCGGACGGCCCCCTCCCCCGGTGTTCCCATCTTCGATGGCTGGCCAAGCCCGGCGGGCTCAGCGCGTCAACGGCCCCGCGGGCCGCGCAGGCGTTTGCGCAGCCACCGGGCCGCATCGAACGCGCGTCGGCGCGCCGTCTCGGCGCCGCGCGCCAGCGCAAAGCGCACGTCCGAACCGGAAGAGATGTCTGCAGCGAACAACAAGTCGGCGACGAGCAGGCGCTCGCGCCAGAGGTGGTCGATCATGGGGTGGTCCGCCGTCGCGCAGGAGTCGACCGCGGCGAGCGACGCATCGCCAAGCGCGGCCTGCGTGAGATCGAGGGCGAGCTGCACCCCCGGGGAAGCGCGCGCGGCCTCTTCGTCATAGGCGATCTTCCAGAACCAGCCCGTCGCGCCGCTGCGCAAGAAAATGCCGGCGGCGAGGGGCCGCACGCCGGCGCAGAGCTCGGCGACCTGCGCCTGGCCGGTTTCCGCAAGGCCCCTCACGGCCTGCTGCATGAAGCGGCGGATGGCGGGGTCCTGCGCTGCCGCCGTTCCGCCGCGCCCCTTCCAGCCGCTCTGCTCGATCGCCAGGAAGACCTCGAGCGCGGCGGCGACCTTCTCAGGGTCGGAGACGATGACCGTTGCCACCTCGCCCGCTTCGGCGAGCCGCCGGCGCTGGCGCGACAGCTCTTTGCGCTTCTTGCCGGACAGCGCGCGCGACAGATAGCCGGCCCGGTCGCCCGCGGGGGCGAGCAGCGCCCGGCGGTGCGCGGCGAACAGCGCGCTCGGCAGGTCCCGCTCCGCGAGCGCCGCGGCGAGCGCCGTCGCAAACCGACTCTCCGCCGGCACGAAGGGCAGCAGCACGCGTTTCGGCAGCGCCTTGTGGGACGCGATGAAATCGAGCCAAGCGGCGATCGTTCGGCCGACCTGGTCGCGATCGACCAGCGGGATGCCGAGCGGCGCGAAGGGATGCGTCCAGCCGAGCGTCACGGGACGGAGGAACCCGCGGCGCCAGGTCGCGACGCGCGCCGGAAAAAGGCCCGTCAGCCGGCGCGGCGCCTCGCCCGACCACACGAGGACCGCCCCGACGTCGCGGCCGAAAACCGGCGCGGCGGCGAGCGCGAAGGCCGGCTCGTAGAAGACATTGGGGTCGACAGCGCGGCCGGCGAGCGCGCGCCAGGCCTCCACAATGGATGCGAGCGCGCCGAGCGGCCGCCACTCGACCGAAAGGCCCAAGCCGCCCTCGCTCGGCCGCTGCGCGGAGAGCGCGTTGTCATTGCGGTCGGAAAGCAATACCCGCACGGGCGACACAAGACCCGCAACGCCGAAGCGATGGAAAAAACCGAGGCGACGGGGGATGCGTGCGTCCCCGGAGCTGAAATGCGCCACGCCGTCTTCTCCCATCGGCACAGGTGCGGGCGCTGAGCCGCGCCACGGCCTGCGAGGCGATCACGCGACGCACGCCCACGCGAAGCGAAATTGCGGCCCGCGGCGGCCGCGTGCCCTCGACCGACCTCCGTCGCGCCGCGATGATGGTCGCATAGCGCTTAACGATCGGTTGGTCCGTCGCCGAAGACCGGGGGCCTTTCGATCGCTGCGGAAAAATGGGCGGCGGCCCGCGGGCCATGCGAGGCGAAGCGGGAGCGGATCGGGCGGCGCGCGGTCATCGCCGTCCTGCCGATCGCCGGCTCACGCCGACACGGGCTCGGCCCTGCGCGCCTCCTCGCGCAACGCGCGGCGGAGAATCTTGCCGACGGCGGTCTTCGGCAGTTCGGAGCGGAACTCGACGATGCGCGGCACCTTGTAACCCGTGAGCTGGGCGGCGCAGAAGCTCAGCAGGTCCTCCTTGGTGAGGTTGGGGTCGCGCCTGACGACGAACAGCTTGACCGTTTCGCCCGAATGCGCATCCGGCACGCCGATGACCGCGCATTCGAGCACGCCGGGATGCGCGGCGACCACGGCCTCGACCTCGTTGGGAAAGACGTTAAATCCCGACACGACGATCATGTCCTTCTTGCGGTCGACGATCGTCACCTCGCCGCGCGCGTTCATCACGCCGACGTCGCCGGTACGGAAGAAGCCGTCGCGCGTCATCACCTGCGCGGTCTCGTCGGGACGCTGCCAGTAGCCGGCCATGACCTGCGGCCCGCGCGCGCAGATCTCGCCGGTCTCGCCGATGGGAAGCTCGTTTCCGTCCTCGTCGCGAATCGAGATTTCGGTGGACGGCAGCGGCAGGCCGATGGTGCCGCTCCAGCGCGGATTGTCGGGGGGATTGCAGGTGAGCGTCGGCGAGGTCTCCGTCAGGCCGTAGCCTTCCACGATGGGGCAGCCGGTGGCGGCGAGCCAGCGCTCGGCCACCGTCTGCTGCACCGCCATGCCGCCGCCGACCGAGCATTTCAGCATGCTCCAGTCGATCTCGCCGAAATTCGGATGATTCAAGAGCGCATTGTAGAGCGTGTTCACGGCGGGGAAGGAGTTCACCTTGTACTTCTTGAGTTCCTTGATGAGATTGGCGATGTCGCGCGGATTGGGAATGAGGAGGCAGAGACCGCCGATGCGCACGCCGAGCAGAAAGCAGGCGGTGAGCGCAAAAACGTGATAGAGCGGCAACGCCGTGACGATAACGAGCTGCTCCACCTTCGGCTCGCGCGCGAGCACCGGCTGAATCCAGGCGTCGGTCTGCAGCGTGTTGGCGACCACGTTGCGATGGGTGAGGATCGCGCCCTTGGCGACGCCGGTCGTGCCGCCGGTGTATTGCAGGAACGCGATGTCCTGCGGGCCGATGTTCGGCTTGTGGAGCGTGAGCCGGCGCCCGGCCGCAACGGCGTCGTTGAACGATGTCGCGCCGGGAAGCGAATAGGCGGGCACCATCTTCTTCACCCGCCGCACCACCAGATTGACGATCGCTCCTTTGACGGCGCCCAGAAGGTCGCCCATGGTCGCGACCACCACGTGTTTCACGCGGGTCTTCGCGATCGCGGCGGCGACCGTCGCGGCGAAGTTCTCGAGCACGACGATCGCCTCGGCGCCGGAATCGGCGAGCTGGAACTCGAGTTCGCGCGGCGTGTAGAGCGGGTTGACGTTCACCACCGTGAAACCGGCGCGGAGAATGGCGGCGATGGCGACCGGATACTGGAGTACGTTCGGCATCATGATGGCGATGCGCGCGCCCGGCGCGAGCCCCCTGCTCTGCAGCCAGGCGCCGAAGGCACGCGACAGCGCGTCGAGCTCCCCGTAGGTCAGCGCCTTGTCCATGCATACGAAGGCCCTGCGGGCGCGGTGTGTCGCGAAGCTTTCCTCGAGCAGGGCGACGATCGAGGGATATTGATCCGGGTCGATCTCGGCGGGAACGCCGGGCGGATAGTGATTGAGCCAGATGCGGTCCATGGCGCCTCCCCCAGCCGGCCTCTCGGCGCGCGCGGGCCTTGCGGCGTCGATCATCGGCCACCCCCTATGCCGTGACAAGTGCGGCGTGGCGCCGCCCCACGCGCGCGGCCTTGCGCCGCCCGGAACCGCATCGCCTTCACGCGCGCCGAAGCCGGCCTAGCGATCCACCCCGCCGAAGGGCACGAGCGGATTGTCGATGAGCGCCGCGCGATCCGGCCGGTCCGGCTGCGCGGTGTTGAGGAAGGCGTCGAACAGTCCGCGCACCGCCCGTTCGTCGATGTCGCGCGTGATGAAGACGAGCCGCGTGCGGCGGTCCTCGTCGGGCCAGGCGGCCAGAGCGGCGGGCGGGTGGAGGACGTGCTGCACCCCGTGCACGACCATCGGCCGTTCCGGCGCATCGGCGAGCTTCACGATGCCTTTGAGCCGCAGCAGGTTCGGCCCGTGCATCGCGCGCAGAAGCTCGAGGAACATGTCGAACGCCGCGGCCGGAACGGCCTCGTCGGTGGACAGCACGAAGGCGCGGATGTGATCGTCGTGGCGGTTGCGGTCGTGGGGCTGATCCGCATGGTCGTGATCGTGATGGTGCCGCTCGTGCCCCGCCTCGGCATAGCGCTCGGCGGCGAGCCAGCGGCGCACGTCCGGCGTCTTCGTGCCGGGATCGTAGAGCCCGGCGTCGAGCAGGCGGTCCGCCGTGGCCTCGCCGGCGGCGGCGTCGAGGATCGGCGCCGCCGGGTTGAGCGCGCGCAGACGCGCAACAAGCGTCTCCTTGGCCGACCGCCCCGCCGCGTCGAGGAGATCGGTCTTGCTGAGCACGAGCCGGTCCGCCACCGCGGCCTGCTTCACGGATTCGGGGTGGCGGTCGAGCGTTCCCATGCCGTTGACCGCGTCGACGAGCGTGACCACGCCGTCGAGGCGGAACCGCAGCACGAGATAAGGGTGGGCCATGATCGTGTGCAGCACCGGGGCGGGGTCGGCGAGGCCGGTCGTCTCCACCATGACGCGGCGAAACTGCACGCGGCCGTTGTCGCGCTCGCGCAGAAGCTTTTCGAGAGCGTTGACAAGATCGCCGCGCACGGTGCAGCACAGGCAGCCGCTCGCGAGCAGCACCATGTCGCCGCCGACGTGCTCCACCAGGAGATGGTCGAGCCCGACCTCGCCGAACTCGTTGATGAGCACCGCCGTATCGGCGAGCGCCGGATCGGCGAGGAGCCTGTTCAGCAGGGTGGTCTTGCCGGCGCCGAGAAAGCCGGTGAGCACCGTCAGCGGAATGGGTGCCGGCGGCGTGCGGGTCGATGGCGTCTCGCCGGGCGACATCGGAGCGGGCGCTTTCGGATCAGCGCGAGGACGCGGCCTTGGCGCCCTTGGGCGCGGGCTTCGCGGCGGTTTGTGGTTTGCCCTTGCTGTTCGGCTTCGCGGCCGGGGCGGGCTTCGTGGCGGCTGCTTTGCTGCTCGCGGACTTTTTCCCGGACTCCCCGTTCTTGTCGCCGGACACGTTGATCACCGCCGACTTGCGGCCCTGCTCCCCCTTGCCGAGGGCGACGCTGCGCTTCGTCTTGCCGCCTTGCGCCACGAGCGCCTCGGGATCGCTGGGCGCGCCGGCGGGAGGAATGACGCTCACCTCGATCGGCGGCATGGACGGCGTCAGCGGGCCGAGCAGGGACGCCTTGTCGATCGGGCCCGTGGCCTGCAGCACGCTCGCATAGGCCGAGGTCGCGTCGCCCTCGCGCGCGGCGGTCTCTTCCTCCTCCGCATGGTCGGTGCGCGCGCGCCGCTGCCCCCCGCAGATCTCGTCGCGCAGATTGGGCGGCTCGGCGGCGATCGGCTGCAGGGCGTCGACCGTGCCGAGCGAGGGCGTGAGCCACGAGAGGCCTCCGCTGTTGAATCCCCGCTCCAGAAGCGCCGCCGCCGTCTCCGCGCGCTCCTTGCCGGAGGCGGCGCCCAGCACGACGGCGATCAGGCGCCGTCCGTTGCGGGTGGCGCTGGCGACGAGATTGTAGCCGGAGGCGCAGATGAAGCCGGTCTTCATGCCGTCGGCGCCGGGATAGCGGTCGATCAGCTTGTTGTAGTTGCGCATGACCCGGCGCCCGAACTTGATCGCGGGAATGCGCCAGTAGAGGTCGTATTCGGGAAACTCGCGGATCAGGGCGCGGGCGAGGATCGCCATGTCGCGCGCCGAGGTCACCTGCATGTCGGCGGGAAGGCCGTTGGGGTTGACCCAGCTCGACTGGGTCATGCCGAGCCGGGCCGAGGTCCGGTTCATTTCCTCCGCGAACGCCTCGACCGAGCCGGCGACGCCTTCGGCCAGCACGACGGCCATGTCGTTCGCGGACTTGACCATCATCATCTTGAGCGCGTTGTCGACCGTGACCCGCGTGCCGACCGGGAAGCCCATCTTCGAGGGCTGCTGCGCGAGCGCGTTCTCGGACACGGTGAGCAGCGTGTCGAGCCGGATGCGGCCTTCCTTGACGGCGCGCAGCGTCACATAAGCGGTCATCAGCTTGGTGATCGACGCCGGATACCAGGGATAGGTCGCGTTCTCGGCGTGCAGCACCTTTCCGCTGTCGGCCTCGATCAGCAGCAAGGCCTCGGGGCGGGCCTGCGCGGCCGTTGCGCCGGCGGCGCAGGCAACGAGGCCGACGACGAGAGCAGCGATCGGCGCGAAACGACGGTGCACGGGCTCAGGTCCGCACTTTCATCGACGGGCCTCGACAAGCGGTTAGACGTCAGGCCCCGGGTGAACTATGTAGCAGGGCGGGCAGCGGCGCAAATATGGCGCGAAGCTCCCCGCTTGCGAGGGGGGTTTTGATCGCCGCGGAAAACGACGAAAGTTCGGCGAAGGCGGCGAAATCTCGGCAGAGGGAGGTCTTTTCCATGACCGCGTGCATCGTAGGCTGGGCGCATACGCCCTTCGGCCGCCTCGACGGCGAGACGGTGGAAAGTCTGATCGTGCGGGTCGCGAACGAGGCGCTCGCCGACGCCGGCATTGAGGCGAAGGAGGTGGACGAGATCGTGCTCGGCCACTTCAACGCCGGGTTCTCGCCCCAGGACTTCACCGCGTCGCTGGTGCTGCAGGCCTCCCCCGATTTCCGCTTCAAGCGCGCAACGAGGGTCGAGAACGCCTGCGCCACCGGCTCGGCCGCCGTGCACCAGGGGCTCAAGGCGATCGAAGCGAGAGCCGCGCGCATCGTCCTGGTGGTCGGGGTCGAGCAGATGACGACGATCCCCGGGCCGGAGATCGGCCGCAACTTGCTCAAGGCCTCCTATGTCCGCGAAGAGGCGAACATCGAGGGCGGCTTTGCCGGCATCTTCGGGACCATCGCGGGGCAGTACTTCCAGAAATACGGCGACCAGTCCGACGCGCTCGCGCTCATCGCCGCCAAGAATCACCGCAACGGGGTCGACAACCCCTTCGCCCAGATGCGCAAGGATCTCGGCTACGAGTTCTGCCGGACGGCGAGCGACAAGAACCCTTACGTTGCCGGGCCGCTCAAGCGCACCGACTGCTCGCTCGTCTCCGACGGAGCGGCCGCCCTGGTGCTGACGGACGTCGAGACCGCGCTCAAGCGCGAGAAGGCGGTCGCCTTCCGCGCCGCGCAGCACGTGCAGGATTTTTTGCCGATGTCGAAGCGCGACATCTTGAAGTTCGAAGGCTGCGCGCTCGCCTGGAAGCGGGCGCTCGCCGAGGCCGGCGTCTCCCTGCGGGACCTCTCTCTGGTCGAGACCCATGACTGCTTCACGATCGCGGAGCTGATCGAGTACGAGGCGATGGGTCTTGCGCCGGAAGGCGAAGGCGCCCGCGTGATCAAGGACGGGCTCACCGCCAAGGACGGCCCGCTGCCGGTCAACCCCTCCGGCGGCCTCAAGGCCAAGGGCCATCCCATCGGCGCGACGGGGGTCTCGATGCATGCGCTCGCCGCCATGCAGCTCACCGAAACGGCAGGCGGCATGCAGGTGAAGGGCGCGAAGCTCGCGGGCCTGTTCAACATGGGCGGCGCCGCGGTCGCCAACTACGTGAGCATCCTCGAGCGCATCCGATAGGTCCTTCGCCCCGGACGGAGCACGGAACGGAGCCCGCGTTTATGACCCGGACCGGACTCGTGGTCGCGCTCGTGATCGGAGCCCTCGCAGGACTCACGTTCGGGCTCTTTCCGGAGCTCGATCTCGCGGTCAGCCGGCTGTTCGCCCCCGAGGGGACGTTCACGCTCGGCGCCGATCCCGTTCTCAACTTCGTGCGCCATGCCGGCATGGTGATCGTCGGCCTCCTCGTCGCGCCGGCCGGCCTTGCGCTCGTCCTGAAGCTGGCGCGGCCGCGGCGGCCGCTGCTCGTGCGCGGTCGGGCGATCGTGTTCCTTTTTTCCACCCTGCTGCTCGGGCCGCTGCTCGCCACCAACATCGTTCTCAAGGACCATTGGGGCCGCCCGCGCCCGCGCGACGTCATCGCCTTCGGCGGCGCCCAGCCGTTCCTGCCGTGGTGGGACCCGCGCGGCCGATGCCCTGCCAACTGCTCCTTCGTGGCGGGCGAGGCGGCGGGCGCGTTCTGGACCGTTGCGCCGGCCTCCCTTGCGCCGCCGCCGTGGCGGCCGCTGGCCTATGCCGGCGCGCTGACCTTCGGCGCGGTCATCGGCCTTCTGCGCGTGAGCTTCGGCGGGCACTTTTTGAGCGACGTCGTCTTTGCCGGCGTCATCACTTTCGTGATCGTCTGGCTTGTCCACGGCTGGCTGTATCGCTGGCGCCGGACCCGCCTGACCGACGAGGCGGTGGAGCAGGCGATCGAACGCTTCGCCCTTGCGCTGCGCCGCCCGTTCGCCGCGGCGGCGTCCGGCCGTCTCGCCGGCCGGCGCGCGGAGGCCGGGCCGGACCGGCAGGGCTAGGACGTCGGAATAGCCGGATCAGAGGACCAGGGCCGCGCCCGAGACGACGAGCAGCACCGCGAGCGCCTGCCGGAACCGCCGCTCGTCGAGCCGCCCGTAGATCTTCCATCCCACCCAGCCGCCCGCCAGGAGCGGCGGGATCGCGTGCGCGAGCAGGATGAGCCCCATGCGGTCGAACGCCACGAAGCCAACGAGCGCCAGCGTGGCGACATGGGCCGTCAGAATGAACGGCTGGTAGACGCCGCGGGCGACGTCCTTCGGCCAGCCGCGAAGCTGCGTCCAGATCGTCGGCAGCACGCCCGAATAGCCGCCGATGCCCCCCATGATGCCGCTGACGAAGCCGACGGCGGCATCCGCGGCGCGCCCGCCGCCGCCGACATAGGGCAGACGCGGGCGCATGAGCGCGTAGAGCCCGAACAGAACGAGAAACAGGCCGAGCGAAAGCTTAAGGGCGTCTGTCTTCAGGTGGGCCAGCAGATAAACCCCGATCGGCACGCCGGCGAGGCCGGCGACGAGGAAAGGCCACAGCCGCTGCGGGTCGAGCTTGCGCCGCATCGGCCAGATCAGCGCCGCCTGGAGCGTGATCCCGCTGGCGACGACGAGCGCCGTCGCGCGCACCGGATCGATCGCATGCAGCCAGATCGCGGACGCCACCACCGCGAAACCGAAGCCGGCGCCGCCGGACGAAATTCCCCCGAGGAAAGCGCCGAGCCAGACGACGCCCAGGGCTTGCAGCGTCAACTCCGTATCCACGCGGCTCTCTATGAAAATTCGAAGAACGGGACCACCGCCGGGCGCGGCGGCGCTTTCGGTCGCGAGACCGATCCAATAAGAGTCGTCTGCCGAGGGAGCGTCAAGACGCGAACCGGCGCCGATGAAACGAGCTTCGTGGGGCGAGGTTGAGATGACCGACGACCGGGAGGCGCGAGCGCGCGACGCCGGGAGCCTGCGCGCATCCCTGGCGCGCCGCTTCGGCGAGGAGTTCGCGGTCGATCCCGGTCTTCAAGGCGTCGACACGCTGGCGCGCATCGCAAGCCGCCGCGTGCAGCGGCGCTATCTTTCGCGCGCGATCGAGCCCGCGCTGCTGCGGCTCCTCTGCGCCTGCGCGCTTTCGGGTCCGAGCAAGAGCGACCTGCAGCAAGCGGACATCGTGATCGTGCGCGAGCGCGCGACGCGCGACGCCATCGCCGATCTTCTTCCCGAAATGCCGTGGGTGCGCGAAGCCGCGGCCTTCCTGGTCTTCTGCGCCAACGGCCGGCGCACGCCGCGCATCGCCGCCCTGCGCGGCAAGCCCTTTCCCAACGACCACCTCGACTTGTTCTTCAACGCCACGGTCGACGCGGCGATCGCGCTCACCACCTTCATGCATGCGGCGAACGCCGTCGGCCTCGGCTGCTGCCCGATCAGCGTCATCCGCGACCATGCCGCCGCCGTGAGCGCGATGCTCGGCCTGCCGGAACGGGTGATCCCCGTCGCCGGCATGACGGTCGGCTGGCCGGCGGAGCCGGGACAGATCAGCCCCCGCCTGCCGCTCTCGCTCACGCTGCACGAGGACCGCTACGACGAAGGCGAGTTCGCCCAGCAGATCGACGCCTACGACCGCCGCCGGGCCGGCATCCAGGCGCTTCCGCAGCGCGACGTGGCCCGCTGGGGCGAGGCGGCGTTTTACGGATGGTCGGAGGACAAGGCGCGCCAGTATGCCCGGCCCCAGCGCACGGACTTCGGCGCCTTCGTGCGCGCCAAGGGATTCCGCCTCGATTGAGGCGGCGGTTCGCGGCGGCCCGCGCTTCCCTTGATGATTCGCCGTCGCGATGGTTTCATCCGAAGGCGCAGGAGGAAACGCAAATAAGGAACCGTGCAATGGGGGCGCCGCATCTGCTCGTTCATGCCAAAAAGGACACGGTCGGGGTCGTCGTCGTCGAGGACCTGAAGGCGGGCACCGACATGCTGTGCGTCGTGACCGAGGACGACTCCTCCTTCCGCCTCAAAGCAAAGATGAACGTGCCGATCGGCCACAAGATCGCCCTCGTCGACATCAAGAAGGGCGACACGGTGTGGAAGTACGGCCAGGACATCGGCCAGGCGGTCGCCGACATCAAGAAGGGCGAGCACGTTCACGTGCACAACCTCAAGACCAAGCGCTGGTGAACGCGCCGCCGCGCGGCGCGGCCGATCGCGCCGGCGCGAAATCCGAACACGGGAGCCGCGCGGAGGGGGCCGCCCGCGTCGCGCAACCGCAGAGAAGGAAACGGCCGCGAAGACCGTGAGCTGAAAGCGCCGGCTCTCGCCCGCGAGCAGATGGTGAGGGCGGACGGTGCGAACGCCGATCCGGCGGCGCGGCCGGGCCGGCAAAACGTGGGGAGGACGCGATGGCGGCGCGCACATCCAGGAGAAGCATTCGGACGTCGAACCGGAACGGCCACGGCACGTTTCTCGGCTGGCGGCGCGAGAACGGGCGCGTCGGCGTGCGCAACCATGTTGTCATTCTGCCGCTCGACGATCTGTCCAACGCGGCGTGCGAGGCGGTGGCGAACACCATCAAGGGCACGCTCGCGCTGCCGCACCATTACGGCCGGCTGCAGTTCGGCGCCGACCTCGACCTGCACTTCCGCACGCTGATCGGCGCCGGCTCCAACCCCAATGTCGCGGCGGTGGTGGTGATCGGGATCGAGGACGGCTGGACCCAGCGCGTCGTCGACGGCATCGCCAAGACCGGCAAGCCGGTCACGGGCTTCGGCATCGAGGGCACGGGCGACCTCGGCACCATCGCCAAGGCCTCGCGGGTCGCCAAGGACTATCTGCAATGGGCTTCGGAGCTCAGGCGCGAAGAGTGCCCGATTTCCGAGCTGTGGGTGTCCACGAAATGCGGGGAGAGCGACACGACGACGGGCCTCGCCTCCTGTCCGACGGTCGGCAACATGTACGACAAGCTGATCCCGCAGGGCATCTACGGCGTGTTCGGCGAGACCTCGGAAATCACCGGCGCCGAGCACATCGCCGAAGCGCGCGCCGCGACGCCGGAGATCGGCGAGAAGTGGTATCGCGTCTGGAAGGCCTACCAGGACGAAGTCATCGAGGCCCACAAGGTCGACGATCTGTCGGAATCACAGCCGACCAAGGGCAACATCGCGGGCGGCCTCACGACCATCGAGGAAAAGGCGCTCGGCAATCTCGAGAAGATCGGCCGCACCTGCCGCTATATCGACGTGCTCGCGCCCGCCGAGACGCCGTCGAAGGGCCCGGGCCTCTACTATATGGACACGTCCTCCGCCGCGGCCGAGTGCGTGACGCTCATGGCGGCGGCCGGCTTCACGGTGCACACCTTCCCGACCGGCCAGGGCAACGTGATCGGCAACCCGATCTTGCCGGTGATCAAAATCACCGGCAATCCGCGCACCGTGCGCACCATGTCGGAGCACATCGACCTCGATGTGTCCGGCATCCTGCGGCGCGAGATGACGCTCGACGAGGCGGGCGACGCTTTGATCGACATGATCCTGCGCACCGCGAACGGGCGTCTCACCGCCGCCGAGGCGCTCGGCCACCGCGAATTCGTGATGACCAAGCTCTATCGGAGCGCATGAGCTTGTCCCGCGCCCCGGTTGCGGGGAAAGAATGGCAGGCTGCCGAAACGCGATTCGCGCGAGAGGGGGCTTCCGGCTCGGCCCGCCCCTCGAACGGCCCCTCCCGCGGCGAGCCTGCGCCGAGAATCCCATGCCGACGCTCACCCTCGCGGAAGCCGAAGACCTTGTGGCGCAGGCGCTGATGCGCTGCCGCACCGGCGCAGAGAACGCCCGCTGCGTCGCGCGCGCGCTCGTGGCCGCAGAGGCCGACGGGCTGAAAGGCCACGGCCTTTCGCGCGTGCCGAGCTATGCGGCGCAGGCCGCCGCCGGCAAGGTGGACGGCTTTGCGGTTCCGGTCGTCACGCGCCCGCGCCCGGCCGTGGTGGCGGTCGATGCGGGGCACGGCTTCGCCTTTCCGGCACTGGAGGCGGCGGAAGCCGCCGTGGCGGGTGCGGCGCGGGAATGCGGCGTCGCCGCGGCCGCGATTCGCCGGTCGCACCACTGCGGCGCGGCGGGCCATCCGGTCGAGCGGCTCGCGGCGCGCGGACTCGTGGCCCTGATGTTCGCCAATACGCCGGCCGCCATGGCGCCCTGGGGCGGCTCCCGCGGCGTGCTCGGCACGAACCCGATCGCCTTCGCCTGCCCGCTGCCCGGCCGGCCGCCGCTCGTGATCGACCTGTCGCTGTCGAAGATCGCGCGCGGCAACATTCTCGCTGCCAAGCAGCGCGGCGAGCGCATTCCCGAGGGCTGGGCGCTGGACGCGCAGGGGCGCCCCACCACCGATCCCGACGCGGCGCTCGGCGGAACCATGCTGCCGGCCGGGGACGCCAAGGGCACGGCGCTCGCGCTCATGGTGGAGCTGCTCGCCGCCGGCCTGACGGGGGCGAACTTTGCGGCCGAGGCCCCCTCCTTCCTGGATGCGGACGGCCCGCCGCCCGGCACCGGCCAGCTCATCATCGCCTTCGACCCCTCAGCCTTCGCGGCGGATGCGCTGCCGCGCTTTGCCGTGCTCGCCCGATCGATCGAGGAGCAGCCCGGCGCCCGCCTGCCGGGCGCGCGGCGGCTCAAGCTTCGCCGCCGTGCCGCGGCCGAAGGTCTTGCGGTCGACGACCGCCTGCTCGCGCAGATCCGCTCCCTCTGATCGGGGTTTTCGACCCGGCTTTTCGGATCCGGCTCTGCGGGAGCTGCTCCTCCGCCCTGCCTATTCATCCGGCCCCCGCCTGCGGAGCCGGCCCTGCGGAACCGCCCTCCGCCCGTCCTCTCTTCCATCCGGCCCCGAAACCCGGCCGCCGCCTGCGGCGGTGGGCTTGACCTTATGCTGCTATGCAAAAGATATTTTGCTGCTATGCGGTAAGTCACGATGCAGGCTCTGGTATTCCAGTGTATATAGAGCGCAAAGCAGCCGCCGAGGATTTTTCGCCATGACCACTCTGACCTTCCCCGCCAACGCCCGGTTCGCCGAGTTCCTCCGGGGCGTTTGCGCCTTCTTCGCCAATCTGATCGAGGGCATCCGCGAGGGCCTGGAGATCCGGGACCGGTACGAGCGGCTGTCGCGCCTCTCGGACAGCGAGCTCAAGCGCCACGGCCTCGACCGCTCCCAGATCGCGCTGGCCGCGGTGCGCGGTATCGACGCGCGCTGAGCCGGAGGAGCCGGCCGGGATGCGAGGCGGGCCCGCAAGGCCCGCCTTTTTTGTTGCCGGCCCGACGATTGGGAGACGGGCGGCCGCGAAGAGTCGGATGTGTTATTGGACGCGGCGCATCCAACCGCGAGGGTCACCGTGCCGCGCCATATCGTCTGCCTCACCTTCGACTTCGACACCCAGTCCGGCCTGATCGCCCGGGGAATGACCTCGCCGACCGCGCTCTCGCGCGGCGAGTTCGGCCTCGTCGGCGCCCGGCGCATTCTGAGCCTGCTCAAGTCCTACGACATCCGCGCGACCTGGTTCGTCGCCGGCTTCACGATCGACAGCTATCCGCGCCTCTGCGAGGAGGTGGTGAGGGCGGGCCACGAGATCGCGCACCATAGCTGGGCGCACATTCCGCCCGCCGATCAGACGCCCGAGGAGGAGGAAGCGGACCTCGTGCGCGCCAACGAATCGATCGAGCGCCTCACCGGCCGCAAGGCGCGCGGATACCGCTCGCCGTCGTGGGACCTCAGCCCCCACACCATCGACCTCTTGATCAAGCACGGCATGATCTACGATTCGAGCCTGATGGGGGCCGACTACATCCCCTATCGCGCGCGGCGCGGCGACAAGTTCGCGCTCGGCGAGCCGTACCGCTTCGGCGAGGAGACGTCGCTGATCGAGATGCCGATCAGCTGGTCGCTCGACGACCATCCGCACTTCGAATATCTGCGCACGCCGCAGGGCATCCTGCCGGGCCTGCAGTCCGCCCGCACCGTGATGGCCAACTGGTACGACGAGTTCCTCTACATGAAGAAGACCGTCGACTGGGGCATCCTCACCTATACCATGCACCCTTATGTCATCGGCCGCGGCTACCGCATGCTCAACTTCGAGGATCTGGTCGAGAAGCTGATCCGCGAGGGCGCCGTGTTCATGACCATGGAGGAGGCGGCGCTGGAGGCGAAGGCGAAGCTGTTTTCCGCCGCATGATCCCAATCGCGGGGCGCTCACGCCCGCGGCGTTCGCCAGCCTCCCCCGCATCCTGGAAGAGGGAACGAAGCTACGGCAGCGCCCTGAGGTGACGGATCGGCCGGCCGGGCGCAATGGCTTCGGCCGCGGCGACGATGGCGTTGGCGTCGATGCCGTAGTGCCGGTAGAGGTCGGGCACCGACCCGGTCTGACCGAAATGCTCGACGCCGAGCGAGCGCACGCGGTGGCCGCGTACGGCGCCGAGCCAGGCGAGCGTCGCCGGATGGCCGTCGAGCACCGTGACGAGGCCGCAATGTGACGGCACCTCGGCGAGCAGCCGCTCGATATGCGAGCGCGCATGCACGAGGCCGCGCTCCCGGGCGCGTGCCGCCGCCGTCCATCCGGCGTTGAGCCGGTCGGCGGAGGTGACCGCGAGGAGGCCGACGTCCCGCCGGTCCTCCGCCATCAGCCCGACCGCCTGGATCGCCTCCGGCGCGACCGCGCCCATATAGGCGACCACCACCTGGCAGTTCGGCCCCGGCCGCCGCATCCAGTAGGCGCCGTCGATGATCGCCTGCTTGAGCTCCGGCGTGAGCGTGCGCTGCACCTGCTCGATGGCGCGGGTGGTGAGCCGCAGATAGACCGAGCCGCCGGTCTCGTCGCGCAGCCAATTGCGCTCGGAGGGCGCGCCGTCGCCGTCCTTCTGGATGTATTCGAGCGCCCAGCGCAGCACCACCGCGAGCTCGTCGACGAAGGCGGGCTCGAAGGCCGCAAGCCCGTCCTGCGCCATCCCGATGAGGGGCGTGCCGATCGACTGGTGCGCGCCGCCCTCCGGCGCGAGCGTGACGCCGGACGGCGTCGCCACGAGAATGAACCGCGCATCCTGGTAGCAGGCGTAGTTGAGCGCATCGAGCCCGCGCGCGATGAAGGGATCGTAGAGAGTGCCGATCGGCAGCAGCCGCTCGCCGTTGAGCGCATGCGAAAGCCCAAGCGCCGAGAGCAGGATGAACAGGTTGTTCTCGGCGATGCCGAGCTCGATGTGCTGGCCTTTCGGGGAGAACTCCCAGGTGTAGGTCGAGGGGATGCGCTCCTGCCGGAACGTATCGGCCACCTCCTCGCGCGCGAACAGGCGGCGCCGGTTCACCCAGGGGCCGAGATTGGTCGAGACCGTCACGTCCGGCGAGGCGGTGACGATGCGGTCGGCGAAGGGCTCGCTGCTGCGCGCGATCTCGTTGAGCAGGTTGCCGAAACCGGCCTGCGTCGAGACCACCTTGTGGGGCGAAACGGGCAGCTCGGGCGGGATCGGAATTGTCTGCGCCTTCAGGCGCCGGTTCTGCGCCGCCGCGAGCGGCGAGGCCTTGATGAAAGCCTCGATCGTTTCGGGCGCGAAGGCGAGCCCTTCGTAGGGGTCCCACTCGTGCCCGGGGCGGATGTTCATCGCGGCGCGGAAGCGTTCCATCTGCGCCGGCGTCATCAGCCCGGCATGGTTGTCCTTGTGCCCGGCGAAGGGAAGGCCGAAGCCCTTGATCGTGTAGGCGATGAAGCAGGTCGGCCGGTCGTGGTCGATCCTGCCGAAGGCGTCGAGCAGGCTCGGCAGGTCGTGGCCGGCGAGATTGGTCATGAGCCGCGCCAGTTCCTCGTCCGAGCGCTTCTCGATGAGCCGGGACACATCGCCCTGATCGCCAAGGTCTTCGAGCAGGCGCCGGCGCCAGGCCGCGCCACCCTGGAACACGAGCGCCGAGTAGAGCGGGTTGGGGCAGCGGTCGATCCAGGCGCGCAAGGCCTCGCCCCCCGGCTCCCGGAACGCCTCTTCCAGCAGCGAGCCGTATTTGAGGATCACGACGTCCCAGCCGAACTCGCGGAACAGCGCCTCGTAGCGCGCCCAAAGGCCCTCGCGCACGACGGCGTCGAGGCTCTGGCGGTTGTAGTCGATGATCCACCAGCAATTGCGCAGGCCCTGCTTCCAGCCCTCGAGGATCGCCTCGAAGATGTTGCCCTCGTCGAGCTCGGCGTCGCCGACCAGCGCGACCATGCGCCCTTCGGGCTGCTCGCGAGCCCAGCCGTGGGCGCGCACATAGTCCTGCACCAGCGAGGAGAACAGCGTCTGCGCCACGCCGAGACCGACGGAGCCGGTCGAGAAATCGACGTCGTCCACGTCCTTGGTGCGCGACGGATAGCTCTGCGCGCCCTTGTAGCCGCGGAACGCTTCGAGCTTCTCGCGCGTCTGCCGGCCGAGCAGATACTGGATCGCGTGAAACACGGGGCTTGCGTGCGGTTTCACCGCCACGCGGTCCTGCGGCCGCAGCACATGGAAGTAGAGCGCCGTCATGATGGTGACGAGCGAGGCGGACGAGGCCTGATGCCCTCCGATCTTCAGCCCGTCGACGTTCGCGCGCACATGGTTCGCGTGATGGATCGTCCACGACGCGAGCCACAGCACCTTGCGTTCGAGTTCCCGGAGGAGGGCAAGTGTCTGCCGGTCCATGGGTCGCCACCTCCGCGCGCCGCCCTACTCATACCCGATCGGACGCGTCATTGCACTTGAGCCCGATTCCGCCATGCTGCGCGGCGTCACCCAAGGCTGGCCCGCGGCGCTGTCGAACCTCAAGACGCGGCTCGAGACCGGCCGGGCGATGCCGATGACGATGCGTCCCCGGGGCAGGAGCGCGAGTCAGGCGTAGCGGGTCGGTCAGGCGAGCGTCCACACGGCCGTGCGCTTGATCTCCTCGTCCTCCAGCTCGCGCGTCACCGGCACCCGGTATTCGGCGAGCTGCACCAGCCGGTCTTTCGGCAGATAGGTGCGTCCCGGATCGCCGATCAGCACCTGGACGCCGGCCGCGGCCTGGCGCTCGAGAAAGGCGAGCGCCCGCGCGGCGGTTTCGCGCTCATAGAAGAAGTCGCCGACCATGACGGCGTCGTAGCGCGGCGCGGCCGCCGGCGAATCGTCGAGCACGTCGCGCGCCAGAACATCGACATGAACGCCGTTCGCGGCGGCGTTGAGCGCGATCGCCGCTTCCGCGAAGACGTCGATCTCGCTTGCGACGACGGGCGCGGCTCCCGCCTTGGCGGCCGCGATCGCGACCAGGCCCGAGCCCGACGCGAGATCGAGGACGCGCCGGCCCGCGACGAGGGCGGGATTGTCGAGCACGAAGCGCGCGAGCGCCTGCCCGCCCGCCCAGGCGAAGGCCCAGTATGGCGGCGGCAGGCCCATGCGCCCCAGTTCCTCCTCGGTGCGATGCCACAGCGGCAGCGCCTCGTCGGCGAGATGCAGCACGATCTCGGGCGCGTGCGGCACCGGCTGAAGGCGGGTGTTGGCGCGAATGAAATCCGTCGCGCCGGCCGCCGTGATCGGGTGGCCGGCCTCGTTCGGCGCCGCCTCAGGCGCGGGCTCGTCCTGGTGCGCCGGCTTGGCTCGCGTCGCGGGCTCGTCGCTCATGAGCGTCCTGCAGGCATTGCGTTGCCGTCCAACCGGCCGATCGCGTCGGCGACCGTTCCATAACCTTCGGCGCCGGGCGGAGCGGAGTCCACCGCCCGGGCCTGCGGGGCCTTCGCGGCGCGCCGCCGGCCCGCCCGCGAGCCGCGGGACGCGAAAAGGGGAACCAACGACGGTGCGCCCGCATTCCCCGCACGCCGATCGGCCGGTCGAGGAAACCGTCATGGGCGTCGCGGACGCGGGCGATGGATCGAAGCGCAGCAGGCTTCTCGCCACGGGCGAGCGGAAGGATGCGGCGTCCGCAGTCAGGCTCGCGAAGCGCCTCGGCCTCAATCTTGTCTCTGCGGATTCGCTGTCCATCCGGCGGCTGCGACACGGCAGAGGCTTTCGCTACGTCACGGCCGACGGCGCGCCGATCCGCGATCCACAGACGGTCGCGCGGTTGAAGAGCCTTGCGGTGCCCCCCGCCTACGAGAACGTGGTCTTTTCCGAGGATCCGCGGGCGCATCTGCAGGCGGTGGGGCGCGATGCGGCCGGGCGCCTGCAGTATCGCTATCATCCCGACTGGGACAAGGTGCGCGAAATGCGCAAAGCGCGCCGGCTCGCGGCGCTCGCTGAGGCGCTGCCGCGGATTCGACGCAGCGTCGCCCGGCATCTCGCCGGCACGGAGCCGACGCGCGAATTCGCGCTTGCGGCGGTGATCGAGCTCGTGGCGCTGAGCGCGATTCGCGCGGGCGGCGAAGCCTATGCGCGCATGAACGGCAGCCGCGGCGCAACGACGCTGCTCAAGTCGAACGTCTCCCTCCAGGGTGATGAGACGCTGACGTTCGGGTTCCGCGCCAAGGGCGGCCAGGAGGTACGCAAGGAGCTTCAGGCGCCGCGCCTCTGCCGGGTGGTGACGATTCTTGCGCGCCTGCCCGGCCGCCGGCTCTTCCAGTACCGGACCGAGACGGGCGACCTCCGCGCCGCGACGGCGCGCGACGTCAACGCCTTCCTGCGCGAGATCGCCGGCGCACGCATCTCGCTCAAGGATTTCCGCACCCTGCTCGCATCGGTGACGGCGCTGGACGCGCTTGCGCGCGAAGCGCCGGCGCAGGCGAAGCGCGCCCGCCGCCGTCAGGTGCTGGAAGCGATCCGCGCCGCCGCCGCCGACCTCGCCAATACGCCGGCGACCTGCGCCAAGAGCTATGTGCACGACAGCGTCGTCAACGCCTTCGAGAAAGGTGTGCTCGAACGCTTCGCCGAGACCTTGCGCACGTCCTCCCCCGCGCAGCGGGAAAAGGTGCTCGCGAAACTCGTCGCCCAGGCGGGGGCGTGACGCCGCCGCGCGCGGCGCCCTTCACGTCGCGTCACTTCATTCCGCCGAGCTTGATGATGATCGCCCACTCGCTCTCCGTCACCGGCTGCACGGAGAGGCGGGACTGCTTCAACAGCGCCATGTTCTTCAGCTGCGGCTCGCGCTTGATCGCTTCGAGCGAGACCGGCTTCGGCATCGGCGCGACCGCCCTGACGTCGACCACCACCCAGGGGCTGCCGGGCTCCGCCGTGGGGTCGGGATAGGCCTCGCGCGTGACCTCGACCACGCCGACGATCTCCTTGCCGACGTTCGAATGGTAGAAGAATGCGCGGTCGCCCTTCTTCATTTTCATGAGATTGAGCTTGGCGGCGTGGTTGCGCACGCCCGTCCACGGCTCGCCCTTCGCGCCCGCCTGGACCTGCTGGTCCCAGGACCAGGCGTCGGGCTCGGACTTCACCAGCCAGTAGGCCATCGGCTCCTCCTTCACGCTTCCGCCTTGAACGGCCGCGTCAGCAGCGACTCGATCGCCGCATCGATGCTGAGCCGGCCTTCCAAGACCGCCGCCACGGCCGTCGCGATCGGCATGTCGACTCCGCGCGCATTCGCAAGCTCGACCAACACGGAGGCGGTGAACGCGCCCTCGGCGAGCTTTGCGCCCTCGGCGGCCGGCTCCGCGGCGCGCCCTTCGCCGAGCGCCATCCCGAGCGAGAAGTTGCGCGACTGCGCCGTGGAGCAGGTGAGCATGAGGTCGCCGAGGCCCGACAGTCCCGTCAGCGTTTCCGGCCGGGCACCGAAGGCGCGCCCGAAACGCACGAGCTCGGCGAAGCCGCGCGTCGTCAGGGCCGCCGCGGCGCTGGCGCCGAGCCGGCGGCCGGCGACGATGCCGGCGCCGATCGCCAGCACGTTCTTGGCCGCGCCGCCGATTTCGACGCCGCGCACGTCGGTCGAGTGGTAGGGCCGAAACGTCGCCGAACCGCAGGCCGCCGCGAGCGCGCGTGCGAGATCCGCGTCCGCGGCCGCAAGCGTCACCGCGGTGGGCAGCCCGCGCGCCACATCGGTCGCAAAGCTCGGGCCCGAAAGGATCGCCGGCCGCGCGTGCGGCATCGCTTGCGCGATGATCTCGGTCATGAAGCAGCGGGTGCCGCGTTCGATGCCCTTGGCGCAGGCGATCACCGGCGCGCCGCGGCGCAAGGCGGGCGCAGCCTTGCTCGCCAGCGCCCGCGTCTGCTGCGCAGGAACGGCGAGAAGCACGGCATCGGCCGCGAGCGCCTCATGGAGATCGCCGGTCGGCCTGACCGACGGTTCGAGCGGAAAGCCCGCAAGGCGCGGGCTTTCGCGGCGCGTGCGCAGCGCCTCGACGGCGGCCTCTTCGCGCGCCCACAACGTGACGGCGCGCCCTGCGCGCGCGAGCGCATTGGCGAGCGCCGTGCCCCAGGCGCCGGCTCCCAGAACGGCGAAGCGCTGGAACGTCATGGGCCGCCGGGCGCCGGTGGGGGTGAGAGCTGTTCGAGCGGCCAGCGGGCGCGCGGGCTGACTTCAAGGTCGTCGGTCAGGCCGAGCGCGAGCCGCTCGGCGCCCGCCCAGGCGATGATCGCGCCGTTGTCGGTGCAGAGGGCAGGCGGCGGGGCGATCATCGGCACGCCCGCCGCGTCCGCGACGCGCTGCAGGCCCGCGCGCACCGCTTTGTTGCTGGCGACGCCGCCGGCCGCGACGAGCGCGGTCGGCCGGCCGAAACGCTCGGCGAAGCGCGCAAGCCCTGTCTTCACGCGGTCGACCACGATGTCGACCACCGCCGCCTGGAAAGCGGCGCAGAGGTCGCACACGTCGGTCTCACTCAAGGGCGCGATCCGCTCCGCCTCGAGTCGCAGCGCGGTCTTCAGTCCCGAAAGGGAGAAATCGGGCTCAGCGCGGCCGAGCATCGGCCGCGGCAGGGAAAAGCGCGCGGCGCGGCCGCGCTCGGCGCGGCGCTCCACATCCGGCCCGCCGGGATAAGGGAGGCCGAGCAGCTTCGCGGTCTTGTCGTAGGCCTCGCCGATCGCGTCGTCGATCGTCGTGCCGAGCCGGACATAGTCGCCGACGCCGCGCACGGCGATGATCTGCGTGTGACCGCCCGAGGCGAGAAACAGGCAATAGGGAAACGGCGTGCCGTGGGTGAGGCGCGGGGTGAGCGCATGCGCCTCGAGGTGGTTGACGGCGATGAGCGGCTTTTCCGCCACCATGGCGATGGCCTTCGCGGTCGTGAGCCCGACGATGACCCCGCCGATGAGACCGGGGCCGGCCGCCGCCGCGACGCCGTCGATCCAGCGGAAGCTCAAGCCCGCCTCGACCATCGCGGCGGCGATGACATGATCGAGGATCTCCACATGCGCGCGCGCCGCGATCTCCGGCACCACGCCGCCATAGGCGGCATGCTGCGCGGCCTGCGACAGCACGACGTTGGAGAGGATGGTGCCCTTGCCGTCGGCGTCGCGGCGCACGACGGACGCGGCGGTCTCGTCGCAGGTCGTCTCGATGCCGAGCACCAGCATCATGCCTCCGTCTGCGAATAGGTCGCGGGGCGCGCCGCAGCTTTCGCCTTGCCGAGCGGGCTTCTATGATCGACTAAGCAACTGGTTCGCACGAGTAGCATTGTGGGGTCGCATGGCGCAATCTTCGCTCCCGCTGGTGCGCGTCGGCACGCGCGGCTCGCCGCTCGCCCTCGCGCAGGCCGAGGAGGTGCGCGGGCGCCTCGCCGCGGCTTGCGGGCTTGATCCGCAGACGATCGCCCTGCGGATCATCCGCACCACCGGCGACCGCATCCAGGACCGGCCCCTCGCCGAGGCCGGCGGCAAAGGACTGTTCACGAAGGAGATCGAGCAGGCGCTGCTGGACGGCGAGATCGATCTCGCGGTGCATTCGGCGAAGGATCTGCCCACGTGGCTGCCGCCGGGGCTCGTGATCGCCGGCTATCTGCCGCGCGAGGATGTCCGCGACGTGTTCATTGCCCGCAAGGCCGCTTCGCTCGCGGACCTGCCGCGCGGGGCCGTGGTGGGCACCGCCTCGCTGCGCCGCCAGGCGCTGGTGAAGCGCCGGCGCCCCGACCTTCAGGTGATCCCGTTTCGCGGCAACGTGGAAACGCGGCTGCGCAAGCTCGCGGAAGGTCAGGTCGACGCGACGCTGCTTGCGCTCGCCGGTCTCAAGCGGCTCGGCCGCAGCGATGTCGCAACCGCAATCCTCTCCGTCGAAGAATTCCCGCCGGCGATCGGCCAGGGCGCGATCGCCCTCGAAGCGCGCGCCGACGACGCCCGCATTTGCGCTTTCGTCGCGGCGATCAACGACCCCGATACGGCGACCGCCGTAACCGCCGAGCGCGCTTTCCTCGCGGCCCTCGAGGGCTCGTGCCGCACGCCCATCGCCGGCCATGCGCACATCCTCGAAGGGCGCCTGCATTTCCACGGCCTCATCGTGAAGCCGGACGGCAGCGAGCTGCACGAGACGACCCGCTCGGGCGCGCCCGCGGAGGCGGCCGCGCTCGGCGAGAACGCCGGCCGCGAGCTGCGGCGCCGGGCGGCGCCCGACTTCTTCGGGCCGGGGTGAGGCGTTGCGCCTTCTCGTCACGCGCCCGCAGCCCGACGCCGCGCGCACGGCCGCGGCGCTGCAAAAGCGCGGGCACCAGACGCTCGTCGCGCCGCTGCTGCGGATGGAGCCGCTGGAGGCGCGCTTCGGCCTCGGCCCGTGGGCGGGCGTGCTCGCCACCAGCGCTAACGCGCTGCGAGCGATCGCCGACCATCGCAAGCGCGAGGAGCTGCTCGGCCTCCCGCTGCTCGCGGTCGGCAGCCGCACCGCGCAGGCCGCCCGCGAGATTGGCTTCCGCGACGTGCGCGCGGCCGACGGCGATGCGCGCGATCTCGCCGCGCTGGCGGCGTCGACCTTTCGGGGCACGACGCGCCAGGTGCTCTACCTCGCCGGCGCGAACCAGGCGGCCGATCTCGCCGGGATGTTGGGCGCGCGGGGCATCCGCGTGCGCACCGCGATCACCTACCGGATGAACCCCGTCGCGGCGTTTCCGCAGGACGTCGTCGCGGCCCTTGCCGAGGGGCGCGTCGACGGCGTGCTGCACTATTCCCGCCGCACGGCGGAAACCTACCTGCAGTGCGCCGACCTGGCTGACATCCGTCGCGCCGCGATGTGCCCGACGCACTACTGCCTGTCGCACGAAATCGGCGCGGCGCTGCAGGCCGGCGGCGCCGCCGATCTGCGGGTTGCGGCCCGTCCCGACGAAGCGGCGCTGTTTGCCCTGCTCGAGGGCGTGTGACGGCCAAGTTGCCGCCGCAACCCGGCCGCAGTATCTCGTCGCAACCATCGGCGAACCGCAGTGAGGCTCTCATGGACGACGCATCGCGCGAGCCCCCGGGCGCGGGGACCGACGCCGGGACCAAGCGCCGCCGTCCGCAGCAGCCGATCCTCGATCTCAAGGCGATCGAAGTGACCGATGCGCCGGCGGAAGGCGAAACGCCGGCCGGGCCGCCCGCTTCCCTGCCGGACCCCTCCCCCGCGAGCGGCCGCGAGGAGGCCGCGCCTGCATCGGCCGAGGTCTCCGGCGGATCGTTCGCGGACCCGGGCTCCGGCGAGCGGGCCGCCGCAGGCGAGCCCTTCGCCCAAAAGGCGGCCGCTTCATCAGATGAAGCGGCAGCGGAATCCGGCGCGGCCGCAGCGCCCCCCGGGGCGACCGCGCCGCCGCCTCCGCCCTCCCGCCCGCGCGCGATCGAAGCCGCGGCGGCGGGCGCCGCGATCGGCGTGATCGCGGCTTTCGGCATCGGCTGGTCGCTCGGGATCGTGAAGACCGGCGAAGACGACGCGCTGCCCCGCATCGCGAGCCTCGAAGCGCAGCTGCGCGCTCTCGCGGCGCGGCCGGCGGACGCGCCAGAGGCCTTGCAGGCCCTGGCCGCACGGGCGGCGGCGGGCGAACAGGCCCTCGAATCCGTGAAGGACCTGCAGGCGCGCGTGGCGCGGCTCGAAACGGCGCTGCAAAGCCGGCCTGCGGACGCGGCGGCGCAGCCAGGCGCAAGCGCCGGCACGCCCGAGGCGCTGCGGGAGGAAGTCGCGGCGCTGCGCCGGCGCGTGGACGAGATCGCGGCGGCCGCCGCGGCCGCGCGCGACGCGGCGGCGCGTGCCGCAGGCTCCTCGAGCGCCGCAAGCGCAGGCGCCGCCGGCGAGATCGACAACCTGGGCAGGCGCGTCGGGTCGCTCGAAGCCGTCGCCAGGACCTTGCAGGAGCGCCTTGCCGCCGACTCCACGCGCGACCGCGACCGCGCGGCGCGCTTTGCCGCCGCGGCGCTCGCGCTGCGGCTCGCGGTCGAGCGCGGCGAGCCCTACGCGGCCGAGCTTGCCGCCATGGAGGCACTCGTCGAGAACCCGGAGCGCCTGAAGCCGCTCGAAGAAGCGGCCACCGAAGGAATCGTCGGCGCCGGCGCGCTCGCGCGCGAGCTGTCGCGGCTCATCGTCGGCCTGCGCCCGCCGGCGGACGCGGGTCCGGAAACCGGCGGCCTCTTGGACCGGCTGCAGGCGAGCGCTTCGAAGCTCGTGCGCATCCGTCCCGCCGGAGAGGAGACGAGCCCCGCGGCGGAAGATGCGCTCGCGGCGCTCGAGGCCAAGGCCGCGCGTGCCGACATCGCCGGCGCGCTCGCCGAGGCCGAGAAACTGCCCGATGCGCTGCGCGCCCCGCTCGAGCCGTGGATGCAGAAGGCCCGCACCCGCATCGCGGCGCTGGAGACGGCGCGGGCGCTCACCCGCGAGGGCATCGCGGCGCTGGGTGCGAACGCCGCAGCGCCGGGCCGCCCATGATCCGCATCCTCGTCTTTCTGGGCGCGGTCGCGGCCGCCTCGCTGGCCGCCGCCTGGCTCGCCGACAGGCCGGGCGAGGTCGTCGTCACTTGGCTGGGGTGGCGGATCGAGACCTCGGTCATGGTGGTCGTCGCGGCCCTGGCCGCGCTCGTCGCCTTTTCCATTTTCGTCTGGACGCTTCTGCGCTTCCTGCTGCGCTCCCCGCGGCTTGCGGCCCATGCGCTGCGCGAGCGCCGCCGGCGGAGGGGCCAGCGCGCCCTGTCGCGGGGGCTGATCGCGCTCGCCTCCGGCGACCTGCCGGCGGCACAGCGCTTCGCCGGCGAGGCCACGCGGCTGGCAGGCGCCGAACCGCTGACTTTGCTGCTCAAGGCGCAGGTCGCGCAGGTGGCCGGCGACCGTGGGGCCGCCGACGCCGCGTTTCGCGCCATGACCGAGCGGCAGGAGACGAAGCTGCTCGGATTGCGCGGCCTCTTCATCGAGGCCGAGCGGCGCGGTGACCGCGAGGCCGCGCGCCGCTATGCCGAGCAGGCCGCGCGCAGCGCGCCCGCTTTGCCGTGGGCGGGACAGGCGGTGTTCGAGTTCCGCTGCGCCGCGGGCGACTGGTCGGGCGCGCTCGAGGCGCTCGAAGCCAATTTGCGCGCCGGCCTCGTCGACCGCGCGACCTACCGGCGCCACCGTGCGGTGCTGCTCACGGCGCGCGCGCTCGACCTCGAGCACCGCGACGCCGCGGCCGCCAAGGCGCTCGCCCTCGAGGCAGCCAAGCTCACGCCCGATCTCGTGCCGGCAGCCACGCTCGCCGCGCATCTGTGCGCCGAGAGCGGCGAGTGGCGGCGCGCCGCGAAGCTGCTCGAAGCGGCCTGGCGGCGCAACGCGCATCCGGACATCGCCGACCTTTACGCGCATCTGCGCCCGGGCGACTCGGCGCACGACCGCCTGCAGCGCGTGCGCCTGCTCGCGCGCCTGCGCCCCGGTGATTGCGAGAGCGCGCTCGCCATCGCCCGGGCCGCCATCGACGCGCAGGAATTCGAGGAGGCCCGCGCGGCGCTCGCCCCGCTCGTCGCGCAGCCCACGCAGCGCGTGGCGATGCTGATGGCCGAGCTGGAGGAGCGCGAGCGCGGCGATTCCGGCCGCGCGCGCGAATGGATGGCGCGGGCGGTGCGGGCGCAGCGCGACCCCGCCTGGACGGCGGACGGCATCGTCTCCGACCGCTGGCTGCCGGTCTCGCCGGTGACGGGGCGGATCGACGCCTTCGCATGGAAAGTGCCGGTCGCGGAGATCGGCCCCGCCGGACCGGCCCTGGACGCGCGCGCCGCCGCGGCCCCGGCCGCGGCGCTGCCGGCAAGCGCCGGCGCAAACGCGGGGGCAGAGGCGCCCGGGGCGGAGCCGCCGGTGAAGACCAAAGCCGAGCCCCGGGCGACAGGCGCGGAAGCCCCCTCCCCGGCCGCGGCTCCGCCGGCTGCGGCCTCTGTGACGGGAGCCCCCGCGGCGGCTGCACCGGCGGCGTCATCCCCGCCCCCCGGCCGCGCGGTCAGGCCGGCGGCGCCTTCCCGAGCGGCCGTGATCCCGCTCATGCGCGCCCCCGACGATCCGGGCCCCGAGCCCGATCTCGACGAGGGCGCGCCGCCAAGCGCCAATCCCCTGCGCGGCCCTTACGGCTGATATGCGGCCGCGCTTGCCAACGCGGACGCCCGCGGCTATCTCAGCGCGACATGCCGCAATAGCTCAGCTGGTAGAGCAACGCATTCGTAATGCGTGGGTCGGGGGTTCGAATCCCTCTTGCGGCACCAGCCCTCACTCCCCCCAGAGCCTTTCCCGTTTTTTCGCACGCGGCATCGAGGCGGCGGCGCTCGCGCGCCGCAAGTCTGGGATCGCCAGAGCATCCGCAGCGCCGGCATGGCTGGCCTGCGACCGCGCACCGCCGTTCCCGCCGTCCCGCCGCCGAGCTATAACGAGCTATAAGACTCGCGATCGCGCTTGCGCCCCGCATCGCGCGCCGGCGCGAGCGCGCCGCGAAGAAGCGGCGGCGCAAGGCCGCCGCGGAGGCGCGGGCTCTGACACGGGGCGGCAGGCCGCAAGAGCGAAGAAGCCGGGGGGAAGGCGATGCACCGCAGCCTTGCAGCGTGAGCGTGCCGTCGCGATCGTCGGCGCTGGCGCCGTTCCGGGTGCGCAGCTTTCGTTTCCAGTGGCCCGCGGATCTTTTCACCTCCTGGGCCTTCGAGATGGAGACGCTGATCCTCGGCTGGTACGTGCTGGTCGAGACCGGATCGGTGCTGATGCTCACCGTGTTCGGCGCGCTGCAATATCTCGGCACGCTGATCGCGCCGATGTTCGGGGTGGTGGGCGACCGCATCGGCCACCGCAATCTGCTGGCCGGCATGCGCAGCGTCTACACGGCGCTTGCCTCGACGCTGATGGCGTTCGCGTTCGCGCGCCTTCTGGAGCCATTTCTTGTGCTCGTCATCGCCGGGCTTTCGGGTCTCGTCCGCCCCTCGGACATGGGGATGCGCGCGGCGCTGGTGGCGGAGACGATGCCGGTCGAGCACCTCGCTTCGGCGGCCAGCATCTCCCGCACGACGTCGGACTCCGCCCGCGTCGCCGGGGCGCTCGCGGGCGCAGGCCTGTTCGCCGCGCTGGGCATGGGGCCGGCCTATCTCGTCGTCTCCGGCTTTTATGCAGCGGGCCTCGTTCTCACCCTCTGCGTGCCGAGACGCTGCTTCGCGCCGCCGGCGCCCGGCTCCGCGGCGGGGGCCGTTCGACGCCCGTCGGCGTGGCGCGAGCTTGGCGAGGGCATCGCCTATATCTGGCGAACGCCGCATCTGCTCGCCGCCATGTGGCTCGCCTTTCTCGTCAACCTCACGGCCTTTCCGTTCTCCGGCGGGCTGCTGCCCTATGTGGCGCGGGAGCTGTACGGCAGCGACCAGACAGGGCTCGGCTACCTCGCGGCGAGCTTCGCGGGCGGCGCGTTCGCGGGCTCTGTCGTGCTGAGCTTCGTGAGCAGCCGCATCCGCCCGGCGCGGATGATGATCCTGTTCGGCGCGGCCTGGTATGCGATGCTGCTGGTGTTCGCGCAGGTGCAGAACCTGGCGGGCGGGATGCTGGCGCTCTTCGTCACCGGCTTCGTTCAGAG
>JADGHE010000044.1 GCA_019689555.1 Variibacter sp. | reverse complement strand
TGAGGGGACGGGGCGGGGAGTCGGCGCGCGCCCGCGCGGGACGGGGCAACGGCGGCGGCGCCTCCCACGGTTCACGGGGGGCGTTCGGATCGCTCGACGGACCCGTCCGCTCGGCGAAAGAGCCGCGCAGGGGGAACGGGACCCGGTTCTCGGCGGGGCGCGGCGAGCCCAGGAACGCGGGCGGCGCATAAGCGAGCGCGGCGCTGAACGTGCTCTCGACGGTCATGGTGACCGGAAAGGCTTCAAACCGCTCCGCAAAGGACGCGGGCGGGGCGGAAGCGGGCGAGTCCGCAGGCTGCGGCGTCTCCGCCTGCACCGCTTCCACCGCCGGTGCGGCCTCCTGGGACGAAGGGGTCTGCTCCGTCGGCGTGCAGCCGCACACGGCGAGGCAACCCGCCCCAGCGAGACAGGTCAAAAGCCGCAAACCCGATACCGGCTGCAAAAAGGCCCGTCGCCCACCGATCATTGGCGCAGGACTGCGCCCGATTGGGGCGCGACTTGGGCTGCGGCGACCCAAGGCTGTGCAAAGAAACCATTTTTTCCGGTATCTGTGTCGTCGTAGTCACACCTCCGAATCGAGGCCGCGGGCCGCGAGCAGATCGGCCAGGGTGCGCCGGGTGGAGGGGTCGGCCGTTCCGTCGACGCGCGCCGGGCGGAAATGGCGCTGGAAGGCCTTCACCACGGCCGCAGTCTGCGCGTCGTAGGTTGCGGTCGGCTCCAGCCCGTAGCCGTAGCGGCGCAGGGCCGCCTGCAGGCGTTCCACCGTCGGACCCGCCTCGCCGGGCTTGATCGCGCTGCCCGGCAGGTCGAGCGGCGCGGGAGCGACCCATAGGCCGATCCCCGCGGCGTGAAGCGCCGGCCAGGGAAATTTTTCGCCGGGATCCTCCTTGCGCGCGGGCGCGACGTCGGAGTGCGCGAGCACGTGGTGCGGCGGCACTGCGTGACGCGCCAGGATATCGCGGCAGAGCGCGATCACGGCCGCGATCTGCTGCGGGGGAAAATCGGGATAGCCGTAGCAGTGGCCGGGGTTGGCGATCTCGATGCCGATCGAATGCGAATTGATGTCCGTGGCAGTGCCCCAGCGCGCGAGGCCGGCGTGCCAGGCGCGGCGGCTCTCGGCCACGCATTGGACGATGCGGCCGTCCTCGAACACGAAGTAATGCGCCGAGACTTGCGCGGCCGCCTCGCAAAGGCGCTGCAGGGCGGCCTGGGAGTCCGGCATTCCCGTGTAATGCAGGATGAGCATGTCCGGCGCGCGGACCTGGCGGCGCTCGCCATGGTTCGGCGACGGCACGACTTCGGTGACGAGAGGGCTGTCGGGCGTGAACGAGGACATGCGGCCAGCATAGCAAAGCCGCGCCGCCGGGCGGCCAGGCCTCGCCGGACCGGTTTTTCGCCCGGACAAATGTCAACGCCCCGGAGCGGGGCTCCGGGGCGTTCAGTCGCCCTTGCTTCGATCGTGGGATCAACGTCCGGCGGGCGGGGCGGCCGGGCGCGGCGCCATGCCCGTGTTGCTCGACGAACCTGTGCCGGTGGTCTGCGCCGGCGACTTGTAATACTCGAACGCAGGCGCGTTCTTGAGCTGATCCTTGGTCCACGCCACCTTCAGCTTCACGCTGGTCGTGTCGCTCGAGCCGGAGTCGGCCGGCATCATCTGGAATGCGCTCGGCTCGATCGCGACGTTCTTCTCGCCGATGCCGAGGAATCCGCCGACGCCGACGATGTAGGCGAGTATCTTGCCGTCCTTGCTGAACAGCATGTCGCTCACATCGCCGATGTGGCTGTCGTCCGGTCCTACGACGTCCGTTCCCTTGAACTTGGATGCGACAAACTGATCGTTCTTTTGCGACGCAATGAACTGCTGGGACATTGCGCCTTCCGTCTGCCCCGCCGCGCGGTCGGACTTCGCCGGCTGATCCATCGATGGGGCAGGCGACTGCGCGAGCGCGCCCGAAAGCATCAATCCGCTGATCGCGGAGGTCGCGATAAGGGTCTTCAACATTGTTAGGCCTCCTATGGAATCCGGAGGAATGACGGATCCTCTGATCCAGCAGAACGCCGAGCGCAGGGAGACGTTCCCGTTATCGTGATCGTGAGCGCCGGCGGCCCCTCGGCGCGATCTCGCGTGCCGAAGGACGGGCCGCGCGCCGCCCCGGGCGCCGCGGCGACAACCATTCCTTAAAGCTAACGCTTGTTAATGCGGGCGAAGCGCTCAGCCGTTCCGCGTGCGCGCCGGCGGGTGAGGGTGCATTGACGACCATACGGTCCCATGATATCCCAAATTATCCCATCCGGAGCAGCCGCCTGCCCGTCCATCTCCGTAACCTCAGCCAACTCGGGGTTCGGCTCGGCCCGGCCAGGCCCGTTCCCGGCCGGAGCAGTCTGCGAGGCGGGATGCGCGGATCGGCGCGAGAGGGGCCATGGACCGCTTCGTGTCCAACTTCACCCTGCGCCTCGATGCCAAGGGGCGCGTGTCGATCCCGGCGTCGTTCCGCGCGGTGCTCGCGCGCGACGGATACGACGGTCTGTACTGCTATCCGACGCTCGATCAGCCGGCGGTGGATGCGGGCGGGTACGCGCTGCTTGCGGAGATCGATGCCTTGATCGCGCGCTTTCCGCCCTACTCGGAACCGCGGGACCAGCTCTCGGTCGCGCTCTACGGCACGAGCGAGACGCTGAAGGTCGATGCGGAGGGACGGGTCGTCCTGTCCGAGTCGCTGAAGGCGCACGCCGGCATTGTGGACGCGGTCACGTTCGTCGGCCTCGGCCACAAGTTTCAGATCTGGGAGCCTGGCCGTTTTCGCGCGCAGCTCGCGGAGGCCACCGAGAAGGTGCGCGCCTTGAAGCAGGAGCTGGGCTCCCAGAGTGTAAGGCCGGGCGTACAGGGAGCACGGGAATGACGAGGGGCCGCGACGCCGGAAATCCGGCCGTCGCTGGCGGATCGGCCTCTCACATTCCCGTGCTTGCCGGCCGCGTCGTCGAGTTCCTCGCGCCGCGCGACGGCGAGCTCTATCTCGACGCCACCTTCGGTGCCGGAGGGCATACGCGCGCCATTCTCGCGGCCGCCGATTGCCGCGTCGTCGCGCTCGACCGCGACCAGAGCGCCGTGGCGCGCGGCGCCGCGCTGGTCGAGGCCGCCGCCGGGCGGCTCATGCTCGTGGAGGAGCGGTTCTCCGCGCTCGATCGCATCGTCGAATCGGTGGGCGGCGCCGTCCACGGCATCGTGATCGATCTCGGCGTGTCATCCATGCAGCTCGATACGGCCGCGCGCGGCTTCTCCTTCCGGCTGGAAGGCCCGCTCGACATGCGCATGGGCGGGGACGGTCCGACCGCGGCCGATGTCGTCGCGGCCGCCTCGGAGCGCGACCTCTCCGCCATCATCGCGACGCTGGGCGAGGAGCGGCATGCGCGTGCGATCGCCCGCGCTCTCGTGGCCCGCCGCCGGGTGGCGCCGATCCGCACCACGCGCGAGCTCGCCGACGTGGTGGCGCATGTCGTGCGCGGCCGGCCGGGAGACATCCATCCGGCGACCCGGACCTTTCAGGCGCTGCGCATGTTCGTCAATCAGGAGCTCGAGGAGCTCGCCGCCGCGCTCGCGGCCGCCGAGCGGGTGCTCGCTCCCGGCGGACGGCTCGTGGTCATCGCCTTCCACTCCCTCGAGGACCGGATGGTGAAGCGCTTTCTCGCCGCGCGCAGCCGCACGGCGGCCCCGTCGCGCCACCAGCCTGCGGTGCAGGCGCGGCCGCCGTCCTTCCGCCTCCTGACGCCCAAGCCGATCGTGCCGGACGCGGCGGAGATCGCCGCCAATCCGCGCGCCCGCTCGGCCCGGCTGCGCGCCGCCGCGCGCACCGACGCCCCGACCAACCCCTCGGCGCCCGAGGGTTTGCCGCCGCTGCCGGCGCTGGACGACGTGGTGAGAGCCCGGTGATGTTGCGCGTCCTGCATGCTCTCGTCATCGCAGCGCTCGTCGTCTCGGCGGCCTGGGTCTACAAGATCAAGTTCGATGCCACGTCCCAGGCCGAGCAGGTCTCCAAGCTGCGGGCCGAAATTCGCCGCGAGCGGGACGCGATGGCGATCTTGAGGGCCGAATGGGCTCAGCTCGATCGCCCCGAGCGCATTCAGGCCCTGGCGCAGCGGCACCTCACCTTGCGCCCCGCGGACGTGAGCCAGTTCGATCCGCTCGACAAGCTGCCGGAGCGCCCGCGCCCCCTCGTGCCGCCGGGAACCGCCGATCCCATCGGCGCCATCATCGAAAGCTTCGCCGACGCCGAGGCCTTGACCGGAACCCTTCCCGACCCGGCGCGCAGATGACTCCGATGCCCCCGTCCGTCCCTCTTGCCCAGTCCGCGCCCGACCCTGCCGCCGAGCCGTGGCGGCGACGCCTGATCCGCTCGCTGCTCTATGGGCGCGACGTGGATCGCGCGGCGAAGTCGAAGGCGCGGGTCGCGCTGGCGATCGCGGTGTTCGCGCTCATCTATGCGATCGTCGCCGGCCGCCTCGTCATGTTCGCGATGACGTCCGACGGCCACGCCGCCCGTCGCGGCGGCGCGCAGGACGCCGTGGCCACTGCCCGTCCCGACATTCTCGACCGCAACGGCCAGATCCTGGCCACGGACGTGAAGGCCGCCTCGCTGTTCGCCGAGCCGCGGCGCATCATCGACGTGGACGAGGCGGTCGAGCTGCTCACCGCGACGCTCCCGGATCTCGACCAGAAGGAGCTGCGCGAGCGCCTGTCCTCGAAGCGCGGCTTCGCCTGGCTCAAACGCGAGATCACCGCGAAGCAGCAGCAGGAGATCCATCGGCTCGGCATCCCCGGCATCGGCTTTCTGCGCGAGAACAAGCGCACCTACCCCAACGGGGCCGAAGTCTCCCACCTGATCGGTCATGTGAACATCGACAATCAGGGCATCGCCGGCATCGAGCGCTGGCTGGACAAGAACGGGCTCGCCGATCTGCACATGGCCGGCTTCGCCGTCGATCGTCAGCAGCGGCCCGTCGAACTCGCGGTCGACCTGCGGGTGCAGCATGCGCTGCGCGACGAACTCTTGGCGGCCAAGGAAAAGTACAAGGCGAAGGCCGCGGCCGGAACGGTGATGGACGTCCGCACCGGCGAAATCGTCGCGATGGTGTCCGTACCGGACTACGACCCCAACAACCCGCGCGAGGCGAACGATCCGACCCGCATCAACCGGCTGACCACCGGCGTGTACGAAATGGGCTCGACCTTCAAGGCGCTCACCATCGCGATGGCGCTCGACTCCGGAAAGGTGAGCCTCAATTCGTCGTTCGATGCGCGCATGCCGTTGCGTTACGGCCGGTTCACCATCCACGACTATCACGCCCAGCGGCGCGTCCTCACGGTGCCCGAGATCTTCACCTACTCCTCCAACATCGGCACCGCGCGCATGGCGTTGGCGCTCGGCGTCGAACACCACAAATGGTTCCTCCAGAAGCTCGGCCAGCTCGACCGACTGCGCACCGAGCTGCCCGAGAGCGCCGAGCCGCTGGTGCCGAAGCGCTGGGGCGAGCTCAACACGGTCACGATCGCCTTCGGCCACGGCCTTTCGGTCGCGCCGCTGCAGGCGATGATGGGCATCGGCGCGCTGATGAACGGCGGGATCCTGATCCCGCCGACCTTCTTGAAGCGCAGCGAGGAGGAGGCGCGCCAGCTCGGCGTGCGGGTGATCAAGCCCGAGACCAGCGTCAAGATGCGCTATCTGATGCGGCTCAATGCCGAGAAGGGCACGGCCGCCAAGGCCGACGTCAAGGGCTACTATGTTGGCGGCAAGACCGGAACCTCCGAAAAGGTGATCGGCGGCCGCTATTCCAAGACGAAGCTGCTGAACAGCTTCACGGCGGTGCTGCCGGCGGACGAACCGCGCTTCGTCGTGCTCATCATGCTTGACGAGCCGCAGCCGCTGCCCGAAACCCATGGCTACGCCACGTCGGGCTGGAACGCGGCGCCGACCGCCGGAAAGGTGATCGCGCGGATCGCGCCGCTTCTCGGGCTCGAGCCGCGCTTCGATCTGCCGGCGGCCGAACAGCAGATCCTCGGCGTGGGCGGCGGGCCGGCTCGCGCCGCGGGCGGCGCCCCGTCGCGGTCGGTCGCAGGCCGGGCGACGGCCGACGCCGGGCCCATTCCGCAGTGAGCATCGGCTGCGGCGAAAGCGGGCCGGGGCAGGCACGCGCGGCCGGGCAAAGCCTGATATTCTGCCCACAAAGCCTGATATTCTGCCCACGAGGAATCGCGCGCGAGATGCGGCGCGCGATGAGCGGACCTACCGGACGTCCGGCGCATGCACCTTTCCGAAGCTGTTCCACAGGACGCGCAGTACGACCCGCGCTTTGGCAATCTCGATCTTTCCGGGGTGTCGGCCGACAGCCGCAGCGTCGCGCCGGGGAACCTCTTCGTCGCGCTCGCCGGCAGCCGCACCGACGGGGCGCGCTTCGTCAAGGCCGCGTTCGCCGCCGGCGCGGCCGCGGTGATGGCCGAGCAGAGGCCCGCGGACCTGCCCGCGGACGCGGCCTTCGTGCGCGTGCCGAATGCCCGGCGCGCGCTCGCCCTCGTCGCCGCGCGCTTTCATCCGCGCCAGCCGGACGTGATCGCCGCCGTCACCGGCACCAGCGGCAAGACCTCGGTCGCGGCCTTCGTGCGCCAGATCTGGGGGGCGCTCGGCCACCACGCCGCGAGCATCGGCACCGTCGGGGTGGTCGCCCCCTCGGGCGAGACCTACGGCTCGCTCACCACGCCCGATCCGGTGGTCCTGCACCGCACGCTCGACCGGCTCGCCGGCGAGGGCGTGACCCATCTCGCCATCGAGGCGTCCTCCCACGGCCTCGATCAGCACCGGCTCGACGGGCTCGGCATCGCCGTCGGCGGCTTCACCAACCTTTCCCGCGACCATCTCGACTATCATCCGACGCTCGAAGCCTATCTTGCCGCGAAGCTGCGCCTCTTCTCGGACCTCATCCGGCCGGGCGGCGCCGCGGTGGTGAACGCCGACGATCCCCACGGGGAGGCGGTGTGTGCGGTGGCCCGCGCGCGGGGGCTCGCCGTGCTCACGGTCGGCCGCGGGGGCGAAACGGTGACCGTCGAATCCTGCGCGCGCGACGGCTTCGCCCAGCGCCTGCGGCTGCGTCACGGCGGAAGGACTTTCGACATTCGCCTGCCGCTCGTCGGCGCGTTCCAGGCGGACAATGCCGTGCTCGCCGCCGGCATGGTCATCGCGACGGGCGGCGAGCCCGACCGCGTGTTCGCGGCGCTCGAGTCGCTGCAGGGCGCGAAAGGCCGGCTGGAGCAGGTCGGCGCCTACCGCGGCGCGCCGATCTTCATCGACTACGCGCACAAGCCCGATGCGCTCGCCAAGGCGCTGGACGCGCTGCGCCCCTATGCCCGGGGGAGGCTCGTCGTCGTCTTCGGCGCCGGCGGCGACCGCGATCAGGGCAAGCGGCCGCTCATGGGCGCGATCGCGGCCGAAAGGGCCGACCGGATCATTGTTACGGACGACAACCCGCGCAGCGAGGATCCGGCCGCCATCCGCGCGGCAATCCTCGCCGCCGCGCCGGGGGCGATCGAGATCGGCGACCGCGCCGAGGCCATTCGCGCCGCCATCGAAGGCCTCGAATCCGGGGATGTGCTGCTGATCGCCGGCAAAGGCCATGAAAGCGGCCAAATCATCGGCGAGCGGACGGTGCCGTTCACCGACCATGGCGCGGTTGCGGCCGTTCTAGGAGAAAAAGCCGTATGACCGCAGACCCGCTCTGGACGATCGAGGCGCTGACGAAGGCCATGCGGGCGCGGCCCAGCGGCGCCTTGCCGCCCGCCGTCTCCGGCATCTCGATCGACAGCCGCACGATCGCGCCGGGCGAGGCTTTCTTTGCGATCCGGGGCGAAAACCGCGACGGGCACGAATTCGTCCCCGCGGCGCTGGCGCGGGGGGCCGCGGTCGCAGTCGTGAGCGAGGCGCGGTGCGCGGCCATGCCCGCGGGAGCGCCGCTCCTGGTGGTGCCGGACGTTCTCGCCGGCCTCGTCGATCTCGCGCGCGCGGCGCGCTCGCGCTCGCGCGGGCGCATCGCCGCGGTCACGGGCTCCGTCGGCAAGACCGGCACCAAGGAGGCGCTGCGGCTCGCGCTCGCGGCCGAAGGCGAGACGCATGCCTCCGCCGCCTCCTACAACAACCATTGGGGCGTTCCGCTCTCGCTCGCGCGGATGCCGCAGAGCGCGGCCTTCGGCGTGTTCGAGCTCGGCATGAACCATGCCGGCGAGATCACCCCGCTCGTACGGCTCGTGCGCCCCCATGTCGCCGTCGTGACCACGATAGAGCCGGTGCATCTCGAATTCTTCGGCTCGCTCGAGGCGATCGCCGACGCCAAGGCCGAAATCTTCGGCGGCATCGAGCCGGGCGGGGCCGCCGTGCTCAACCGCGACAACGCGCAGTACGAGCGGCTCGCCCGCGCCGCGCGCGCGGCGGGCGTCGGCCGCATCGTCAGTTTCGGCGAGCACGAGGAGGCCGATGCGCGCCTGCTCGCCGTCTCCCTGCAGCCGGAGATGTCCACCGTTCGCGCGCGGATCCTCGGGAGCGATGTGACCTACAAGCTCGGCGCTCCGGGGCGGCACCTCGTCCACAACTCGCTCGCGGTGCTGGCAACCGCGTCCCTTTTGGGGGCGGATCTGGCCATGGCGGCGCTGGCGCTGGCGCGGCTCGAGCCGCCGGCCGGGCGCGGGCGGCGGATCACGCTCGCGCTGCCGACCGGCACCGCGCTCCTGATCGACGAAAGCTACAACGCCAACCCGGCCTCGATGCGCGCGGCGCTTGCGCTGCTCGGACAGGCTGAGACAGGCCCGCGCGGCCGCCGCATCGCCGTGCTCGGCGACATGCTGGAACTCGGACCCGAGGGGCCGCGTCTGCATGCGGGGCTGCTGCCCGCGGTGCTTGACAACGCCGTCGACTTGGTATTTTGCGCCGGCCCTCTGATGCGTGCGCTATGGGACAAGGTCCCGCCCGAGCGGCGCGGCGCCTACGCCGCCGACTCCGCCGCGCTCCTGCCGCATGTGCTCGCCGAAATCCGCGCGGGCGATGCCGTGATGGTGAAAGGCTCCCTCGGCTCACGCATGGGCCCCATCGTCAAGGCGCTCGCAGACCGCTACAGCCGGGCGGACGCCTCCGACCCCGCTCCGGCCTAAGGCTCGCCTATGCTTTATTGGTTGATCCAGTTCTCGGACACGATTTCCGTCCTCAACGTCTTCCGCTACATCACGTTTCGGACCGGCGGCGCCGTCGTCACGGCGATCGTGTTCGTCTTCCTGTTCGGGCCCGGCACCATCAACCTGCTGCGGCTGATGCAGGGCAAGGGGCAGCCGATCCGCGCCGACGGGCCGCAATCCCATCTGGTCACCAAGCGCGGCACGCCGACCATGGGCGGCCTGATGATCCTCGCCGGGCTGGTGGTCTCGACATTGCTGTGGGCGAACCTCTCCAACCGGTATGTCTGGATCGTCCTCGGCGTCACCCTCGGGTTCGGGCTCGTCGGCTTCTACGACGACTATCTCAAGGTCACGAAGCAGACGCACGACGGCTTTTCCGGCCGCCTGCGCCTCGGCATCGAAATCGTCATCGCGGCCGCGGCCTGCTTTGCGCTGTCGCAGCTCGGGCGCCCGCCGTTTGCGACCTCCCTCACATTTCCCTTCTTCAAGGAGCTGGTGGTCGATCTCGGCTGGTTCTTCATCGCCTTCGGCACGTTCGTCATCGTCGGGGCCGGCAACGCGGTCAACCTGACCGACGGGCTCGACGGGCTCGCGATCGTCCCCGTCATGATCGCCTCGGCGAGCTTCGGCGCGATCGCCTATCTCGCCGGCAATGCGGTCTTCGCCGAGTACCTGCAGATTCATTACGTCGCCGGCACGGGCGAATTGATGGTGGTCTGCGGCGCGGTGTTCGGCGCGGGCCTGGGCTTCCTCTGGTTCAACGCGCCGCCCGCGTCCATCTTCATGGGCGACACCGGCTCCCTTGCTCTGGGCGGCCTGCTCGGCGCGGTGGCGGTCGCGACGAAGCACGAGATCGTGCTCGCCGTCATCGGCGGACTGTTCGTGCTGGAGGCGGTCTCGGTCATCGTCCAGGTCGTCTCGTACAAGCTGACCGGCAAGCGCGTCTTCAAGATGGCGCCGATTCATCACCACTTCGAACAGCTCGGCTGGACCGAGCCGCAGATCGTGATCCGCTTCTGGATCATCTCCGTGGTGCTCGCGCTCATCGGGCTGTCGACGCTGAAGCTGAGGTGATCGTGTCCAATCCGACGAGGGCCGTCATTTCCGTGCGCCTTCCGCGCCCGCGGCGGAACGACGGTGCGAGATGAGGCCATGATCCCGGTCACCTCCTTCGCGGGCCGGCGCGTGGCCGTGTTCGGGCTCGGCAGTTCGGGGCTCGCGAGCTGCCGCGCGCTGATCGCCGGCGGGGCCGAGGTCGTCGCCTTCGACGACAACGCGAAGCAGCGCGCCGAGGCCGAGAAGGCCGGCGTGCCGGTCGCCGATCTGCGCCATGTCGACTGGTCGGCGCTTGCAGCGCTCGTGCTCGCCCCCGGGGTCCCGCTCACCCATCCCGCGCCGCACTGGAGCGTCGGCATGGCCCGTGAGGCCGCCGTCGAGGTCATCGGCGACATCGAACTCTATTGTCGCGAGCGGCGCCGCACCGCGCCGGACGCCCCCTTCGTCGCCGTCACCGGCACGAACGGCAAATCCACCACGACGGCGCTGACGGCGCACCTTTTCGCGGCGGCCGGTCACGAATCGCAAGCGGGCGGCAATATCGGCACCGCCATCCTCTCGCTCGAGCCGCCGCGTGCCGGTCGCGTGCACGTCATTGAGTGCTCCTCGTTCCAGATCGACCTCGCGCCGACGCTCGACCCCACGGTTGGTGTTCTCCTCAACATCACCGAGGACCATCTCGACCGCCACGGCAGCTTCGACAACTACGCGGCCGTCAAGGAGCGCCTGGTCGCCGCGGTGCCTCGCTCGGGCACCGCGATCGTCGGGGTCGACGACGACCGCTGTCAGGCCATCGCCGACCGCCTCGAGAGGGCGGGCAAGCGCGTGGTGCGGGTCTCCGTGCGCCGCCCGCTCGCCGACGGGCTCTATGTCGAGGCGGAGCAGATCGTGCAGGCCGCCGGGGGCGTGGTGCGCCCGATCGCCCGGCTCGGCGGCATCGGATCGCTCCGCGGCGCCCACAATGCGCAAAACGCCGCCTGCGCCGCCGCGGCGGCGCTCGCGCTCGGCCTTTCGGCGGAGGCGATCCAGCGCGGGCTGCGGTCGTTCCCCGGCCTCGCGCACCGGATGGAGGAGGTGGGCCGGCGCGGGCGGGTTCTCTTCGTCAACGATTCGAAGGCCACCAATGCGGACGCCGCGGCGCGGGCGCTGGCGAGCTTCACCGACATCTTCTGGATCGCCGGCGGCAAGCCCAAGACCGGCGGCATTTCCTCCCTTTCCGGCTACTTCCCGCGAATCCGCAAGGCCTATCTCATCGGCGAAGCGGCCGAGGCCTTCGCCGCCACGCTCGAAGGCCATGCACCCTATGTGATCGCCGGCACCCTCGAACGGGCGGTCGCGCTCGCCGCCCGCGACGCCGCGGCCGCGGAGGCCGCCGAGCCGGTCGTGCTGCTCTCGCCGGCCTGCGCGTCCTACGATCAGTTTCCCAATTTCGAGGTCCGGGGCGCCACCTTCCGCAATGCCGTGCGGGCGCTTCTCGCAGACGCGACGGCGTAAGCGCCCGGCCTCAGGACCAAGGACGAAAGGAAGGATCACGTCCCGCGCGGGGCGGGCGCAGCCGGTCCGTGACGGCGAACGAACAGGCGGGAGCCTCAGGCGCCACGCGCGCATTGTTAATCGAATGAAAACCATATCCGGGCAGGACTGAGGGCTTGAGCCAACCTGCCCGGGAATTGCGCCCATGAGGTCGCGCGCCAAGCGCACGCCGTTCGGCGAGTGGTGGTGGACGATCGACCGCGTGCTTTTGGCGGCGCTCGCCGCCCTGATGCTGGCCGGTATCGTGCTGTCGCTCGCGGCGAGCCCGCCGGTCGCGACGCGGCTCGGCCTCGATCCGTTCCACTTCGTCTATCGCCATATCCTCTATCTGGTCCCGGCGCTGCTGGTCATGTTCGGCACCTCCGCGCTCTCGCTGCGGGCCATCCGCCGGGTCTCGCTGATCGTGTTCCTCGTGAGCCTCGCGCTTCTGGCGGCCACGCTGGTCTTCGGCGCCGAGATCAAGGGCGCGCGGCGCTGGATCGTGCTCGCCGGCGTGAACATCCAGCCGTCGGAATTCGTCAAGCCGGCCTTCGTCATTCTGGTCTCGTGGCTGTTCGCCGAATCGGCGCGCCGCCCGGAAATGCCGGCCAATACCGTGGCGATCGCCCTTCTGCTCTCGGTGATCGTCCTCTTGGTGCTGCAGCCCGATTTCGGCCAGACCATGCTGATCGCGCTCGTGTGGAGCGCGCTCTTCTTCATGGCCGGGATGCGCTGGATCTGGGTCTTCGGTCTCGGCGGAACCGCCGTGATCGGGCTCGTCACCGCCTATTACACGATCCCGCATGTGGCCAAGCGCATCAATCGCTTCATGGACCCTTCCTCCGGCGACACGTTCAACGTCGACGTGGCGATCGAATCCTTCGTGCGCGGCGGCTGGTTCGGAACGGGCCCGGGCGAGGGCACGGTCAAGCGGGTGCTGCCCGAAAGCCACACGGATTTCGTGTTCGCCGTTGCGGCCGAGGAGTTCGGCGTCGTTCTTTGCCTTATTCTCGTCGCTCTGTTCGCGCTCGTGGTGATCCGTTCGCTCGTGCACGCGCTGCGCGACGACGACCCCTTCAGCCGCTTCGCGGTGGCGGGGCTCGCGATGCTGTTCGGCAGCCAATCGGCGGTCAACATGGCAGTGAATCTGCACCTGATGCCCGCCAAGGGCATGACGCTTCCCTTCGTCTCCTACGGCGGATCGTCGTTGATTTCGCTCGCCTACGGGATGGGCATGCTGCTCGCGTTGACGCGCGAGCGCCCGCGCGCCGAGCAGCTCGGCAGCGGCAACGGTTTCGCCCCGGCGCTCGGGGCGGCGTGATGGCCGCGGGCGCGAAGGCGCCGCTCGTTCTGCTCGCCGCGGGGGGAACGGGAGGCCATCTGTTTCCGGCCGAGGCGCTCGCCGGCGCCCTCGCGCGGCGCGGCGTGGCGGTCGATCTCGCGACCGACGAGCGGGCGACCCGCTACGGCCAGGCGTTCCCCGCGCGCGCAACCCACATCATCCCGAGCGACACGCTGCGCGGGCGCGATCCCCTCTCGATGGCGACGACCGTCTGGCGGCTCGGCCTCGGGCTCGGTGTGGCCTTCAGGCTCCTGGGTCGGCTGCGGCCCGCGGCCGTCGTGGGCTTCGGCGGCTATCCGTCGATCCCGCCGGTCCTCGCCGCCGTGCTGCGCCGCATTCCGACGATCATCCACGATTCCAACGCCGTGATCGGGCGGGCGAACCGCCTTCTCGCCCCGCGCGCGACGGCCATCGCCACCACGTTCCCCGGCGTGCTCGACGCCGATCCCCAGCTCGCCGCGAAGGCGACCCATACGGGAAATCCGGTGCGCGCGGCCGTGGTCGCGGCCGCCGCGACCCCGTTCGAGCCGCCGCACGCGGCCGGGCCGCTGAAGCTCCTCGTCTTCGGCGGCAGCCAGGGCGCCCGCGTCATGGCCGACGTCGTGCCGGAGGCGATCGGGCGGCTCGAGGACGGCTTGCGCGCGCGCCTCGCCGTCGTGCAGCAGGCGCGCGAGGAGGATCTTCCGCGGGTGCGGGAGACTTACGCCCGCGTCGGCGTCGCGGCGGAGGCCGCAGCCTTCTTCACCGATCTTCCCGAGCGGATGGCGGGGGCGCATCTCGTCGTCTCCCGCGCCGGCGCCTCGACGGTCGCCGAACTGGCGGCGATCGGGCGGCCCGCGATCCTGGTGCCGCTGCCGCACGCGCTCGATCAGGATCAGCTCGCGAACGCCACGGCGCTCGCCAGGGCGGGCGGCGCCATCGTGCTGCCGCAGAACCAGTTCACGCCGGAGCGCCTGGCGGCGGAGATCGCCGCGCTCGCCGGCGCGCCGGAGCGGCTCGCCGCCATGGCGGCCGCGGCGCGCGCGGCCGGCGCGCTCGACGCCGCCGAGCGCCTCGCCGATCTGGTGCTGCGGGTAGCGAATATGATACCGCGAGCGCCGTAGCGGCGCCCCGCGCCGGCGCAGCACCAAGAGGATGACATGAAGCTTCCGCGCGACATCGGCCCGGTGCACTTCGTCGGAATCGGCGGCATCGGCATGAGCGGCATTGCCGAGGTGCTGGCCAACCTCGGCTATACCGTGCAGGGGTCGGACGTCTCCGACAACGCCAATGTCAAGCGCCTGCGCGAGAAGGGCATCCGCATCGCCATCGGCCACGACGCGAAGAACATCGAAGGCGCGGACGTGATCGTCGTCTCCAGCGCCATCAAGCGCGACAATCCCGAGCTTCTGGCGGCGCGCGCCAAGCGCCTGCCGGTCGTGCGGCGGGCCGAGATGCTCGCCGAGCTCATGCGGCTCAAGAGCTGCATCGCGGTCGCCGGAACCCACGGGAAGACCACCACGACCTCGCTGGTCGCGGCGCTGGTGGAGGCCGGCGGGTTCGACCCCACCGTAATCAACGGCGGCATCATCAACGCCTACGGCACCAATTCGCGCCTCGGCGAGGGCGACTGGATGGTGGTCGAGGCCGACGAGTCCGACGGCACCTTCCTCAAGCTGCCGGCCGACATCGCCATCGTCACCAATGTCGACGCCGAGCACCTCGACCACTTCAAGACCTTCGCGGCGGTGCAGGACGCCTTTCGCGCCTTCGTCGAGAACGTGCCCTTCTACGGCTTCGCCGTGATGTGCACCGACCATCCGATCGTGCAGCGCATCGTCGGCCGCATCGAGGATCGCCGCATCATCACCTACGGCGAGAACCCGCAGGCCGACGTGCGACTCGTGGACCTCACCCATGCGGACGGGCGTTCGCGCTTCTCCGTGCTCTTTCGCGACCGCGACGGCAATGCCACCCATACCATCGACGATCTCGCCCTCCCGATGCCCGGCCGGCACAACGCGCTCAACGCCACCGCGGCGATCGCCGTCGCGCACGAGATGGGCGTTTCGGACGAGAGTATCCGCACGGCGCTCGCCGCCTTCGGCGGCGTGAAGCGACGCTTCACGCGCACCGGCGAGTGGAACGGCGTCACCATCATCGACGATTACGGGCATCACCCGGTCGAGATCGCCGCCGTGCTCAAGGCGGCGCGCGAATCGACGAAGGGCCAGGTGATCGCCGTGGTGCAGCCGCACCGCTATTCGCGGCTTTCGTCTCTGTTCGAGCCGTTCTCGACCTGCTTCAACGACGCCGACGTCGTCATCATCGCCGACGTTTATCCGGCCGGCGAGGCGCCCATCGAGGGCGCCGACCGCGACTCGCTCGTCAGCGCCGTTCGCGCGCGCGGCCACCGGCAGGTCATTCCGCTCGACGGGCCGCAGCAGCTCGCCGGCCTCATCCGGCGCCTCGCACGCCCGGGCGACTATGTGATCTGTCTCGGCGCCGGCAACATCACGCAATGGGCCTATGCGCTCCCCGAGGAGCTTGCGGCGATCGAACGGGCTGCGTGACGTGTCGTTCCCCGATCTCACCCCCGATCTCAAGGCGCGCATGCCCGCGCTGCGCGGGCGGCTCCTCGCCAACCAGCCGCTCGCGGAGCTGACATGGTTTCGCGTGGGCGGGCCGGCGCAGGTTCTGTTCATGCCGGAGGACGAGGCGGACCTCGCCTATTTCCTGCGCGAGCTGCCGCGGGACATTCCGGTCACGGTGGTGGGACTCGGCTCGAACCTCATCGTGCGGGACGGCGGTGTTCCGGGCGTCGTCATCCGGCTCGGCCGCGGCTTCAACGGCTTGACGGTGGAGGAGGGGGTCCGCATTCGCGTCGGCGCCGCCGTGCCGGACGTGAAGGTTGCGCGCGCCGCGCAGGAGGCCGGCATTGCGGGGCTGTCGTTTTTGCGCGGCATTCCCGGTGCGATCGGCGGCGCATTGAGGATGAACGGCGGCGCCTATGGGCGCGAGACCAAGGATGCGCTCGTCGAGGCGCGGGGCGTCGACCGCGCGGGGCGCGTGCGCGTCTTTTCCAACGCCGACATGGGCTACAGCTATCGCCACTGCGGCGTCGACGACGAGGTCGTCTTCACGGAGGCCGTGTTCGCCGGCGAGGCCGGCGATCCGGTGGCCATCGCCGCCGAGATGAACCGGATCACCGAGGCGCGCGAGGCCTCGCAGCCCATCAAGAGCCGCACCGGCGGCTCGACGTTCAAGAATCCGCCCGGCCACAAGGCGTGGCAGCTCATCGACGCGGCCGGCTGCCGCGGCCTCGTCGTCGGCGACGCACAGGTGTCCGAGCTGCACTGCAATTTTTTGATCAACCGCGGCAACGCCACGGCCGCCGACATCGAGACGCTCGGGGAGACCGTGCGCCGGCGGGTCCGCGAAACGTCCGGCGTCGAGCTGGAATGGGAGATCAAGCGGATCGGCGTGCCCGCCGCGCCGTGAGCCGGCGCAGCCGCGCCGTTCACGGCGCGTCACCGGTCGACATCTTCGCCAGCGCCTCCTCGATGGGCGTGGACATGACCCGCAGGGGCCCGTTGAACGGATGCTCCTGCAGCGCAATGAGCGAGAGCGTGATCGTCATGGCCAGCGAAAAGACGGTCATTGCAGCCGCATGCGCTCGGGGCCGGTCCAGATGCACGAGGCCGATGGCGACTTGCGTCAGCACGCCGAGGATGAGCACCGTCGCCCATTTGAGGTCGTTGGTTCGGTCGGCGCTGAGCGCCAGCCGCTCGGACCGGGCCGTGCGGATGCGAATGGCCGTGTTGAGCAGCGCATTGTGCACCGCCTGCCCCGACTCCACGGCGATTTTGGGGTCGCTCACTTCCTGCATGAGCACGGCCATGGCCTCGTCGGTGCGCTGGGAGCTTTCGCTCGCGGCCATGCGCGACCATTCGTCCTCGACCACCGCGGCGACGTAGGCTCTCAACGCCGCGCGGATCGACCCCATTTCCGACGCCGAGGCGATGCTCAGCGTGTAAAGGTTGAGCACGGCGTCGCGCTCGGCCGTCACCGCCCGCACGGCCTGCCTGTTCCGGTCGCCGACGTCGCTGGCGAGAAAGCCGGTGAGCAGCGCGAACAGCACCGAGACCGCGGCGAAGAAGGGCGCGACGACACCGTTCAACTTCACAGCGAAGGCGCGCGCCGGCGAGCGGAACGCCAGCCAGTAGACCAGCGTCCCGGTCGCCGCATAAAAGAGAGAGAGCGTGGCCAGGATGCCGGCGAAGGGCAGTTCGATCATAGCGTCAATCACGGGCGGACTCCGGGGGGAAGGGGCGGTCGCGCGTCCGTCAGGACGGCTTCCGGCCGAGATACTGGTCGATCGCCTGCGCGGCCGCGGCCTTGCGGGCGCCGTAGAACTCCTCGCTGTGCTCCGCGATCCAGTTGTAGGAGGCCTCGCGCCAGGCGTTGCGGCCGGTAAATTTCGGCATCACGTAGCGCATGAACAGCTCCGCGGAGCGCTTGGCGTCCTCGAAGCGCGGCCAGTTGATCGCGAGGTGGAGAATGCAGCTGAAGCCGCCCGTCTTCTGCCAATAGCGTTCGAGGAAGGCGACCGCGTCGTCGGGCGTGCCGATCACGCCGCTCTTGCGCTCCATCAGCTCCTCGAGGCTGGAGGCGATCAGCCCGCCGCCCATCGGCGCGAGAATGCGGTTGTAGTGCGCGTGTTTTTCCCAGCCCCAGCGGACGTTCTCGAGCGCGCGTTCGCGCGTCTCGGCGATGTGGAACGGGGCGACGAGGCGCAGGTCGCGCCGGTCCAGGGTGCGGCCGTGCGCGGCGGCCGCCTTGTTGGCGGCCTCCCAGTTGGTATCGAGCGCGTCGTAGCCGGCCGGGCTGACGATGAGCGGGTGGTGATAGGGCAGCGAGACGACGCCGGTGCCGAGCCTGATCCGCTTCGTGCGTTCGGCTGCGGCGGCGATGAAGATCTCGGGCGAGGCCGTGATTTCGAATCCGCCGGAGTGATGCTCGCCGATCCAGGCCTCGTCGTAGCCCAGCCGGTCGTACCACTCGACGAGCTCCAGGTCGCGCTGGATCGCGAGGGTCGGGTCCTCGTCGTTGGGGTGATGCGGAGGAATGAAGATGCCGGCCCTCACGGCCTCGCGCGCAATCATGTGCTCTCCGCCCCCCGTTCGATGACGCTTCTCCGACGCCGTCTATAGCAGCGTGGCCGCGCCGTCGCGGCAAGGGCCGGCGGCCCGCCCGGCCGCTTTGGCGAATATTTCGAGGGGCATGCCAGGAACGCATTAGAAGCGCGGCCTCGAATCAGCGATGTTCGCCCAAACGGATTCGAGGGTTGCATGGCGGCCAAGCATGTTGCGGTCCTGATGGGGGGCTGGTCGGCGGAGCGCGCGGTCTCGCTGTCGTCGGGCCGCGCCTGCGCGGACGCCATCGAGGCGCGCGGATACCGCGTGAGCCGCATCGACGTCGGCCGGGACATCGCGAGCGTGCTCTCCGCGCTCAGGCCCGACGTGGCGCTCAATGTGCTGCACGGCCGGCCGGGCGAGGACGGCACGCTGCAGGGCATTCTCGAGGTGCTGGCGATTCCCTACACCCATTCGGGGGTGCTCGCCTCGGCCCTTGCGATGCAGAAGGACGTGGCCAAGGTGCTGCTGCGGGCGGCCGGGGTGCCGGTCCCCGAGGGGATCGTGGTCTCCCGCTTCGAGGCGGCGAGAGCCCATGTGCTGCCGCGCCCCTATGTCATCAAGCCGATCGCCGAGGGCTCGAGCGTGGGGGTGTTCATCGTCACCGAGGAGCAGGAGCACCCCCCTCAGGAGCTGTTTCGGGACGATTGGAAATACGGTGAGAAGGTCCTCTGCGAGCGCTTCATCCCCGGCAAGGAATTGACCTGCGCGGTGATGGGCGACCGGGCCCTCGGGGTGATCGAGATCGTCCCGGCGACCCGGTTCTACGATTACGAGGCCAAGTACGCGCTCGGCGGCAGCCGGCACATCCTGCCCGCGCCGATTCCGCCCGACGTCTACGCGGAGGTGCAGCGCCTGACGCTCGCGGCGCACCGGGCGCTCGGCTGCCGCGGCGTGAGCCGCGCGGATTTCCGCTACGACGACCGCGCGAACGGTCCCGAGGGGCTGTTCTGCCTCGAGGTCAATACCCAACCCGGCATGACCGAGACCTCGCTCGTGCCGGAGCTCGCCGCGCATGCCGGCATTTCGTTCGGCGAGCTCGTCGAATGGATGGTCGAGGACGCCTCCCTCAACCGTTGATTCACCACTGATTCGTTAAATGGAGGAGCGGCGGTCGACGGCCGAACGGCGGTCGGCGACAGCCGCACCCCGGAAGCCGCGAGGGCCCGTGCGCGGCGCGGCCGGCATTGCCCCGCTTGATTTCCTTGCGTCTGGAGCCGGGGCCAAGGTCCGTCCGGGCGGGCGAGGCGGCGAGGGCCCGCGCGCCGCGTCGGTCGGCAAATCCTGCCGGGTCAAATTTACTAAATGTTTACCAACAGGCCCGAAGACTGGCGGCTGCGGCGCATCAAGCGCACCGCCGCCGCGGGGTGAGCCGTAGGGTTTTCGCTACGACGCCCGCGGGGAGGCATCAGGAAGTCGGTCCGCCTGAGCGAGCCAGGCGGACCATGAGGCTTCGCGCGCCCGGCTGCGTCGCCGCTGCGGAAATCTCGTTCGGTGAGCTGGTGCAATGGATGGTCGAGGACGCCTCACCCAACCGCTGAAGCGGTCCGCGGGCCCCCGCCCGGCGGGCCGGGCCGGTCGGGGCCGAGCCGCCAGCTCCGGACGATCGCAGGCCGGCCTGCAGCGCCTCGCCGTCGGCGCGGTTCACGCGGCGGGCCGGGTCGGGCTTGCGACACTTAAGGCGATCCGCCGCAGGCCGCAGCGGGCCGGAGCGGTCGCGGCTGCGATGCTCATGGCGGCGACCGTCGCCTACGGCGCCTATCGCGGCGAACACTTCTCCGCCGTCGCAGGCTTCCTGAGGGAGCTGCGCGACGACGCCGCCAATGCCGCGGGCTTCAAGATCGCAACGCTCACCATCACCGGCCGCAAGCAGCTCACCGAGGCGGAGGTGCTGTCGGCCGCCGGCATCACCGCCAACACCTCGCTTCTGTTCCTCGACGTCGCCGAAGCGCGCCGGCGCCTCGAGGCGACGCCGTGGATCGCCCGCGCCACGGTGCGCAAGTTCTATCCGGACCACCTGGAAATCGCGATCGAGGAGCGCCAAGCCTTCGCCCTCTGGCAGAAGGACGGCAAGCTCTCCATCATCGCCGCCGACGGCACGGTGCTCGCGCCCGTGGACGACCATGCGGTTCCGCAGCTTCCGCTCGTCGTCGGTCCCGGCGCGGCCGCCAAGGCGCACGACTTCCTCGCCCTGCTCGATCGCTATCCGGACCTGCGCGATCAGGTCAGGGCCGCCATTCTGGTCGCGGACCGGCGCTGGAACCTCAAGCTCAAGAGCGGGCTCGACATCCGTCTCCCCGAGGCGGGGGTCGAGGAGGCGCTCGATACGCTGATCGCGCTCGACCGCGACAAGAACATCCTCACCCGCGACCTCACGGCGATCGACCTCCGCCTGCCGGATCGCGTGACCGTGCGCCTCTCCGACGAGGCCGCGCAGGCGCGCGAACAGGCCCTCAAGGACAAGAAGAAGCGCAGGGGAGGCGACGCATGAACCCGCTGCGCTACGGCATCACGCCGAAGATGAAGCCGCTTGCGCCGCGGCGCACGGCGATCGTCTCGGCGCTCGACATCGGCAGCAGCAAGATCGCCTGCCTGATTGCGCGCCTTCGGCCCGCGCCCGCGCAAGACGTCTTGCCGCGCCGCACGCATGCCATCGAGATCCTGGGGATCGGGCATACGCGGTCGGCGGGAATCAAGAACGGCACCGTCGCCAATCTCTCTGAGGCGGAGGACGCCATCCGCCACGCCGTCGCCGCCGCCGAGCGCATGGCCGGCGTCGAACTCGAATCGGTGATCGTGTCGGTCTCGGCCGGGCGGCTCGCGAGCGAGCTTTTCGCGGCGACCGTCCACGCCGCCGGCCCCACCATCACCGACAGCGACATCGAACGGGTGCTGGGCGCCGGCAGCCGCCATTCGATCCGCGAGGGCCGGGCGGTGTTGCACTCCCTGCCCATCGGCTACGCGCTCGACGACACGCGCGGCATCCGCGACCCCCGCGGCATGCTCGGCCGGCGGCTCGGCGTCGACATGCATGTGGTCACCGTCGATACCGCCGTGGTGCGCAATTTGATGTTGTGCATCGAGCGCTGCCACCTCTCGATCGAGGCGATGGTGGCGGCGCCCTATGTCGCGGGGCTCGCGGTGCTCACCGACGACGAGGCCGATCTCGGCTCCGCCATCGTCGATTTCGGCGCGGGCACGACCACGATCTCGATCTTCTCGAACGGGCACTTCGTCCATACGGACGGCATCGCCCTCGGCGGGCGCCACGTCACGATGGATCTCGCGCGCGGGCTCAACGCCCGCATCGCCGACGCCGAGCGCGTCAAGACTCTCTACGGCAGCGTGTTGTCCGGCGCGTCCGACGACCACGAGATGATCACGGTGTCTTCCGGCCCGGACGACCGCGAAGCGCCGCAAACGGTCCCGCGCGCCGCGCTGGTCAACATCATCCGTCCGCGCGCCGAGGAGATCCTGGAGATCGTGCGCGACCGGCTCGCGGCCTCGCCCTTCGCGGCCGAGCCGCGCGGGCGCGTCGTGCTCACCGGCGGCGCGAGCCAGCTCAACGGCCTGCCGGACCTCGCCGGCCGCATTCTCGGCCGCCAGGTGCGGGTCGGCCGGCCGCTCGGTCTTTCCGGCCTGCCCGAGGCCGCCAAGGGGCCGGCCTTCGCGGTCGCCGCCGGCCTGCTCGTCTATCCCCAGGCGGCGCATCTCGAACATTTCGAGCCGCAGCGCGCGCGCACCGTGCTCGCGGGCTCCGACAACTATTTCGCGCGGGTCGGACGATGGCTGCGAGAGAGCTTCTGATGACCCGAGTTTTCACGACGCTGCGGCCGGGAGCGGACCGGCCACACACGAGCGATGCTCCTGGATCCGCGTTTTCAAGAGGCCACCCATGACCATCAACCTTAGGATGCCCGATGTTCGGGAACTGAAGCCGCGGATCACCGTCTTCGGCGTCGGCGGCGCAGGCGGCAACGCCGTCAACAACATGATCACCGCGGGTCTGCAGGGCGTCGATTTCGTCGTTGCCAACACCGACGCGCAGGCGCTCAGCCTCTCGAAGGCCGAGCGGATCATCCAGATGGGCGTGCAGGTCACCGAGGGGCTGGGCGCGGGCTCGCAGCCCGAGGTCGGCCGCGCCGCCGCCGAGGAGGTCATCGACGAGATCCGTGACCATCTCACCGGCGCCCACATGGTGTTCGTCACCGCCGGCATGGGCGGCGGCACCGGCACCGGGGCGGCGCCGGTCGTCGCACGATGCGCCAAGGAGCTCGGCATCCTCACGGTCGGCGTCGTGACCAAGCCGTTCCATTTCGAGGGCGCGCGCCGCATGCGCGTCGCGGAGGCCGGCATCGTCGAGCTGCAGAAGGCGGTCGACACCCTCATCATCATCCCGAACCAGAACCTGTTCCGGGTCGCGAACGAAAAGACCACCTTCGCCGACGCCTTCGCGATGGCGGATCAAGTGCTGTATTCCGGCGTGGCCTGCATCACCGACCTGATGGTGAAGGAAGGGCTCATCAATCTCGACTTCGCCGACGTCCGCGCCGTCATGCGCGAAATGGGCAAGGCGATGATGGGCACCGGCGAAGCCACCGGCGAAAAGCGCGCGCTGCGCTCCGCCGAGGCCGCCATCTCCAACCCGCTGATCGACGACGTGTCGATGAAGGGCGCGCGCGGGCTGCTCGTGTCGATCACCGGCGGCCGCGACCTCACCCTCTACGAGGTCGACGAGGCTGCGACCCGCATCCGCGAGGAGGTCGACCCCGACGCCAACATCATCGTCGGCGCGACCTTCGACGAGAGCCTGGAAGGGATCATCCGCGTCTCCGTCGTGGCGACGGGTATCGATCTCGCCGCGCAGGCCGCGGCCGAGCAGGCCGCGGACCTGGCCGCGCGATCGCGCGCCATGGGGTACCGGCCGACCGAGCGCGCCGCCCGGCCGGAGGCTGCGGCTCCCGACCACGAGCCGGCGCAAAGCCATGCCGCCGTCGCGGTCGAGCGCGCCCCGGCGGCGCCCCTCCCGGCGGAGGACGCGGGCGAGCCGGCGATGGAGGAGCCCGCCGCCGCCGCGGTGGGGGACGTGACCATCCGGCCGATCGCGCCGAAGCCCACGCTGCTGCCGACCGCGACCGAGGAGCCGTCGGCTGCGGCCCAGGAGCCGCCGACGAAGCCCTTCATCCCGCCGCAGCCGGAGCGCCCGCAGAGCCGTTCGCCGCGCATGCCGCGAATCGACGAACTGCCGCTGCCGGCCCAGGCCGAGCTCCGCGCCCAGCGGGCGGCCGAAGAGCGCGAAGAACTCGCCGACAGGCCGCGCATGTCGCTGCTGCAGCGGCTCGCTTCCGTCGGGCTCGGCCGTCGCGAGGAGGCGGCTCCGGCCGCCGCGCGGCAGCCGCGGCCCGCGCCAGCCCCGGTGCGCCCGGTCGAGCGCCCCGCGCCCGCGCAGCCGCGCGCACAGGAGGCCCGCATGCCCGAGGCCGTCGCCGAATATGCCCGGCGACCGACTCCGACGCGCCCGGCGCAGCAGCCGCTCGATCAGCACGGCCGCGTCACGCCGAGCTTCATGGACGACGATCAGCTCGAAATCCCCGCCTTCCTGCGCCGGCAGGCCAAGTAGGCCGCGGGGTGTCGACGCGCGATCCCCGAGACGATGCGGGCGGCGCCGAAAGGCGTCGCCCGTAAGCTATTGAAGGCGCGGGCCGTTCGGCAGCCGCCTCGTAATAGTCGGTAAGAAACCGTGAATTGGACTTCTTTGCCGCGGCGGGTAAGTTCCGATTCGCGATTGGGGTTTCGCGTGGGGAGACGCCGCCCGGCCGTCGGTCGGAGTCGGTGCTTCAAAATCAGTGGGCTGGTCTTGGGGCCGGGCCGGGTGCCGTCGTTGCGGCATCGCGGTCCGGGATGGGTGCTGCGGACGATGAAAGCTGGCAGGCAGACCACTCTTCGCGACGTTGCCGAGCTGTCGGGCATTGGCGTTCATTCCGGGCTTCCCGTCACGCTGACGCTTCATCCCGCCGCGGCCAATACCGGCATCGTCTTCGTCCGCAGCGCGCCCGGCGAGCCGGAGCGCGAAATCCGTGCGGAGCCGCGGGCGGTCGCGGCCACCGAATTCGCCACCGTGTTGGGCGACGAATCGGGCGCGGCCGTCGCGACGATCGAGCACGTCATGGCGGCGCTTTTTGGTCTTGGCATCGACAACGCCGTCGTCGAGCTGGACGGCCCGGAGGTCCCGATCATGGACGGGAGCGCTTGGCCGTTCGTCGAGGCCGTCGATGCGGCGGGCATCGTCCCCTTGGCGGCGCCGCGGCGCTACCTGCGGGTGCTGAAGCCGGTCGGCGTCACCTCCGGTGAGTCCTACGGCGAGCTGCGCCCTTACGACGGCTTCCGCGTCGAGGTGGAGATCGAGTTCGACCATCCCCTCATCGGCAAACAGTCTTTCGCGCGCGACGTCGATCCCGGCGTGTTCCGCCGGCAGCTCGCGCGCGCCCGCACGTTCGGATTCACGCGCGACGTCGCGCGGCTGTGGGGCGCGGGCTATGCGCTCGGCGCCTCGCTCGAGAACACCATCGTCGTCGACGACGACGCGATCGTGAACAGCGAGGGCCTGCGCTTCGCGGACGAGTTCGTGCGCCACAAGGCGCTGGACGCCATCGGCGACCTGGCGCTCGCCGGCGCGCCCATTCTCGGCGCCTACCGGTCCGTGCGCGGCGGGCACCGCCTCAATTACGCGGTGCTGAGCGCGCTGCTCGCCGACCCCACGGCGTGGACGCTCGTGGAGGCGCGGGAGCCGGCGCGGCGCGCCCGCGGCCATGTGGAACTGAGCGCCATGCCGCAGCCGGCCTTTGCGCCGGACGTGATCTGACGGGCGCGCGCTCCGGTCGCGGGGGGCGCGGGGCGCGGGCGTCCCGGCCTCCGGGCGGTTGAAGCCCAAGAGCCATAATCCCGGCTCAATGTCGACGTAACCGCTTGGACCGCTCGTCGACCTTCGCTAAGGAACGGGAGGAATGCGCGGCCGTTCCGGATCGCGCGCGGTGGAGACGGTTCAACACGCTATGCGCTTGCGTTCCATGACTTCGGCGCGGCTCGGCTGGTTTGCGCTTGCGCGCCTGCTTGCGCTGGCGCTCTGCCTTGCGCCGGTTGCCGGTTGCAGCATTTTCGACAACGCAGACTCGGTCAACATCCCCGACGATCCTGCGGACAAGCTCTACAACGAGGGCCTGTTCCTTCTGAACAACAAGAAGGACTACAAGGCCGCCGCCAAGCGCTTCGAGGAGGTCGACCGCCAGCACCCCTATTCGGAATGGGCGCGCAAGGCGCTGCTGATGTCGGCCTACGCCTATTACGAGGCGAAGGAGTACGACGACGCGATCAACGCGGCCAAGCGCTACGTGACCTTGCACCCGGCGAGCGCGGACGCCCCCTACGCCCAGTACATCATGGGTTCGGCCTATTTCGATCAGATCCCCGACGTGACGCGCGACCAAGCGCGCACCGAGAAGGCGGTCGCCGCGCTCGAGGAGATCGTGCGCAAGTACCCGAACACCGAGTACGCGATCAGCGCCCGCCGGAAGCTCGACATCGCCCGCGACCAGCTCGCCGGCAAGGAGATGACCATCGGCCGGTACTATCTCGACAAGCGCAACTACACGGGCGCCATCAACCGCTTCAAGATCGTCGTCACCCAGTATCAGACGACGCGCCACGTGGAGGAGGCGCTGATGCGGCTCGCCGAATGCTACATGGCGCTCGGCATCGTGCACGAGGCGCAGACCGCGGCCGCCGTCCTTGGCCACAACTTCCCCGACAGTCCCTGGTACAAGGACGCCTACAGGCTGGTGAAGTCGGGCGGGGCGGAGCCGCGCGAGTCCACGGATTCGTGGATCAGCCGCGCCTTCAAGAAGGTCGGGCTCGGTTGACAAGACGGCCGATTCCGCGCGTGACTTGGCGCCGCACGCCGGGGAGTCGCCGATGGCCGGATATCTGATCGCCAATATCGAAGTGCACGATCCCGCAACCTTCGCGAAATATCGCGCGCAGGTGGCGCCGCTCGTCGCGCGGTTCGGGGGGCGGTATCTCGTTCGCGGCGGCGATCTCGAGCATGTCGAGGGCCGCCTCCCGGTCCGGCGGCTGGTCGTCTTGGAGTTTCCGTCGCTGACGGAGGCCCGGCGCTTCTACGAGAGCGCCGAATACGCTCCGGTGATGCAGCTGCGCCTCGCGAGCGCGAAGTCGGACGTCGCCCTCGTGGAGGGCTACGCCGGATAGGGAGCCGAACGCCTCGCGCCGCGCTTCGCCATGCTCACCCGAATCGCGATCCGCGACATCGTCCTCATCGACCGGCTCGACATCGACCTCGCCGCCGGGCTCTCGGTGCTCACCGGCGAGACGGGGGCGGGCAAGTCGATCCTGCTCGACGCGCTGACGCTCGCCCTCGGCGCACGCGGCGACGCGAGCCTGGTGCGGGAAGGCGCCGCGCAGGGGCAGGTCACCGCGGTGTTCGAGATCCCGCGCACGCATCCCGCCTGCGCCATCCTCGCCGCCAACGACCTGCCGGTCGAGGACCAGCTCATCCTGCGCCGCGTGCAGCTCGCCGACGGGCGCACCCGGGCCTTCGTCAACGATCAGCCGGCGAGCGTGCAGGTCCTCCGCGCGCTCGGCGCGACCCTGGTCGAAATCCACGGACAGCACGACGAGCGCGCCCTGGTCGACCCGGCGACGCACCGCCGCCTCGTCGACGCCTATGGCGGTCTCGAGGAAGAGGCGGCAGAGGTGGCGCGGCTGTGGGGGGCGCTCAGCGAAGCGCGGGCCGCCTGCGAGGCGCAGCGCGCGCGCGTCGAGGCCGCCGCGCGCGAGGCCGATTTTCTGCGCCACGCCTGCGAGGAGCTTGCGCGCCTCAAGCCGACGCCCGGCGAAGAGCAGGCCCTCGCCGAGCGCCGCGCCGCCATGATGCAGGCCGAAAAGGCCTTGGCGGATTTGCAGGAGGCGCACAACGCCGTCGCCGGCGCGCTCTCGCCGGTGCCGAATCTCGCGGCCGCGATCCGGCGCCTCGAACGGCGGCAGGCGCAGGCGCCGGATCTGGTGGCGCCGGCCGTGCGCGCGCTCGACGCGGCGCTCGCCGCCATCGAGGAGGCGCGGGGCCACCTCGAAAGCGCGCTCGCCTCGGCGGAGCACGATCCGCGCGAGCTGGAGCGGATCGAGGAGCGGCTGTTCGCGTTGCGCGCGGCGGCGCGCAAGTACAATGTCGCGCCCGACGATCTCGCCGCATTGGCCGAGCGCTATGCCGCCGACCTCGCGGCCCTGGACGCCGGCGCCGAGCGCATCGCCGCCCTCGAAGCCGAAATGCAGGCGGCGCAGGCGCGCTACCGCGCCGCGGCCGCCGCGCTCTCGGCCGCGCGCCGCAAGGCGGCGGCGAAGCTCGACGCGGCGGTCAACAAGGAGCTTGCGCCTTTGCGGCTCGAGCGCGCCCGCTTCTCCACCGACATCGCAAGCGACGAGGAGGCCGGCGGGCCGGAGGGCTTCGACCGCATCGCCTTCTGGGTGCAGACCAATCCGGGAACGCGGCCGGGGCCGCTCATGAAGGTCGCCTCGGGCGGCGAGCTTGCGCGCTTTTTGCTCGCGCTCAAGGTGGTGCTGGCGGACCGCGGCTCGGCGCCGACACTCGTCTTCGACGAGATCGACACCGGCGTCGGCGGCGCGGTGGCGGATGCGATCGGCGCACGGCTCGCCCGGCTCGCTTCGCGCGTGCAGGTCGTGGCGGTGACGCACGCGCCGCAGGTCGCCGTGCGCGCCGATCGTCACTACCTCATCACCAAGGATGCACGCGATCGCGGCCGGCGCGTCACCACGCGCGTCGCCGAGGTGGCCGCCGAACGGCGTCGCGAAGAGATTGCGCGCATGCTCGCGGGCGCCGAGATCACGGAGGAGGCGCGCGCCGCCGCCGAGCGGCTGATCCGGGCGGCTGCCGACTGAATCTTGCGGCCGCGCGCGGAACCGAAGGCGCCCCGCCGATTATGATAAGCTTTCGTGTTGGCCGCGGATCGTCTGCCCGCGCAGACGATAAGACCGATCGGTAATGTTTCCCATGTCTGCAAAGGATCTCTCGCGCATTCCCGTCGAAGACCTCACCGAGGCGCAGGCCGCGGCCGAGCTGGCGCGCCTTTCCCGCGAGATCGCGGAGCACGACGCCCGCTACTACCAGGAGGACGCGCCGATCATCTCGGACGCCGAGTACGATGCGCTGCGCGCCCGCAACGCCGCGATCGAGGCGCGGTTCCCCGCGCTCGTGCGCCCCGACTCGCCCTCGCGCCGGGTGGGCGCGGCCCCGGCGGGGCGCTTCCCGAAGGTGCGGCACGCCGTGCCGATGCTCTCGCTCGACAACGCCTTCAGCGAAGGCGACGTGCGCGATTTCGTCGAGCGCATCCGCCGCTTCCTGCGGCTCGGGGACGCGCCGATCGACTTCGTCGCGGAACCGAAGATCGACGGCCTGTCGCTGTCGCTGCGCTACGAGCGCGGCGTGCTCGTCGCCGGCGCGACGCGCGGCGACGGCAGCATCGGCGAGGACGTCACGGCCAATGTGAAAACGCTCGCGGACGTGCCGCACAGGCTCGCGGGCACGCACGTGCCCGCGATCTGCGAGGTGCGCGGCGAGGTCTACATGACCAAGTCGGCCTTCCTCGCGCTCAACGAGCGGCAGGCGGCGGCGGGCGAGCCCGTCTTCGCCAATCCGCGCAACGCGGCGGCCGGCTCCCTGCGGCAGAAGGACCCGGCGGTCACCGCCTCGCGGCCGCTCGGCTTCTTCGCCTATGCCTGGGGCGAGATGAGCGAGATGCCGGCCGGCACGCAGTCGGGCATGACGGAATGGTTCGCCGCCTGCGGCTTCAAGACCAACCCGCTGATGCGGCTCTGCCATTCCGTGGACGAGCTGCTCGCCTTCCACCGCGAGATGGAGCTCAAGCGCGGCGCGCTCGACTACGACATCGACGGCGTCGTCTACAAGGTCGACCGGATCGACTGGCAGGAGCGGCTCGGCTACGTGTCGCGCAGCCCGCGCTGGGCGGTCGCGCACAAGTTCCCGGCCGAGAAGGCGACGACGGTCGTCAAGGCGATCGACATTCAGGTCGGCCGCACCGGGGCGCTCACGCCCGTCGCCAAGCTCGAGCCCGTCACCGTCGGCGGCGTGGTGGTGCAGAACGCAACCCTGCACAACGAGGACGAAATCGCCCGCAAGGACGTGCGCATCGGCGATACGGTGGTGATCCAGCGGGCGGGCGACGTGATCCCGCAGGTGCTCGGCGTCGTGCTGGAGAAGCGGCCTGCGCACGCCCAACCCTTTCAGTTCCCGCGACGATGTCCGTGCTCGCTGCACACGCCGGTGGTGCGCGAGCGGACAGCGAGCGGCGCGGAGGGCGCGGTTGCGCGCTGCAGCGGCGAGTTCGCCTGCCCCTACCAGCGCATCGAGCATCTGCGGCACTTCGTGTCGCGGCGCGCCTTCGACATCGAGGGGCTGGGCGAGAAGCAGATCGCGTTCTTCTACGCGCAGGGTTGGCTGAAGGAGCCCGCGGACATCTTCACGCTCGAAGAGCGCAACGAGAGCATCAGACTGCAGGAGCAGGAGGGCTATGGCGAGGTCTCGGTCCGCAACCTGTTCCGCGCCATCAATGCGCGCCGCGAGATTCCGCTCGAACGCTTCATCTATGCGCTCGGCATTCGCCACGTGGGTGAGACCACGGCGCGCGCGCTCGCCCGCGGCTACGGATCGTGGCAGGCCTTTTACGACGCCTGCCTCAAGCTCGCGCATGGCGACCAGGAAACGCGGCAGGAGATGGATGCGCTCGACCAGATCGGCGACACGGTGATCGACGCGCTCGAGGCCTATTTCCGCGAGCCCCACAATCGCAGGATCGTCGAGCGGCTGACGAAGCAGGTGCGGATCCGCGACGCCGAGCGGCCGGCGCGCGACAGCCGGATCGCCGGCAAGACCGTCGTGTTCACGGGAACCCTCGAACAAATGACGCGCGAGGAGGCCAAGGCCCTCGCCGAGCGGCTCGGCGCGAAGGTCGCGGGATCGGTCTCGAAGAACACCGATTTCGTCGTCGCCGGCCCCGGCGCCGGCTCGAAGCTCGCGAAGGCGCGCGAGCTCGGCGTCACGGTGCTGAGCGAGGACGAATGGCTCGCCCTGACGAAGCAGGGGTGACACGTCGCAGGGGT